>DAIMCQ010000285.1:0-5871 GCA_036726285.1 Azonexus sp.
TCATTCAGGGCAGTGGTGGCGAATACGAGTTGAACGTCCGGGTCAGCAGCCTGACCAAGCCGGTATTCGGTACGACTTTCACGGTTGAGCTGGAGACTGCCTGGTCATTGACCAAGGCCTCGGACCACAGCGTCGTCCTGCGCAAGTCGGTCAAATCGACCGGGACAGCAACCGTAGGCGATGCCTTCGCGGCCGTCAAACGCCTGCGCCTCGCCGTCGAAAACGCAGCACGCGACAATATCGCCCAAGGATTGAAAGCAGTCGCCGAACTGCAACTTTGATACGCGGCGTTACAAAAAGGCCCGGTTTCGCAGTCAGCCGGGCCTGCACTTGCCGCGTTAACTGGATACGAACATAACGGATTCAGAAAAATGAGACTGCCCACACCGATTGTCCGCCTTAGCCTTACCGTGGCGCTGCTCGCCAGCCTCGGCGCCTGTACCGTGGCACCGGTATATCCAGTGGGTTACCGGCCGGCCCCCGTCTATGTCGAGACCTACCCGACCTACCGTTATGGTCCGTCGCCGAATGTCTATTACGAATATGATCGCCGTCATTACGGTGGCCGCGACGATCGCTACTACCAGGAACCGCGACGCGGTAATTCGGCGTTTGACGACGCCGCCCGTCTGCACCGCGACGTCCGGCGCAGCCTGGGCTTGCCCCGCCTGCCCGGGATGCCTTGAAAGCTTGAGTTAGTGCTTGCCGCGCGGCGGCACGAGCACGGTATCGACGCCCAGTTCCTTGAGTTTGGCCTGTGCCGCTTCGGCTTCCTGCCGGGTCCGGAAAGGGCCGACCTGGACGCGGGTCTCCAAGGTCGATGGCACGCCGCTCAGGGTCAGCTTGGCATGCAATTCCTCAGCCCGTTGCGGACTGGCGAATACGCCGGCCTGCAGCAGAAAGCCCGAGAAGAGACGTGAAACGCCGGTGGGCGGCACCACCGCTGCCGGCTGACTCTCGACAACACGGGCCGGCTTCTGTGCCGGCGGCGGCGTTTCGGTCACGGACGGGGTCGGCGCAGCGGTCATCTCGGGCACCGGGCGTACCGGTTTCAAACTGGGTACGGGCTTGGCTTCAGGGACTGACAAGGGCACCTTGGCCGGCGCTGGCGAAACGGCATTGGCCGGACGCTGTTCCTGCTTGGGTTCCTGCTTGGGTTCCTGCTTGTTTTCGGCATGCACTTCCGGCTTGGCTGCTGCAGCCGGCTGGGGGGCGACCTGCGGCGGTGCCGGGGTTTCGGCTGCGACCGGAGGCGGCGCGGGCGGTTCGGGCAGTTCGGTGGTCGGCGTCACCGGTTGCGAAACCGTCTTTTTCGGGGGCACCGGAACCGGCTTGGTGAATACCGCTTCTTCCGGTTCCTCGGGCGCCGTCGATAAATAATCGAAGAAGGCCAGCACGCCAAGCAGCACGGCAACCAGCACGCCAGCAACCGCCAGGCGCTTGATCAACTTGTTGCGCAATTCGCTGGCGCTATCGTCGCTTGTCCCGGCCTCACTTTTCTCGTTCATCGCTTGCCTCAACGTTCCTGGCTCTTGGCCAACGCTACCACCAGTTCGGCCTCGGCACGCGCAATACCGCAACGTTCGGCGATCATGGCCGGCTCGTAGCCGGCCACCGCCATCTGCATTGCATCGCCATAGATCGGGGAAACACTCTGGCCGGCGCGCAGATGGGCCAGTTCCTGCTGCATGTCGTCGCGCAGCGCAGCGAGTTCGCCGCGAATGGCATCGACTTCCTCGCGCAACTGGGCGAATTCGAGCTCCAAGCCCTGGCGCATCATTTCATCGCCCAGACCTTCCCGCGCCTGCTCCCAGGCTTCGGCGGGAGGAACAGCGGACGCAGCGGGTTCGGTCACGGGGGCTTTATCCGGCTCCGCCATCAAGCTCGGCGGGATCGGCTCGGGCAGGGGCGCCGGCCGCTTGTTCAGCAGGAGCATGCGCAGCAGCACGAAGACGATATAAACGGCGACCAGCGTGATCAAGCCGATCACCGCCTCCCGCAAACCCATCGTGATACCCGCTATTTCCACGCAAAACCTAGAAGCCGACCGAGTACTGCGCGCCGATCAGATGGGCGCTTTCATCATACTGGCCGCGCAAGGTGCTCCCCAGTTTGCTCTGGTTGATGCTCGGATCCTTGACGTAAAGGTAGGAATAGCCGAGATCGAATTTGCCGAACTTGCCGGCATTCCATTGCCCGCCGAGCGAGAACCAGACACGGTCGTTATCCGGAACGCGGGCCGAGCGGTCGGCGCCGGTCACCGGCGTACGGTCGTAGGCCAGGCCAAACTTCAGCTTGACGGCATCGGTCGCCTTGTAGGCCGCCCCCCAGGCAAAACGCCAGGAGTCCTTGTAGCCGAATTTCTCGACATCGGTGCCGGCCGACGAGCTGATATTCAGCTTGTCGACGGTACTCCAGTTGGTATAGGACAGGTCGCCCATCGCCTCCCAACGGTCGGAGACCTGCTGCCAGACGGAAAGGATGAAGGTATCCGGCAATTTGATGTTGGCCGTCGCCGCACGCGATACGCCGCCAACGGACCGGGTGCCTTCCAGCGTGGAATCCATGGTCGAACGATAGGACACGCCCACCCGCATGGCCGGCGACAAGGTGAACAAGACCCCGGTATTCCACCCCCAGGTCGAATCGTCGCCCTTGACCCGATAAAGGCCCACCGGCGTCATGTTGGTCATCTCGGCATTGATCGTCTGGTAATTGATGCCGAAACCGAGCGAAACCTTGTCATTGATCCGGTAAGCCACCGACGGGTTGTAATTGACCGTCTTGATTTCCGACTTCAGCGACTGGTTGCGGCCAATCCAGTTGCTGTCGTTGTACTCGGTCGCCAACCCGAAAGGCACGGAAATGCCGAAGCCCAGGAAAAGATCGTTGGTGACCTGGGCCGAGAAATAGCCGTTCGGTACCGCCGCCCAGCCGCCGGCATTGCCACCGTCGCCGCCGGTCGTCGTCGAACCGCTGTTGCGGAACTCGTAGTAGGCGCCGACGCCGACCGCTCCGGCCGACAGTTGCAGTCCGGGCGTTTGGGTCATGCCGGCCGGATTGAAGAAAATCGTGCTGGCGTTATCGGCGACCGCGGCCGAACCGGCATAGGCATTGCCGAGGCCGCTGGCGTTTTGCTCCCAGAGCTGAAACGCCGCCGCCGATGCGACGCCGGAAAAGGCTAGCAACAGCATGGCTGGGACAGTACGCAACGTCATTTTTTTCATCGATTCGCTCCCCGAAAGGCGGGCCGGTAAATTAACTGCCCGATTTTATTCCATTTCGGCCGAATTTTCGGCCGGAACCTGGCGCTTGTTGCCGCTGGCATCGATGGCGACGTAGGTCAGTTCCGCCTCTGTCACCTTGACGATGACCGGATCGGCATAGTTGCGCTCGGCATAGACCTCGACCCGCACCGTGATCGAGGTCTTGCCGACCCGCTCGATCTCGGCGTAGAGACTGACGATAGCGCCCACCGAGATCGGCTGCTTGAAGAGGAAGGAATTGACCGACACCGTTGCCACCCGGCCCCGTGCCCGGCGCATCGCGGGGATCGCGCCAGCCACGTCGACCTGGGCCATGACCCAGCCGCCGAAGACATCGCCGTTCTGGTTGAGATCGGCCGGCATCGGGACGACGCGCAGCGTTGAGTGTTTTTCAGGAAGGGAGAGCGGTTCGCCAGACATAATTTGTCCAAACTCAAATGGAAGCCTGATTTTCGCGGAAAGCGGCCAGTTTTCATATACTGGCGGCTATTCCCGGTTTTGCTCCCCCTCACTCCAGCTCCACCATCCGAACAGGCCACCGATGCGCCGCGCTTCCGCTCTTCCCAAACCACCCCGCGGCGAACCACTGGCCGAATCCCATGTCTGGCTGACCCTGCGTACGCTGTTCCCCTATCTGTGGCGCTACCGCCTGCGCGTCATCGCCGCGCTCGGCTGCCTGATCGGGGCCAAGATCGCCAACGTCACCGTGCCGATGGTCTTCAAGGAGATGATCGACGGCCTGTCCGGCAGCCAGCAACTGCTAGCCCTGCCCGTCTTGCTGCTGGCGCTCTATGGCCTGCTGCGCTTCTCGACCTCGCTGTTTACCGAGTTGCGGGAAATTCTTTTTGCCCGGGTCACCCAGCGCGCCGTCCGCCAGGTTTCGCTCGAGGTCTTCGGCCATCTCCACTCACTGAGCCTGCGCTTTCATCTGGAACGACAGACCGGCGGCGTCTCGCGCGATATCGAACGCGGCTCGCGCTCGATTTCCAGCCTGATTTCCTACACCCTCTATTCGATCCTGCCGACCCTGGTCGAAATCGGCCTGGTACTCGGCATCCTGTTCGTCAAATACGACGCCGGCTTCGTCGTCATCACCGCGATTTCGCTGCTCGCCTACATCGTCTTCACCGTCAAGGTCAGCAACTGGCGCATCGACATCCGCCGTGCCGTCAATGAAAACGATTCGGCCGCCAACAGCCGGGCCATCGACAGCCTGCTCAACTACGAGACGGTCAAGTATTTCAACAATGAGGCCTGGGAGGCCCGGCGCTACGACGAGCAACTGATCAAATGGGAAGAGGCCGCCACCCGCAGCCAGAAAACCCTGGCCCTGCTCAACCTCGGCCAGCAGGCGATCATCGCGCTCGGCGTCACGGCCATGATGTGGCGCGCCGCCAGCGGCGTGGTCGATGGCCGGATGACCATCGGCGACCTCGTCCTGGTCAATGCCTTCCTGATCCAGCTCTACATGCCGCTCAATTTCCTCGGCATCGTCTACCGCGAAATCCGCCAGGCGCTGACCGACATCGAGCGCATGTTCAACCTGCTCAAGGCCAATCGCGAAATCGCCGATGCCCCCGACGCCCGCGAACTGCCCAGCGGCCCGCTGCAAATCAATTTCGATGCGGTCAGCTTTGCCTACGACCCCGACCGCGCCATCCTCAAGAACATCAGCTTCGCCGTTGCCCCCGGACGCTCGGTGGCGGTGGTCGGTCATTCCGGGGCCGGCAAATCGACCCTTTCCCGCCTGCTCTATCGCTTTTACGACGTCACCGGCGGCGCCATCCGCATCAACGGCCACGACCTGCGCAGCATCCGGCAGAACAGCCTGCGGGCAGCGATCGGTATCGTCCCGCAGGACACCGTGCTGTTCAACGACAGCATTTTCTACAACATCAACTACGGTCGCCCGGAAGCCAGCCGCGAAGAGGTCTACGTCGCCGCCCGCGCAGCCCAGTTGCATGATTTCATCGAATCGCTGCCGCAAAAATATGAGACCAAGGTGGGAGAGCGCGGCCTCAAGCTGTCCGGCGGGGAAAAGCAACGGGTGGCGATTGCCCGCGCCCTACTCAAGAACCCGCCCATCCTGATCTTCGACGAAGCCACCTCGGCACTCGACTCGGCCACCGAACGCGCCATCCAGGGCCAACTCGATCTCGCCGCCGTTGGCCGCACCACGCTGACCATCGCCCACCGCCTGTCCACCGTCATGAACGCCGACGAGATCCTGGTGATGAGCGACGGTCACATCATCGAACGCGGCACCCACAACGCACTGCTCGAAGCCGGGGGCAGCTACGCCCGGATGTGGACTCTGCAACAGCAGGAAGCGGCTGGTGCCGATAGCGAATGACCAACGTCCTGAACGGCTCGAATTGACCCACCCAGCCATGCGCACCACCGCTATTTCATCCAATACCGTTCGCCGCAACGGCTCGCGCTGGTTGTTGCCCTTGCTGGTCCTGGTCGTCCTGATTGCCGGTACGCTCACCGCCTGGCGCGGGCAGCTGCGGATTCAGAACGAAGCACGAGAATCGACCGGACTGCATGACAGCGCGGCACATACCGCCGAACTGCGGGACCGACTCAAACTGCATGCCCAGTT
>DAIMCQ010000286.1:0-5846 GCA_036726285.1 Azonexus sp.
CGCTCGTAGCGCCCGGGCAAATTCGAGATACAGCGTGTTGATCTTGCGCGAGGGATCACGCAGCCCGCCCTGACTGAAGCCTTGGCAAGGGTAACAACCGACAAGCAGTTCTGCCACGGGGAACGACTCGATCTTCGCTACGTCGCCGACCACGTAATCGGTCGCCGGGTGATTAGTGAGATAGACGTCGCGTGCATATGGAAGCAGGTCATTGGCCATGACCACCTCAAAGCCGGCGGAAATCACCCCAGCATCCGATCCACCACATCCGGAAAATAACGAAACAACCTTCGGCATACCACTCCCTTTTGGGAGCGAATTGTAACGGCAAGGCGTTAATTTTCCGATCAGTTTAACGCACAAAATTAGCTCATTGGAGTTAAGGCTCGAGCGCCCCTCAACAGCCTTGCGAACAAGGTACTGGTTCATCATGGGCTTTGGGTGACCGCGTCTAAGCGCTGATAGGCATTGAGAGATAGAATCCCTCCGTCATCTCCGAACCAAAGCTCAATGGTATTCGAATACCCAATCTGATCACATTACGCGCATCTGCTTTTGAAGTAACAGATTGGGGGTTCGAATCCCACGTCAGCATCCAAACTACTTCTGAGCGCGAATCAGCGCGACGAAAGCGACATCCGCAGAGCGTGATTTAGGACAGACGCTTCTCGAACAATCTGCATTGCTGGGCCGATGCATCCTGAACCACTCGAATCGGTGATTGTTGGCTTTTAAAACCGAACGCCCGGCAACCGTAACGGAATGCCGGGTCGTACGTGATGTAGTGATGAACGCAACCTACACAGGTTGGCATTCGACGGTTATCAGTTGCCATCCACCCGCTCGCGCAATTCTTTCCCAGCCCTGAAATGCGGGGTGTATCGGCCGGGAACAGATACCTTTTCGCCAGTCTTCGGATTCCTAGCAATTCGAGGCGGCCGGTAGTTGAGCGCGAAGCTACCGAAGCCCCGGATTTCGACGCGATGGCCAAGCGCCAACGCCCGGCCGATCGCTCCAAGGATGTGATCTACAGCCATGTCAGCATCGGTCCGGACCAACTGGGGAAACCGAGACGCTAGCGCATCAACTAGCTCTGAGCGAGTCATTTGTCCTTCTTTCGAATCCCATCTAAATTCAATTTTGGCTCCGGCCGGACCGGCTCCTTTTTCGCAACAGCAAGCGAAAGCATCTCTTCCACGTGCTTACGGAGTACGACAGGTCGACCGGTGATTGCGCTGCGCTCAAATTTCCATCCGCGCTTTTCCAGCCATTTGCACTGATCGGCTGATCGCACGTAGCCGGTCAGTTGATGGAGCTCTTCCTTGGTCAGAAACATTACTTCAGCACGTCCCGGTTGATCTTCTCGGCCGGCACCATGGAGCCGCAGCAGGGGCAGGCCTGCTGCCCCGCCTCTTTCGCAAGCTTCTTCTCACGACGTTTTAATGCTGCATAGACCGCCGTCTCGCTGATTTACACCGTCGACAAGCTCGCCCCCCTCAAGGGACAAATCAGCAATTTCGAATCCGAAGGCGATAACCAGGCCGACCTGCACCGCATCGGGCTGGCAGTACGCGCCATGAGCATGCACCCGCAAGCCGCAGTCGCCCTTCGCGCCGCCCGGCTCTACCCGACCATCGGACGCTATGCCGCTCGCCGCTACTGCGAACGGCATGGCATTCCGACACGGCTCTACTACCTGGCCCGGCAACTGGCGGCTGCCTGATCGATAACCGCCGGTCAGCACGACGGCGGCAACCTTGAGGAAACGACTATGGGAAACGAAACACAGGTCACATCGAACTTCACCGCACCAGCAGCGATTTACCTCTCTCCGCTGCAACGTGAGGCAAGCAAAGCCGGCAACGGTCGCCTCCGTTGGCTTGGTGGAAACATCGGGTTTGATACCCCCATCTCCATCGACGTGATAGATGAACACGGCTCCACCTTTGGTCTAGATCTTGGTGGATTGCTTTCTCGCCTAGACGATTTTGAAGGCTATCGGGGCGGCGTTAGCGCCTCTGACAACCTTGTCGCCTGCTGCTGCATCGCCTACGAAAGCGGCCAGATGACCTTTTCCGAAAAAGAGGCATTCGAGGCGTTTGTTCGGGAAAAAATCAGCACCCTTGGGCGTTTCGAAGCTGCCAAACGCCTAGTGCTTGGAAAGGAGGCAGCATGAGCACCTCCATCACCCGCAGCGGCAACAACCAGCGCCTGCGCCTGGTCAATGCAGAAGAAGCCAACGCCACGGGCAAGGCCGAGGCGCAGCGGTTACTCGCCGAGACATTCCCGGCCGACCAGAAACGCACGCCGGCCGATGCCCTCCATGCCGCTCTGGCCGAATTCATCGCCCTGGCCCATGACAATCGATACGAGGAATGTGATGCACGCCTGAAGGGCTTCTGCGAAGTTATCGGACCGGTGCTGTATCGCCGCACCGTGCTGTCGGCAGCCCTGAACAAAGCCGCTCACGTTGCGAAGGCCAACGCCGACGAGCAGCGCACCATTCATGCCGCGATTGTCACCTGCAGCCAGGTATCCGCTGGCCGGATCATCGCCGCCCATCCGAATGACGATGACGCGATTGTGACGCTGGCCGAACTGCAAATAGCAGTCCGTGCACTGGAGCCCAAATTCACTGAAACCGAAGGAGGCGAACTGTGAGCAAAGATTTCGACACCCTGACCATGCTTTGGGAGAAGGCCGCCGATCATTTGGAAGAAGGCCAGTTGAAGAAAATCGCCGACCTCGATGAGCACGCGTCATTCCTGGCCAGCAACCTTTCCGATGTTGTTGAAGAGATCGGATGCACGGTGATGGCAAATGACAGCCCCGAAAACAATTCAGGGAATTTCAACAGCGCCGGCGACGTAGCCACGCTGCTGTTCGCGATATCGAGTCGGATCGATTACATCAACGGCCTATTCCGTCTGAGCACCGAGGCTGGCCATCGCCTGCGCGAGAGCGAAACTAAGGCAACCAAGGGAGGGGCGAAGCCATGATCAACCCTTTGATCGACGAGAAAGGCGACACGTCGAAGGTCTCGGCGGCGCTTGATTTTCTTGCCTGGGCACTTACGGAAGGAAGCGACGATGAGGGACGAGTCGCTTTGACCAGTGACCAGGCTTTCGGCCTGTTCGCGGTTATCGAAACCTGCAGCGCGGCACTGAAGGGGATGCAATGAGCAACACCGCCAGCCATTCGATAATCAACCCGCTGATCGCCTGCGGTGACGACCCCGATGAAACCTCCGCAAACGTTCGCGGCGCTCTTACCTTCATTGCGGATGCGTTGAACAAATTGGGGGGAAGTTGTCTACCCAATGAAGCGGCCGAGGGCGCCAGCTTGCTGATCCTGTGCTGTGTCGCACTAGAAGTTACGACTTCCTGACTGCTTCCCACTCTGAAAGGTAAGCAACTAACCGAGCGAGGACATCATGGACTCAACTATTCAAGATCGCGTTATTTGGCGCCCCGAACTGCAGAAAATCATGGGCGTCACCAGTGAAACTATACGCCGCTGGGTCAATGCCCATCGACTTCCGGAACCTGACGTCGACATGTCACGGAAGACCCGCGGATGGCGCTTGTCGACCTTGCATAACGCCGGGATCAAGATCACCGCATGAATCGAAAAGCTTGCCCTGTAACAGGGCTAGTTCTTCACTTCACCCCGCCCCCGAGGCGGGGTTTTCATTCCGATGGAGTTTGCCTACAATGAACTTGCATTTCGGCCGTGAGTCGCGGAAAGGTTTGGCGAGTAGATCGCCAGGGGATAGCAGTGCAGCCGAAATGACTGTGTATCCCTGGCTCCTTCATCATTACCAAGGAGTCTCACATGAACTGTATTTCACTCTCAACGCATGCCCTCGAAGCGCGTGCTCGTCGCATGGCGCAACGCCTGGGTTTCCGGGCAATGAAGTCGCGCAGGATAAACCCGCAGGAGAATCACGGCGAATTCATGCTGATCGACGGTAACGGGATCCCGCAGCTTGGATTCAAATACGACGCCACAGCGCAGGATGTAATCCGATTCTGCGCTGAATGACAAAGCCCCGGCCACGCGCCGGGGTTTTCATTTCAAGACGCGGTAACACTTCCTCAGATTGAGGAAGTTAACTATGAGCAGCCGCGAGATTGCGGAACTCACTGGCAAGGAGCGTCGCAACGTAATGGCTGATATCCGCAAGATGCTGGCCGAATTGCACGGCGAAAACGGAGTGCTGAATTTTCAGCAGTCCTATATCAACGAGCAGAACAAGGCGCAGCCGTGCTTCAACTTGCCGAAGCGCGAATCGCTGATCCTGGTTTCCGGATACAGCGTCCAGCTTCGCCCCCCGATGGAACGAGCGACCAGTATAGCCAGCGAGATGGACGATTCAAGCAAGGCCAAACGCCCGATTCAGGGCGCCAAAATCGACCTCGCCGGCCGGCTCCCGGAGTCGATACATTGATACCGAATAGCCGTCACTGTGTAGCCGACGATCAGCCTGCGGCGTGAAGTAACGCTTGCTCCGCACACCGGGGATGATCTCGACCAGTTTGTACCGGGCCAGCCAGGACACGGCAGCACGCACCGAGTATTCATCGACGCCCATGTGTCGGGCGATATCGGCGGTCGTGAAGCGGTTCTCTCCAAGCTTCTCGACGTAGCGCTCGATGGCTTTCCGAACTGCATCGGTGGCAAGGTGCTGGTTCATGGCGAATCCGTTGGGTGGCGGCAACGGCCAGTATTCTGGTTCGCCAGTCAGCAACCGCTTACCCGACAGCGGCAGCTATCCTCAACCGCTCAACCAGAGCGCGCAGCAGATCGCGGGGCAGCACCCCCAGCCCGTTACGCCGGAAAGCCTCTGCGCTCACACCATGCGAATCCAGCACCCTGGCAAAGCGTTCGTTTTCCAGCAAGCGCTGTTCATGCAGGGATATCTTCGGCTTAACCTTGGGCTCAAGCACCGCCAGCCGGCGGGAGATGGATTCAGTGCGCATGATTGGCTACCTCCTTCGATTGCGGCCGGACCTGGATCACGGCCGGGATTTTCGGCGGAACAATGACCACCCGCCCCCGGTAGGCAATCGGCCTCGCCGGCTGCAAGGCACGGATCACCACAATTGTTCCGCCTGCTGCCTCGGCTTCGGCCTTCCGGATCTCGAACTGGCGCCATTGCTCTTCACTGGCATCGGCTGCCGGCTCAATGAGGGTCGTGGTACCTCCGCTGCGCTTGCCCTTGCCGGCGGCCTGTTCAAGCCGCTGCAGACGGCGTTTCAAAATCGTACTCATTGCATATCCTCGCTTTCGTCAGGATCGGCAACAACGCCCCACACATTGCCATTCAGGGATGCCAGAACATCGGCCAGGCGATTGGCCCGGCCATGCTGGGATTTCTGGCTGGCCATCACCGCCAGGTAAGCGTGAAATTCGTTTTCGAAATACTCGACGCCGGCTTCATGCTGGTCGTGGTCGATGCTGTCCGGCGATCGAATGACGCCGACACGATCACCGCGCAGCAAGGCTGTCTCAACCGCTTGGCGATGTGCCTGCCATTCGGTTCCCGGCGCTTCGAATGCGGGCTCAATCAACACGGTGAATCCCTGTTCCAGCCTCGGCTTCAATGCAGCTTCGAGTCTCGCCATTCGGCGCTGCAGTACGGCACTCATGCTCTGCTCCGATCCTTCAACTGTTCTTCGATCGCAGCCAGACGCTCGGCCAGATCGCTGGTTTCCAGGCTACGCCGCTGCTGCTCGACCAGGCCGGCAAGTGCTTCGCCTTCGCTGGGCAATATTGCCCCTGCAGCAACCGCCTGAGTAATGCAGGCCTGGGCCTTGGCGCAATCTGCCGCCGTCTCGATCACC
>DAIMCQ010000287.1:0-5845 GCA_036726285.1 Azonexus sp.
GGCGGCTGATTACACGCGAGTCACCCTCGAATTCGACTCCCCGCTCAAGTACAACCACTTCATCGTCGAAAATCCAGATCGCCTGGTCGTCGATATCGAGGGGGTAGAGTTCAATAGTGTGCTCGACAGCCTGGCGCGCAAGGTGGCGACCGACGATCCCTATATCAAGTTATTACGCGCCGGTCGCTTCAAGCCGGGGGTGGTCCGCTTGGTCATGGAGTTGAAGACCAAGGTCAATCCGCAGGTTTTCGAGTTGAAACCGGTGGGCGAATACGGCCATCGACTGGTACTCGATGTTTATCCGGTTAATCCACCCGATCCGATGATGGCCTTGCTCGAAGGTCGCAAAGATGCTGTCGAGCCGCTAAAAATGGATCCGGATGTCGCGGCAGTCGAAAAGAAGCCGGATGACCTGGCAGCCAGGAAACCCGAAAAGGCTATCGAAGCGCCCGAGGTGCATACCAGCAAGAAGACCGGCAAGCCAATTGTCGATCGGCTGGTGACGATCACACTGGATCCCGGGCATGGCGGCGAGGATCCTGGTGCGATTGGCAAGGGAGGGTCGCAGGAAAAGAACGTCACGCTTGAAGTTGCCAAGCGTCTCAAGGCGCGGATCGATGCCGAACCCAATATGCGTGCCGTGCTGACGCGCGATTCAGACTTCTTCGTACCCTTGCAGATGCGGGTTCAGAAGGCACGCCGCGTGCAATCCGACCTCTGCCTGTCGATTCACGCTGACGCCTGGATCAAGCCGGACGCACGAGGCTCCTCGGTATTCGTCCTGTCGGAGCGTGGCGCCTCAAGCACCCAGGCCCGCTTGCTGGCGCAGAAAGAAAACGAAGCCGACTTGATCGGCGGGGTCAACATCAGCGCCAAGGACCCATTCCTTGCCCGAACACTGCTCGACCTGTCGCAAACGGCCACCATCAACGACAGCCTCAAGCTGGGCAAGTATTTGCTGGGCGAGTTGGGGGCGATCAATACGCTGCACAAGAACAACGTCGAGCAGGCAGGCTTTGCTGTACTGAAGGCGCCGGATATTCCATCGGCCCTGATCGAAACAGCTTTTATTTCCAACCCGGAAGAAGAACGCCGGCTGAACGACGATGCCTACCAGGAAAAGCTGGCCGAGGCCATCGTACGGGGCATTCGTGTCTATTTCGGCAAACACCCGCCCGGCCCAAAAGCCCGACTGGCGGCGCTCGGCTGATTTCTAGAAAAACTCGACTTCGCCCTTGTTGACGTCGTGGGCGGCCAGTTGGCCATTTTCCACCAGGGTTTCGTAAGCGCAAACCTGATTGCGGCCGTGTCGCTTGGCGTAATACAGGGCATCATCGGCGCGGTCGATGACGTCGGTCGGCGTGTCGTTTTCCTGAAGCCGGCTGAAGCCGATGCTGATCGTGATATGACCGACACGGCTGAATACCTGCTTTTCGATATCCGAACGAAAGCGCTCCAGCGTGGCCATTGCCGATGCCTCGGTAGTTGGCTGGAGGAGCGCGACGAATTCTTCGCCGCCGAAACGGAATAGCTGGTCGTCAAAACGGAAGGATTGCTGCATCACCTGGGAAACCATGATCAGCACTTCATCGCCGATAAGATGGCCGAAGTTGTCGTTGACCAGTTTGAAATGGTCGATATCGCAGACCGCAAGCCAGTGGGTATCGCCGTTGCTGTTGCCGCGTCGGCGGGCAGTGCACGGAGTCATGAATCCACGCAGCAGCTCGTCGGCAGTCGAGTTACCTAACAGCTCAAAGAGGTGTTTGTCGAAGGTCTTGCGACTGGCTAGGCCGGTCAGCGTATCCGATTCGCCATAATCAAGCAGGCCGATGTGATTGCCGAAATATTCGATCAGCCCCATCAAGGTGATTCGCTTGTCGGCCGAGAAGTCCTCCGGAAGCGTGATGTCGAGCATGTAGATCGGCTGATCCATGCGATTAATCGGAAAAACGATCCGATGCGACCCATCTTCCAGCAGGTCAAGTACGGCAGAGAGCTCCTTGCGGCACTGGTTGAGTAGCGGATCGCGCTCGATCGGACGGCAGTGCTGATGGTCCGGCAGATAGGCATTGCGGATGATACGACCATGGAGGCCATAGCTGGCGCAGGCAAATAAAATGGTTTTTTTCTTGCTCGCGTAGCAGCGATATATCGTCACCGCCAGCGGATGAAACAGATTGACCAGCGTATCGACCACCGCTGCATTGATTTCGGTGCGATCGCGGCACGACGAAATTTTGACGATGTGGCTGATCAGCTCAAGCATTGAACAGGGCGTTTCTCTGGCGTGGTGGGCGTTTCCCGATTATAGCCAATGCCGGCACAAGGCTGCATGCATTAATTCGTCCGGCATAGGATGCATCTTTGGTACATGACGGTGGATGCGGGCCGTTATAATTCAACGTTTTTTTCGCCTGATAGCCCATGCGCGTCTTTCGCGGTCATACGCGTCCTGTTCCCTCCCCGGTTGTTCTGGCCATCGGCAATTTCGATGGCGTTCATCTCGGACATGCTGCTTTGGTCAAATGCCTGACCGAGGCCGCATTGCGACTGGGTTTGCCGCCCACGGTACTGACCTTCGAGCCGCATCCCCGTGAGTTTTTTTCGCCCGCTTCGGCGCCGGCCCGCCTGAGCACCTTGCGCGAGAAACTTGAGCTCCTGGCCGAGAGCGGCATCAGTCAGGTGATGATCAGTCGCTTCAACACCGCTTTTGCCCAACTGACTGCCGACGAATTCATCCAGCAAGTTCTGGTTACCGGCCTGCGCGTGAGGCATCTGATTATTGGCGATGATTTCCGTTTTGGCCGCGGTCGGGCCGGCGACTTTCAGCATTTGCAAGCAGCCGGCGAACGTTTCGGATTCAGTGTCGAAGCCATGGGTAGCGTGACCGTTGGCGATGAGCGTGTTTCCAGCTCTGGCGTCCGACGTGCCTTGGCGCGTGGCGACATGGAGCACGCCGCCCGCTTGCTTGGCCGTCCCTACATCATCGACGGCCAGGTCACCCACGGCGACAAGATCGGTCGGCAGCTCGGTTTTGCCACGGCCAATCTGCGCATCAAGCACAATCCCTTACCAATGGCCGGCGTCTTTGCCGTCGAGGTCAGCGGCTTGGGGCCGCAGCCGCTCCCCGGCGTGGCGAATCTCGGTATCAGGCCGACAATGGGCGGCACCCGGCCGCTGCTGGAAGTCCATCTTTTCGATTTCAATCGCGATATCTACGGGGCGCACATCTCGGTGCGTTTCGTTCATAAATTACGCGACGAGCAACGCTTTCCCAATTTCGATGCCCTCAAGGCGCAAATCGCAGCGGATGCTGCGGCGGCGCGGGCCTACTTCAAGCTGTGAGCATGCAAAATGGCTGATTACAAAGACACCCTTAACCTGACCGATACCGCCTTCCCGATGCGCGGCGACCTGCCCAAACGTGAGCCGCAATGGGTTGCCCTGTGGCAGGAGAAAAAGCTTTACCAGCGTATCCGCGGAGCTTGCGCCGGCCGTCCGAAATTCATTCTGCACGACGGCCCGCCCTACGCTAATGGCGACATTCATATCGGTCATGCCGTCAATAAGGTGTTGAAGGACATCATTGTCCGATCCAAGACGCTGGCTGGCTTCGATGCGCCCTATGTGCCGGGCTGGGACTGTCACGGCATGCCGATCGAGATCCAGATCGAAAAGACGCACGGCAAGGCGATTCCGCGTGCCGAGGTCCAGAAGCTGGCACGCGCCTACGCAGCCGAGCAGATCGAGCGGCAGAAAAAGGATTTCATCCGCCTGGGCGTGCTCGGCGAATGGGACAACCCGTACAAGACCATGAACCTCAAGACCGAGGCCGACGAGATCCGGGCGCTGGGTGCCATGGTCAAGCGCGGCTTCGTCTATCGTGGTCTGAAACCAGTGAACTGGTGTTTCGATTGCGGCTCTGCCTTGGCCGAAGCGGAAGTCGAATACCAGGACAAGAAGTCGCCGGCCATCGACGTCGCCTTTGCTGCCGCCGAGCGCGACAAGCTGGCCGCCGCCTTCGGCCTGAAGGAGCTGCCGGCCGGTGAAGCCTACGCGGTGATCTGGACAACGACGCCCTGGACCATCCCTGGTAACCAGGCGCTCAACGCGCATCCGGAAATCACCTACAACCTGGTGCAGACCGAAAAGGGTTGCCTGATCCTTGCTGCCGACCTGCAGGAAGCCTGCCTCGGCCGTTACGGTCTGACCGGTACAACCATCGCCTGCTGTCAGGGGGCAGCGCTGGAGCGCATTGCCTTCCGCCATCCGTTCTACGACCGCCTGTCGCCGGTTTTCCTCGGCGACTACGTGACGCTGGATGCTGGCACCGGCATCGTCCATTCCGCGCCCGCCTATGGTCTGGAAGACTTCCAGTCATGCAAGAACTACGGCATGCACAACGAAGATATCCTGACGCCAGTGCAGGGCGATGGAACCTATGCCGCCGATTTGCCATTCTTCGGCGGAATGAACGTCTGGAAGGCCAATCCGGCAGTGGTCGACAAGCTGGCCGAGGTTGGCGCGCTGCTCAAGCATGTCACCATCGAACATAGCTATATGCACTGCTGGCGCCACAAGACGCCGTTGATCTATCGCGCCACCAGTCAGTGGTTCGTGCGCATGGATGAACCGGGTGTCGATAGCCAGGGGGTCGTCGCCACCGAGCCGGCTGGCCACACGCTGCGCGAAGCGGCGCTGAAGGGGGTCGAGGACACTGCCTTCTATCCGGCCTGGGGCAAGAACCGCTTGCATGCGATGATCGCCAATCGTCCCGACTGGTGCATCTCGCGCCAGCGCAATTGGGGTGTTCCGCTGCCTTTCTTTACCCACAAGGCAACTGGCGAACTTCACCCGAACACGCTGGAATTGATGGAAGCCGTCGCTCAACGGGTCGAGCAAGGAGGCATTGAGGCGTGGACGCAGCTGGATGCCGCCGAGTTGCTCGGCAGCGAAGCGGCCGATTACATCAAGACCACCGACATCCTCGACGTCTGGTTCGATTCCGGCACGACGCACATGAGCGTCATGCGCGGCTCGCACGGCGATCAGCTGATTTGGCCAGCCGACCTCTATCTGGAAGGTTCCGACCAGCACCGTGGCTGGTTCCATTCGTCGCTGCTGACCGGTGCGGCGATCGACGGTCGTGCCCCGTACAAGGCACTGCTGACCCACGGCTTCGTGGTCGATGGCAAGGGCCACAAGATGTCCAAGTCGAAGGGCAACGTGATTGCCCCGCAACAGGTTTCGGACAAGATGGGCGCCGAGATCCTGCGCTTGTGGACGGCTTCGACAGATTACTCCGGCGAACTGTCGATTTCGGACGAAATCCTCAAGCGTGTTGTCGAAGGCTATCGTCGTATCCGCAATACGCTGCGCTTCATGCTGGCCAACACTTCGGATTTCGATGCCGGCAAGGATTTTCTGCCGGTTGAGCAATGGTTCGAGATCGACCGTTATGCCCTGGCCTTGACCCGTCAGTTGCAGAGCGCGTGTACGGCCGATTACGACCGTTACGAATTCCACCGTGTCGTGCAGGCGCTGCAGACCTTCTGTTCGGAAGATCTTGGCGGCTTCTATCTGGATATCCTGAAAGACCGTTTGTACACCACGGCGCCCGATTCGCTGGCTCGGCGTTCGGCCCAGTCGGCGCTGTGGCATATCCTGCAGGCCTTTACCAAGTTGATGGCGCCGATCCTGTCATTCACTGCCGAGGAAATCTGGCAAGTGCTGACCGGTGACGTCGAGCAGTCGGTCATGTTGCACACTTGGCACGAATTGCCGATGCCCGCGGCGGAAGCTGACCTCCTGGGCAAGTGGGCGCAGATCCGCGGCGTGCGTGCTG
>DAIMCQ010000288.1:0-5836 GCA_036726285.1 Azonexus sp.
TACCCAGACGGCGACGGTGTAGCGCTGCGAATAGCCGGCGCACCAGTTGTCGCGCATGTCCTTGCTGGTCCCCGTCTTGGCGGCGGCCCAGTACGGCGTCGCCAGCCAGGATTCGAGGCCGAACGTACCGGCCCGGGCATTGCGGTCGGCCAGGATGTCGCCGACCAGGAAGGCGGCGCTGGCCTGCCCGGCCGGATGCGGTTTGCCGGTGAACACGCCGGCGCAGCCTTCGCGCTGGCAGGGCGGCGGGCGCTCTGCGTTGCCCGGCGTGACGCGCAGCGGCGTCCATTGACCGCCGTTGGCCAAGGTCCGGTAGGCATTGGCGAGCATCAGCAGCGAGATGTCGGCCGAGCCCAGGGCCAGGCTGTAGCCGTACCAGTCGCCGCTTTCCTTGAGGCTGGCGAAGCCAAGCTTCTGCAGGCGTTGCAGGAACAGCTCGGGACCGAGGCGGACCAGGGTCTTCACCGCCGGCACGTTGAGCGAACCGGCCAGCGCCTGGCGGGCCGACACCCAGCCGCGATAGTGCGGTTCGTAATTTTGCGGGACGTAAAGGCCGTTGCCGGTATCGAGGCTGAGCGGCGCATCCTCGATCAACGAGGCCGGCGTCAGGTTGCGGCGTTCGAAGGCCAGGGCGTAGAGGAAGGGCTTCAGCGTCGAGCCGGCCTGGCGCAGCGCAGTGACGCCATCGACCTCGGCAGCGCCCGACAGGTCGCCGCTCGATCCGACCCAGGCCAGCACTTCGCCGCTGGCATTGTCGATGACCAGCACCGCGCCATCTTCGACGTTCTGGCGGCGCAATGCCGACAGGTGGCGGCGTAGCGCCTCGGCGGCAAAGACCTGCAGGCCGGCATCGAGGCTGGAGCGCAGTTGCTGGCCGGGCTGGGCGAGCAGCTTGCGGGCCAGATGCGGCGCCAGGTGTTCCCCGGCAGCCGCCGGTTCGGGCTGGCCGCCGTTCAGCGTGCTGGCGGCAAAGCCCTCGAGGCCTTCGCATTCGCCGGCGCGCTGGATTTCCTTGAGCAGGTTGCAGGCCCGTTTGGCGACCAGTGCCGGGCTGGCGTTGGGCGAGCGGAGCAGGGCGGCGGCGAGGGCCGCTTCGCGCTCGTCGAGGCCGTGCGGCCACTTGCCGAAAAGCTTGCGGCTCATCGCACCGACGCCTTGAAGTTCGCCGCGGAAGCTGACCAGGTTGAGATAGGCCTCGATGATCTGTCGCTTGTTCCAGGCGCTTTCCAGGCGCAAGGCGGCAGCGGTCTGGCTGAGCTTGCCGAACAGGCTGCGTCGGCCGCGCCGCTGGCCGTCCTCGTCGAGCAGGCCGGCCAATTGCATGCTCAGTGTGCTGGCGCCGCGCGTCCGGTTGCCCCAGAAGTTGCTCCATGCCGCCTTGCCGGCAGCCTGCCAATCGACGCCGTCGTGCTCCATGAAACGTTTGTCTTCCGAGACGATGACGGCACGCACCAGGGCCGGTGAAATTTCCGCCAGCGGTGTCCAGGGCTGGCGACGCACCGTTTTGTCGATGCGCAGGCGCTGCAGTGGCTGGCCATCGTGGGCAAGCAGCGTGGCCTCCGATGCCGTGTAGCCGGCCCTGACTTCGCTGTAGCTTGGCAGCGCGCCGGCCGGCAGCGGCTGGGCAAGCAGCAGGGCAAGCGGCAGCGTCGGCAACAGGCGAGGCAGGCGGTGGGCAGTCGGGCGATCGGTCGGCATGGCCTGCTTATAACGGCAGCCTGTGCCGGCTGGCAAGCCCGTCGGCGACTTCGGTGCTATGCTGGTCGGAGATCGGCATCGGCGAATTCGTGCCAGCTCAAGCTCCTGTCGGTTGCGCCGGATGTGCGCGACACCCCTCCTGGCACCTCCTGGCATGCCACCTCAAAGGTTCAGGCCGATGATCGAATCGATACTTCTCTCCGCTGCACGCATTTTTACCTTCAACCGGCAGCAGCACCTGACCAACGCCAGCGGTTTCTTCTTCGAAAGAAACGGCCGCCTGTTCCTGGTGACCAGCCGGCACGTGCTGTTCGACAAGCCGAGCAAGCATTTCCCCAACCGCATCGAGATCGAGCTGCACATCAGTGCCGACAACTTCGCCAGCTCGACCGGTTTTTCGATGCCGCTCTATCGCGATGGCAAGAGCCTGTGGCGACAGGGCGAGGATACGGCGGGCGAGATCGACGTTGCGCTGCTTGAGATCGACCGCAAGGCGCTGCCGGAAACGGCCGTCTACCGGGCATTTACACCGGATCATCTGCTCGGCCGGCTGGACCAGGTGGAAGTCGGTAGTTCCCTGCTGGTGGTAGGTTTTCCGCTTGGTTTTCACGATACCTTGCACCACATGCCGGTGGTGCGCCAGGCGATCATCGCCTCGTCATTCGGCTTGCGTTTCCAGGGGGAAGGCTATTTCCTGACTGATGCCCGTACCCACCGCGGCACCAGCGGCGCGCCGGTGGTCATGCGCGTGCCGGATGCCGGCCGGGAACTGGGCGACCTGCCCTGGATGCTGCTCGGCGTGCATTCGGCACGGCTCGATGTCGGTAGTCGCGATCTCGAACTCGACGAGGCGCTTGGCCTGAACTGCGCCTGGTACGCCGATATCCTGATGACGCTGACCGAGCAATAAGCGGCTAGAAGCGCAGGCCGAGCGAAAGCCGCGTCTGGTTTTCCGGCGTGAAGTTGACCTTGCCGTCGCGTGCCAGGCGCAGGAAAACGTCGTGAAAGTCGTAGGTGAGCGCCAGGGCGCGGCCGCTGACCGATTCGTCTTCCGGGTTGGCCCGGCCATGCTTGGCCGAGAGATCGATCGTCCACCGCTGATGCTCGTCCGCCGACCTGCGCCAGACCAGGTGCGTCACCATCTGGCCGGTATGCAGGCGGTTGTCCTTGACGGTAAACAGCATCAGGTTGGACTGCGGCAGCAGGTGGGTACCCAAGCCATAGACGACCGAATCGTTGGGGTCGAAGTTCAGGTTGTAGTAATCCCGCGTATTGGTCCGGCCGAAGCCGAGCAGCCCATAGACCGCATCGCCGATCTGGGCGTTGATGCTGCCGCCGGCAAAGCCGTGGCTGGCCAGTTGCAGCGAGGGGACCAGTTGCAGGTAGGGCAGCTGGGCGGTGTATTCGTAGCCGGTGCGGCTCTGCTCGAATTCGTTGCCGCGCTGGTAGTAGCCGAGCCACAGGGCGTGCGGGCCGTGATTGGCGCGCAGGTTGAGGTCGGTCGCTGCGTGCTGGTGGCTGGTCGAATAATAGGAAGGGGTCAGCTTGAAGGCCCATTCCGCGGGGGCGTCGCCATTTGCGCTGCCCGGAGGGGACGGGTCGGCCTGGGCCAGTGTCGATAGCGCCGCCAGGCCGCCGAGCAGGCCGCATTGGCCGGTAATTTTGAGCAGGGATGAATGGATGGCTTGCACGATATGGTCCTGAAGCTGGTACGCCGCTGACTTTCTCCGGCCGGCGATTAAGGTAGCATAGCCCGATGGCTATCGTTCCCCCCGCCCCATCCCGTTCGCTGCCGATCCGGCTGCTGCTGGCCCGGCCGCGGCTGTTCTGCTGCGCCTTGCTGGGCTTCCTGACGGCAGCCCTGCTGCCCAATTCGCTGGCTCAGCATGCCATTACCCGCGGCATCATCGCCTGGAACCTGGGGGCCGGTCTTTACCTGGTGCTGGCCTTGCACATGATGTTCGGCTCCAGCCATGAACGCATGCGCCACCGCGCCGTGTTGCAGGATGAAGGGCGCTTCCTGGTGCTGTTCATGGTTGTCGTTGCCGCCATCGTATCGCTTGGCGCCATCGTCGCCGAACTGGCGGTAGCCAAGGATTTTCACGGCACCTTCAAGGCGGCACACGTCGCACTGGCGGTGCTGACCATTCTCACTTCCTGGGCCTTTACCCAGGTCATGTTCGCGCTGCATTACGCCCACGACTACTACGCGACCGAGGTGCGCGGCGGTGCCGGCGGCCTGATTTTCCCGGGCGGGCATGCGCCGGATTATGGCGATTTCCTGTATTTCGCCTGCGTCATCGGCACCTCGGGGCAGACGGCCGATGTCAGCTTTGCCAGCCGGGGCATGCGCCGGACCGGCCTGGTGCATTGCGTACTGGCCTTCTTCTTCAACGCCACCCTGTTGGCCCTGACGATCAATATCGCCTCCGGCCTGATCTGAGCGGGCACTTTTGAAATCAATTGCTTGCGATATTTTTGCGCCGCCGGTTTATGGCGGCGGATCGGCCTATACTGAATTTGCACCGGCATCCGCCGCTGCCCGTCAGGAGCAGGATCATGAGCAAAACTTCGAAGAGCAACAAGGAAGTCAAAAAGCCGTCGATGTTGACGCCGAAAGAGAAAAAATCCGCCAAGCAGGCGAAGAAGCACGCCAGTGACGTGGTGCCGCTGATTCATCGCTGATATTCCCCGCCGCAGCCCTCGCGGGTGTGGCGACGAGAAAGGATCGGCCCGCCTGTGCGGGCTTTTTTCCGCACTTTTTTTGCCTGCGATGAACCAACTGGCGGTCAATACGTCAGACTCTGCCTCCTTTGTCGGTTCGGCTTTTACCCCGCATTCAAGATGAGTCCTTCTTTCAAGCGCGGCATGCGCGATGGCATACGCCGTTACCTGCCATTTGCCGTCGGCCTGATTCCCTGGTCGCTGGTCACCGGTATCGCCATGCGCAGTACCGGCCTGTCGCCGCTCGAAGCGGTCGGCATGAATATCATCGTTTTTGGCGCCACGGCGCAGATCGGCACCTTGCCGCTGATTGCTGCCGGCGCCCCGTTGTGGCTGATGGTGTTGACGGCCCTGGCGCTCAATTTGCGCTTCCTGATTTTCAGCGCGGCCCTGGCCCCGGCGTTCGCCGGGATTCGGCAGCGCTACCGCTGGCTGGCCGGTTACCTGATGACCGATGGCGTCTTTGCCGCTTGCGTCGATGGCATGGGGCAGAAGATGGACGATCCGGACTGGCGGCTGGGCTATTACCTGGGGCCGTCGTTCCTGACCTGGGGGGTCTGGCAGGCCTGTGCGCTGGTCGGAATCTTTGCTGCCGGCGTGATACCGAAAAGCTGGTCGATCGAGTTCATGGGGACCACGGCCTTGCTGGTGCTGCTGGTGCCGATGGTGCGCCAGATGCCGATGCTTTGCGCCGCGCTGGTTGGCGGCCTGGGGGCTTGTCTGCTGCGGGGACTGCCCTTGCGGCTCGGGCTGATCGTCGGCATCGTGCTCGGCATCGCCGCCGGTTTCATCGCCGAGCACCTGCTGCACCGGAGGAAAGAACATGCTTGACGGTAACGATCCCTGGCTGCTCTGGCTGGCCTTCGGTGTGATCGGTCTGGCCACCTTGCTGCCGCGCAGCAGCTTCATCGTCGCCGGGCATCGGGTGACGCTGCCCGGCCGGGTGACGCAGGCCCTGCGCTATGCGCCGGCAGCGGCCCTCGCCGCCTTGATCCTGCCCGATGTGTTGCTGGTCAATGGCCAGCTGGCGCCATTCAATCCCAAACTGGCGGCAGCCGCGGCCGCGGCCGTGGTTGTGGTGGCCTTGCGCTGGCGCAATCCCTGGCTGCCTTTCATTGCCGGCATGGCCGTACTGCTCGGATTGCGCTTCTGGCTGGGCTGAGCCGCCGGTCCTGAAACCGGGGGCGGCTAAATCGGGTTGGTGGCCGGGGTTGCAGCAAACAGCCCGGTGGTCGCCTGGCTCTCGGCGCAGACGACGCGGTTTCGGCCCTGCGTCTTGGCGGCGTACATCGCCAGGTCGGCATGGTGGAGGAGCGAGGAAAGCGCGGTGTCGGGCTGGTCGGCGCGGGCGATGCCGATGCTGACGGTCGGTCGCACGATGTCTTCCTGTAGCGGGATTGCCAGGCCCTCGACG
>DAIMCQ010000289.1:0-5795 GCA_036726285.1 Azonexus sp.
CAACAGGACGACGAGGACGCCGCCGACCGATCCGAAATGCTCGGGAAACACCCAGGCACGGCCATCGCCGTTGCGCAGCACGATGCCGGCAAAGAGCATGCAGAGCGTGACCGGCAAGCGCAGGGCTTCGATCAGGCCGATGGTCATCAGCACCATGCTGAGCAGGATGATCGAGGCATACTCGTCGCGCAAAGTCAGCCAATGGCGCAGACGGCTGACCGCAACGGCCAGCAGCATGCCGACCACCAGCCCGGCGCCGAGCAGGTAGAGCGGATGCGAGATGGCCATCACCCAGTCGCCCCGGTAATGCTGATGCAGCCCGCCCATGACCAGATGAACGGCGACCACCGAATAGATGGTATTCAATGCGGTCAGCACCAGCAGGCGGGTACTGACCTGGCCTTGCGCGTTGCTCTCGGTGACCACCCGCATGATCACCGCCGGCGAGGTCGACATGCCGATAGCGGCAAGCAGGATGGCCGGCTCAAGCTCGATGCCCAGATAGCGGGCGACGACAAAGACGACGCCGAAGGCGGCCAGCGATTCGCCGAGGCTGGTGATCAGCAGCCAGCGATTGTGCCGCAACCAGCGCAGATCGACCCGGCTGCCCAGTTCGAACAGCAGGATGGCGAGCGCCACGTTGAGCCCCCAGCGCAACCATTCATCGTGTTCGGCGACCAGGCGGTCGCCGGCAAAAGCCGCAACCAGCATGCCGACCACCGGGTAAGCCGTGATCCGGGGCAAGCCGAAATAGCGGCGCACCCACTCACCGGCCAGGGCGGCAGAAACCACTGCCAAAGCGATCCATAACAGCGGGCTGAACGCCAAGGGCCAGGCCGGCAAGAAAAAAGCGAGCGGTTCACCGATCGATTGCATATGGAACCCATCCCGATTCGATTACGTCTACCCGCAGGTCACTACCGAGCCAATCAATCATCCGGAAGCTTAGCCGCGGAGTCGAAAGGATCGCCATGAAACGTACGCTGAAAATCGGGCTGTCGGCACGCTTGTCATATCCGAAACCCGGCGCCAGGGGCCTGGAAAGCAAAACCCTCCAATACCTGGAACAATCGGTCGCCCAATGGATCATGGCGCGTGATGTGGTGGTCTTCATGGTGCCCTCCATTACTCAGGATGGAATGCTTGATCGCAGCGCTGTCCGCCTGCGCGACTATGCACAGCATCTCGACGGACTCGTCTTGCAAGGTGGCGCCGATATCAATCCGATGGCCTATGGCGAAACGCCCTTACGTCCAGAATGGAGCGGCGACCGGATCAGAGATATGTATGAGATGGAATTGCTGCATGAGTTCCTGGAAAGTCGCAAACCGGTACTCGGCATCTGCCGTGGCGCCCAGCTGATCAACGTCGCCCTGGGCGGTTCGCTCTATCAGGATATCGAGTCGCAAAGCCCCGGCCCGGTCCAGCATCTGGCGGAAGCCTACGACCGACACACCCACCATATCGTGCCGGAACCGGGCGGCCTGATTGAAAAATTGCTCGGCAACGATGCGCCGCGCAAGGTGATCTCGATTCACCACCAGGGAATCCGCACGCTGGGCCGCGAACTCGTCGTCGAGGCACGCGCCGAGGGCGACGGCATGATCGAGGCCATACGCGGTACAGGAAGAAGCTTCTTGCTCGGCCTGCAATGGCATCCTGAATTTCGCCGTCCCTGCGACGAGGATGTCCTCGATTGCCTGCCGCTGCTTGAAGCCTTCCTCGAAGCCGGGCGCGCCGGCCACTGGCTCTAGGCACGCTGCGACCAATACAGGTACGGCGCCGGATTCGAGGAAGCCGGCCAGGCAGGGAAAACCGGCGGCATGCCGCCGCGTCGACGACCAGCCCCCTGCCTTGCGTTCAGTTGCGTTTCCGTGCGGCCCCGACCACGGTCAATTTCGCCGCGCCACCCAGTAGGTGGCGCCGACAGCGCCGTAACGTTCGGCATGCGGCGCGCTGTGATCGAGCTCGAAGGTATTGCCCGGCAGCAGATGCTGTGTCTGCTCCCCCACCGTCAGCCACATCTCGCCGGCCACCAGCAGCGCCTTGACGGAAAACGGATGGACATGGGTCGGCACGACGGTATCGGGCGCCCAAACCCGTTCGAGCACTTCGTCGAAGCCCTCGCTCAGGGCCTGGCCCTGGAACTCGGCAAAATCGGGGATGGACATCGTTCAAATCTCGCCAAACGTTGATCGCTGCGATGGCGGGCGTTCCGCCGGCTGCTTCCTGCCAGCCGGCGAAACGCCCTGCACAAGATCACTTCAGATCGAAGCGATCCAGTTCCATCACCTTGGTCCAGGCAGCGACGAAGTCGCGGACAAACTTTTCCCTGGCGTCTTCCTGGGCGTAGACCTCGGCCAGGGCACGCAGTTGCGAGTTCGAACCAAAGATCAGATCGACCCGGGTTGCCGTCCATTTGGCCTGTCCCGACTTGCGGTCGCGCCCTTCGTAGCGCTCGCCCGATTCGGAAGTCGGCTTCCAGACCGTCGCCATGTCGAGCAGATTGACGAAGAAGTCATTGCTCAGCACGCCCGGCCGCTGCGTCAGGACGCCATCCGGCGAACCGCCGACATTGGCCCCAAGTACGCGCAAGCCACCGACCAGCACCGTCATTTCCGGCGCGCTCAAGGTGAGCAGCTGCGCCTTGTCGATCAGCATTTCCTCGGCCGACACCGTGTAGCGGGCCTTGCTGTAGTTGCGGAAACCATCGGCCTCCGGCTCCAGCACGGCAGCGGACTCGACATCGGTCTGCGCCTGCGTCGCGTCGGCCCGACCCGGGGTAAAGGGCACGCTCACCGTATGGCCGGCGGCCTTGGCCGCCGCTTCCACCGCTGCCGTGCCGCCAAGCACGATCAGGTCGGCCAGCGAGATCTTCTTGCCGCCGGTTTGTGCGGCGTTGAAGGCGCTCTGGATAGCTTCGAGCACCGTCAGCACCTTGGCCAGCTGGGCCGGCTGGTTGGCTTCCCAATCCTTCTGCGGAGCCAGACGAATGCGGGCACCGTTGGCACCGCCACGTTTGTCCGAGCCGCGGAAGGTCGAGGCCGAGGCCCAGGCGGTTGCCACCAGTTCTGCGGTGGAAAGCCCGGAAGCCAGTAGCTTCGCCTTGAGATCGGCGATATCCCGAGCGTCGATCAGGGGATGATCGACAGCGGGGATCGGGTCCTGCCAGATCAGGTCTTCCGCCGGAACTTCCGGCCCGAGGTAGAGGGACTTCGGCCCGAGGTCGCGGTGCGTCAGCTTGAACCAGGCGCGGGCAAAGGCATCGGCGAAGGCGGCCGGGTCCTGATGGAAACGCCGCGAGATCGGCCCGTAGATCGGGTCGAAACGCATTGCCAGGTCGGCGGTCGTCATCATCGGCGGATGCTTCTTGCTCGGATCATGAGCATCCGGAATCAGGTGTTCCGGCTTGCAGTCCTTGGCCACCCACTGGTGCGCCCCGGCCGGGCTCTTGGTCAGTTCCCATTCGTAGCCGAACAACATGTCGAAGTAGCCGTTGTCCCATTTCGTCGGGTTCGGTTTCCAGGCGCCCTCGATGCCGCTGGTCGTCGCATGCACGCCCTTGCCGCTGCCGAACTGGTTGATCCAGCCCAGCCCCTGCTCTTCAATCGGCGCCGCTTCCGGCTCCGGACCGACCAGGGCGGGATCGCCCGCCCCGTGGGCCTTGCCGAAGGTGTGGCCGCCGGCGGTCAGGGCCACCGTTTCCTCGTCGTTCATCGCCATGCGGGCAAAGGTTTCGCGGATGTCGCGGCCGGAAGCCACCGGATCCGGGTTGCCGTCCGGCCCTTCCGGATTGACGTAGATCAGGCCCATTTGCACCGCGGCCAACGGGTTCTCAAGCTGGCGCTCGCCGGAGTAACGGCTGTTCGGCAGATCGCTGGTCGCCAGCCACTTGTTCTCGGCGCCCCAGTAGATATCCTCTTCCGGCTGCCAGATGTCGGCGCGGCCGCCGGCAAAGCCGAAGGTCTTGAAGCCCATCGATTCGAGCGCGCAATTGCCGGCCAGGATCATCAGGTCGGCCCAGGAAATCTTGTTGCCGTACTTCTGCTTGATCGGCCAGAGCAGGCGACGCGCCTTGTCGAGATTGCCGTTGTCCGGCCAGCTGTTGATCGGCGCGAAGCGCTGGTTGCCGGTCCCGGCGCCGCCACGGCCGTCCGCCGTGCGATAGGTGCCGGCGCTGTGCCAGGCCATGCGGATGAACAAACCGCCGTAGTGGCCCCAGTCGGCCGGCCACCATTCCTGCGAATTGGTCATCAGGGCGAACAGGTCCTGTTTCAGTGCGGCCAGGTCGAGTTTCTTGAATTCGCTGGCGTAATCGAAATCCTCGCCCATCGGGTTGGAGGCCGGTGCGTGCTGATGCAGGATGTTGAGATTCAACACCTTCGGCCACCAGTCGCGATTGGATTGTGCACCGACCGTGGTGCGGGCGCCGTGGGCAGCGGAAAAGGGGCATTTGCTCTCGTTGCTCATGATTCTCTCCTTGGATTTAAGGCTCTATGTACAGACAACTGACCAGGCGGACGGGTGCCGCCGGATGGGAAGATTCAGGCCACCGTCAAGGCGACCTCGATATTGCCACGCGTTGCATTCGAATACGGGCAGACCTGGTGGGCGGCACTGACCAGGTCCTCGGCAAAACCCCGCTCCATGCCCGGCAGCTTGATCACCAGGGCGACCCGCAGACCGAAGCCTTGCGGAATCGGGCCGATATCGACAGCTGCATCGATACTCGCCTCGGCCGGCACGGCGATCTTCTTCTGGCCGGCAACGAACTTGATGGCGCTGAGGAAGCAGGCCGAGTATCCGGCCGCAAACAGCTGTTCGGGATTGGTGGCGCTGCCGTTGCCGCCGAGTTCCTTGGGCGGGTTCAGTCGTACGTCCAGCCGGCCGTCGTCCGAAAAGGCACGGCCGTCGCGGCCGCTGGTGGTGTGGGTTCGGGCGGTATAAAGCACTTTGTCGAGTTGGGTGGTCATTGCGACTCCTTGATCAATCGGTTCATGAAAAGTCGTGCTTCGCCGATGACTTGAAGACAGCAGCAATCCAGCCCATCTGCCTCAACCCGCCACGTCGCTTACGACTCGATGGACGCAGTCTAGGTTTCGCGAAAAAATAGCTCCAATGAATTGGCTTTATTTCATCGATAGTATTTAACCATTAGCCAACCCGCCCACTATCGCCCAGGGCGAAATCGTCCATTTTCGATTGCCCAATTAGCCGCCGGCCACGCCTCCGGTCTTTTCCATCAGCACCTTGCGCAGCATGTCGATGAAGGCCGTGGTCCGGGCCGGTTGCAGGCGGCGGCCCGGGGTGACGCACCAGATGGTGACCGCCGGCAGTTGCCAATCGGGCAGCACCGGCAGCAGCAGGCCTTTGGCCACCCATTCGCGGGCAAAGATTTCGGAGAGCGCGACGATGCCCATGCCGTGCGCCGCCAGATTGCGCTGCAGGCCCAGCGAATTGGCCGCCAGCGGGCCACTGGGCAGGCCCTCCCAGGTTTCGTTGCCGCGCGTCAGCTTCCACGGCAGGGTTTCGCCATTGCCGCTGATCAGACGCAGGCAGACGTGCTGCAGCAATTCGGCCGGTGCCGCCGGCGTGCCGTAGCGGGCCAGGTAGGCCGGGCTGGCATAGAGCTGGGCGCTTTGCCGAAACAGTTGCCGGGCAACCAGTGTCGCGTCGTCCGGCAACTGCGCCGCGGCACGGATCGCCAGGTCGAACCTCTCGGCCAGCAGATCGACCCGGCGTGGCGAAAGATCCAGCTCCAGGCTGACCTCCGGGTAGGCGGCGGCGAACTGGAG
>DAIMCQ010000290.1:0-5760 GCA_036726285.1 Azonexus sp.
TGCCGAAGGAAATGTCCTTCAGCGGCCGGTCGAAAATCGGCTCGCACACGGCGCGGATGGCCGCTTCGAATTCATCGACCCGGGTTTCCTTGGGCGCCCAGCCGGATTCGATATGGGCTTCGGCGACGCGTTTGTAGTCGCGGCGGAAGAAGGCGAGGAAGTTCTGCGCCAGGTAGTTCTTGTCGGAATCGGTCAGCGTGCCGACGATGCCGAAGTCGAGTGCGATATAGCGGCCGTCGGCATGCACGAAGATGTTGCCGGGGTGCATGTCGGCGTGGAAGAAACCGTCGCGGAAAACCTGGGTGAAGAAAATCTCGACGCCGGCGGCGGAGAGTTTCGACAGGTCGATGCCATCGGTGCGCAGCTTGTCGATCTGCGAGATCGGCGTGCCCTGCATGCGCTCCATCACCATCACCGTCGAGGTGCAGTGGTCCCAATAGATTTCGGGGACGATGAGCAGTGTCGAGTCGACGAAATTGCGCCGTAGTTGCGAGGCATTGGCTGCTTCCCGCATCAGGTCGAGTTCGTCGCGCAGGTACTTGGCGAATTCGGCGACGACTTCGCGCGGCTTCAGGCGCTTGCCATCCGACCACAGCTTTTCGAGGAGCAGTGCGAAGCTGTCCATCAGGGCCAGGTCGTGCTCGATCACCGACAGCATATTGGGGCGCAGGATCTTGACGGCGACGTCATGGCCCCCGTCTTCTTCCTTGAGGCGGGCGAAATGCACCTGGGCGATCGAGGCGGAAGCGACCGGCACCGGGTCGAACGCGGCAAAGACTTCGCAGGCCGGGCGACCGTAGGCCTTTTCGATCTCGGCTAGCGCCAGGTCGGAAGCGAAGGGCGGGACGCGGTCCTGCAGGCGAGCCAGTTCATCGGCGATATCGGGCGGCATCAGGTCGCGCCGGGTGGACAGCACCTGGCCGAACTTGACGAAAATCGGGCCGAGGGCTTCCAGGGCCAGGCGCAGGCGGACGGCCCGCGGCGTCGACAGGTCGCGCCAGAATTGCAGCGCATTGGCCAGGCGCACCAGGCGGCCGCTCGGTTCGTGTTCGAGCACCATCTCGTCGAGGCCGAAACGGCTGGCGACTGAGGCAATCTTGAGCAGGCGAAGGAGGCGCATGGCGACGGGAGGGCCGGGGGCGGGCAGTGAAGCTAAACGAGCATGTTAACACGTGGTCGGTCGTCGTGTGCCCGTGTTTTGCCGTTGCGGGCTGCTTTGTCCATTGTTGGTCAGCGAGTTGGGTTAGCGTGCTGTCCGTCGTCAAGTACGTTAGGATAAACTGCGGCGGCAGGCGGATTGCCCTGTCGCCTCGCCCGAGAAGAGTTGCCCCGAGCCTTGTCATGACTGAATCAAAACAACCCTCCGAGATTGCACGGGAAGCGCTCAAGCGACTGGCGATGCGTCATCTGGCGCCGACGCCGGCCAATTTCCAGGCTTGCTACAACGAAATTGCCCAGTTGCCGAACGTGGCGCCTTTTCCCGAGCCGCCGTTGCGCCAGATCGCCGCTGCCCTGACGGCGCGTGGCGATGCTCAGCTGCGGCAGCTGAGGGGCCTCGATGCGGCGATCGGTCGGCGCAGCTGGCAGGGCGTGCAGGATGCCTTGTTGGGTTTCATCAGTGCCGCGCTGCCGCTGCGCGAAAATACCGAGTCGGGAGGTTCGTCCGCAGCCTTGCCGGCCGAGTTTGCCGTTCGCCTGGCGCGCTTCGTCGAAAGCGTGCTGCCGGCGCTGGGCAACGAAAACGAGCGGGTGAGCGAAATGTCGGCCGAACTGCTGCAGGCCTTGCGCCAGCCGGTGGTCGATGTCCCGGCCCTGCTCGGCACCTTGAGCGGCTTGAGCCACCAGGTGTCCTTTGCGGCCGAGGAGCAGGTCGAAATCAAGGAGTCGCTGCTCAAGCTGCTGCATCTGATCATCGAGAACATCGGCGAGCTGAGTCTCGACGACAGCTGGCTCAAGGGGCAGGTTGACGGGTTGCTGGCAGCGGTTGCGCCGCCGCTGACCCTGCGCCATCTCGACGAGATGGAGCGGCGGCTGCGCGACGTCATGGTCAAGCAGAGCGAGGCGAAGAATCGTTCGGTCGAGGCGCAGGAGGAAATGCGCCAGATGCTGGCCGCGTTTATCGAGCGGCTGGCGACGATGAACGCGTCGAGCGCGCATTTTCAGGGGCAGATCGAGGACAGCACGCGCAAGATCGAGAAAATCAGTCGTATCGAGGATCTGGCGCCGCTGCTGCGCGAAGTGATCGATGCGACGCGGGCGATGGCCGAGGAAACATCGGCTTCGCGCCAGCAGTTGGAAACCTTGCAGGGCAAGGTGCTGAAGACCGAGGCCGAACTCGTGCAGCTGCATCTCGAACTCGATAATGCCAGTGCGCTGGCCCGGCACGACCCGCTGACCGATGCGCTGAACCGCAAGGGCCTGGACGAGGCGCTGGCCCGCGAGATCGCCACCTATCGGCGCAAGGACACGCCGCTTTCGTTGTGCCTGCTCGATATCGACAATTTCAAGCGCCTCAACGACCGTCTCGGGCACGAAGCCGGCGATGCGGCACTGGTGCATCTGGCCGACGTCGCCCGCCGCTGCATGCGGCCGACCGATACCCTGGCGCGGTACGGCGGCGAGGAGTTCGTCATCCTGATGCCGGATACCACGCTCGAGAACGGCATGGAGGCGATGACGCGCTTGCAGCGCGAGCTGACCAAGGCCTTTTTCCTGTCCGGCAAGGAAAAGGTGCTGATCACCTTCAGTGCCGGGGTTGCCCAGCTGGGGCCGGAGGAATCGGGCGGCGATGCGATCAAGCGGGCCGACCAGGCGATGTACCTGGCCAAGCGGGCCGGCAAGAACCGGGTGATGAGCGCCTGAGTCGTCCGGGATGAGTCAGGTCGAGGGATTCCCGCCCGTGGTTGCGCCCGGGGCGCGGAGCCTGATCTTGGGCAGCATGCCGGGCCGGGCCTCGTTGCAGGCTGATCGTTATTACGCGCATCCGCGCAACGCCTTTTGGCCGATCATGGGCGAGTTGCTCGGGGCCGGCCCGGCGCTGCCTTATGAAATCCGCCTGCAGAAACTGACTGCCGCCGGCATCGCGTTGTGGGATGTGATTGCCGCCTGCGAACGGCCGGGCAGCCTGGATGCCGATATCGTTGGTCAGACGGTGCGGCCCAACGACTTCGTCGCCTTTCTGGCGCGCTATCCCGGGATCGATCGCATCTATTTCAACGGTGCTGCCGCCGAGCAGGCTTTTCGCCGCCATGTCCTGCCACGCCTGGCCGAGCGGCCGCTCCGGTTGCACCGTCTGCCGTCCACCAGTCCGGCGCATGCGGCGCGCAATTACGCCGACAAACTGGCTGCCTGGTCGGTAATCGTCGCCCAATAATCAGGCAGCGGCAGCGTATAATCGCGTTCTTGAAAATTTTAGCCGCACACCCATGGCCCAAGACGTTAAATCCCAAGACGCCAAGTCCCAACTCGCCGCCCTGCTGCAGCAGGCGCTGTCCAGCGTTGCGCCGGACGCTGCCGAGACCCCGATTCATCTCGAGCGCCCGCGCGATCCGACGCACGGCGACTTCGCCACCAACCTGGCCATGCAACTGGCCAAGGCGCTGAAGAAGAATCCGCGCGACATCGCGCAGCAACTGCTCGCTGCCTTGCCGGCTTCGGCGCTGGTGACCAAGGCGGAAATCGCCGGTGCCGGCTTCATCAATTTCACCCTCGATGCCGCTGCCAAGACCGGTGTCGTCAAGGCCGTGCTGGCCGAAGGCGCCAATTTCGGCCGCTCCACCCAGGGCGGCTGGCAGAAGGTCCAGGTCGAGTTCGTCTCGGCCAACCCGACCGGCCCGCTGCACGTCGGCCACGGCCGCGGTGCTGCCTACGGCGCTTCCTTGTCCAGCCTGCTGACCTTTGCCGGCTGGGATGTCACCCGCGAGTACTACGTCAATGACGCTGGCCGTCAGATGGATATCCTCGGCCTGTCCACCTGGCTGCGTTATCTCGATCAACATGGTGTGGTCGTGCCCTTCCCGCCCAATGCCTACCAGGGCGATTACGTGCGCGAGATGGCGGCGCAGCTCAAGAACGCGCATGGCGACAAATACCTGCGCACCGCCGATGCCGTGCTGGCCGGCACGCCGGGCCTGCCGGAAGCCGGGCGGGCCGATGACGAAGCCAAGCAGCAGCGCGAACTGCATCTCGATGCCTTGATCGCTCGCGCCAAGGAACTGCTCGGTCCGGACTGGGCCTACGTGCATCAGCATGCGCTGAACGAACAGCTGGCCGATTGCCGCGACGATCTCCAGGAGTTCGGTGTCGAATTCGAAGTCTGGTATTCGGAGAAGGCCCTCTACGACACCGGCCTGGTTGCCCGTTGCGTCGATCTGCTGGAAAAGAAGGGACATCTCTACGTTCAGAACGGCGCCCGCTGGTTCAAGTCGACGGCTTTCGGCGACGAGAAGGACCGCGTCGTACAGCGTGAAAACGGCCTGTACACCTACTTTGCTTCCGATATCGCCTACCACCTCAACAAGTTCGAACGGGGCTTCGACAAGGTGATCAATATCTGGGGCGCCGACCACCACGGTTACATCCCGCGCGTCACCGGCGCGATCAAGGCGCTGGAACTCGATTCCGACAAGCTGCAGGTGGCGCTGGTCCAGTTCGCGGTGCTCTACCGCAACGGCCAGAAGGCCCCGATGTCCACCCGTTCCGGCGAGTTCGTGACGCTGCGCGAACTGCGCAAGGAAGTCGGCAACGATGCCTGCCGCTTCTTCTATGCCCTGCGCAAGTCGGACCAGCACCTCGATTTCGACCTCGATCTGGCGAAGAGCCAGACCAACGAGAATCCGGTCTATTACATCCAGTACGCCCATGCCAGCATCTGTTCGGTGGTCAACCAGTGGGGCGGCAATGTCGCCGATCTGGGCGACGTCAATCTGGCGCTGCTCAACAGCCCGCGCGAACTGGCCATTGCCAGCAAGCTGACCGAGTTCCGCGATGTGATCGAAAATGCTGCCCGCGACCTGGCGCCGCACCTGATCGCCTTCTACCTGAAGGATCTGGCCGGCGAATTCCATGGCTGGTACAACGCCGAGCGCATGCTGGTCGACGATGTGGCGCTGCGCGAAGCCCGCGTTGCGCTGGCCACGGCCATTCGCCAGGTGATTCGCAATGGTCTGGCCATCCTGGGTGTCAGCTGCCCGGAATCGATGTAAGGAAAGCGTCCGATGAGTCGCGATATGAAACCCCGCAGAAGCCAGCCGGCCAAGAAAAAATCCGGCGGTGGCACGTTGATCGGCATGTTCATTGGCCTGGTCCTCGGTGTCGGCGTGGCGGCGGCCGTGGTCTGGTACATGAACAAGTCGCCGCTGCCCTTCGGCAACAAGGTGGTGGCGCCAGCCAAAACGGAGCCGGCACCGGCGGCCAATGCCAAGCCGGCGGCGCCGAACGGCCAGCCGGCCCAGCAGCCGATGGCGCTGCCGGGCAAGCCGGGTGACCCGATCCCGGAAAAGCGTTTCCAGTTCTACGACATCCTCCCCGGCAAGGCCGATGCGGTGCCGGACAAGTCGGACAAGGCAGCGAAACCGGAAGCCAAGCAGGACGAGGCCAAGGGGACCGCCGGTCAAAAGGCCGCGGTCGACCTGCCCGAGCCCGAGGTCCGCGGCTTCTGGGGCCGGATCATCGGCCGGATCAAGCGCTGGGCCAAGCAGAAGGCCGCCGAGCTGTTCGGCTGGATCCAGGAGAAGATCGCCAACGTCATCCTCAAGGGGC
>DAIMCQ010000291.1:0-5728 GCA_036726285.1 Azonexus sp.
TTCGCGTCGCTGCCCGGCGTTTCGGGCCCGACCGCCAAGTCGGCGCAACTGCCGTTCAGTGCCTGGATCAGCCGGGCGCTGGAAGGCCCGACGCCATCCTCGGCGATCTTCTACGGCGCGGTGATGATCCATGCCGGCGTGTATTTGCTGTTGCGCCTCGAACCCTTGCTGCTGCAGGTGCCGGATGTGATGACCGGGCTGGTTCTGGCCGGCCTGCTGACGGCGCTGTACGCCTGGCTGTGCGGCCTGGTGCAGAGCGACGTCAAGTCGGCGCTGGTCTTTGCGACGCTGTTCCAGGTGGCCCTGATGTTTGTCGAGATCGGTCTCGGCTGGACGACGCTGGCCCTGGTTCATTGCTGCCTGCATGCCGCCTGGCGGGCCTGGCATTTCCTGGTTGCTCCATCCTGGCTGAGCCTGACAAGCCACCGGCCGGCGCCGCCGCCGGCCTGGCTGCGGCGCAATCAATGGCTGTATACGGCGGCGCTGCAGCGCTTCTGGCTCGACCGTCTGGCGCAGACCCTGCTGGTCGATCCGACGGCGGCCTTTTCGCGCGATGTACGCGGTCTGGAGGCGCATTTTATCGATCACGCCATCGGGCGCCCCGGCGAAGGCCGGACGGTGCAGGCGGATCGTCCGCTGGTGCTGGCCGACGGCCTGCCGGGACGCATCCTGGCCGGGCTGTCCGACCAGCTGCAACGCCTGGAGAACCGGCTGTTGCTGCGCGGCCGGGGCGGTCTGGCCGAGCAATGGCTGCATCGCCTGGGCGGCTATCTGCGGACGCTGGAAAATCTGCTGGAACAGCCGCGCTACCTGATGATGGCGGTGATGGCGACTTTCGTGGTGATTCTCTGATGCATGGCCTGAGCGAAATTCACTGGCAAGTGCAGGCCAGCCTGCCCTGGCTGCTCTTGCTGCAACTGCTGCCGGTCGGCGGGGCGCTGGTGGTCTATGCGCTGGGCGAGCGCAAGGCGGCGGTACTGGCCGGCAAGGTCTTCGCCTTGCTCGAATTGGCCCTCGGCATCGTTGCCGTCAGTTGCCTGAAGCCGCTCGACCCCGCCCTGCAACTGGCCGAGCGCTTCGCGCCGCTGGCCTATCACGTCGGCGCCGACGGGATCAGCCTGACCTTCGTGCTGGTTGCCGCGCTGCTCACCTTCCTGATGACCTTGTACGGCATGAGCCGCGGCATGATTTCGCCGGGCCGGCTGTTCGCCGTGCTGCTGCTGGCCGAGGCCGGCCTGGTCGGCATGCTGCTGACGCTCAATGTCGCCTGGTTTGCCGCGTTTTCGGCGCTCGAACTGTGGGCGGTGGTCTATCTGTTGCGGCGCTGGGCTTCGTCGCGAGCCGAGACGCAGGCGCTGGCGCGCTTCGTCCAGTACCAGGGCTTCGGCTGGGCCTTGTTCGCGGCCGGTTGCATCGTCCTCGGCTGGGGGCATGCCGAAGCCAACGGCGGACGCTGGAGTTTCGACCTGTTCGACCTGATGGCGACGACGCCGAGCGGCAAGTTCCAGACCGCTGCTTTCTACCTGCTGTTCTACGGGCTGGCGGTGCGTACGCCGCTCTTTCCGCTGCACGGCTGGTTGCCCAACATGGCGCAGCATGGCCTGATCGCCGTCGCGCCGGCGCTGATGGTCGGCGTCAAGGTCGGCATCTACGGCATGATTCGCTTCGTCCTGCCGCTGACCCCGGCCGCGGTCGAATATTGGCAGCCCTACGTCGTCGGCTTCGCCGGGGCCGGAGTGTTCTTTACCGCGGCGCTGGCCTTCCAGCAAACCAACCTGCGCCGCCTGCTCGCTTTTGCCGTGGTCAGCCATACCAGCCTGCTGGTCATCGGCGTGTTCAGCCTGCACGCCGCCGGCATCCAGGGCGCCGTGCTGCTGGCGGCCAATTTCGGCTTGGCGGCGACCGGCATGTGGTTCATCGTCGGCTTTGTCTTCCGGCGCACCGGGACGACCGAACTGCATGAACTGTCCGGCCTGTTCGAGCGTATTCCTTTCTTGGCCATCGCCTTCCTCAGCTTCGGCCTGGCGATTGTCGGCATGCCGGGCACGCCCGGCTTCGACGCGGCGCACCTGGTGCTGGAGGCGGCCATCGACAAGTTCGGCGCCTTATCGACGGTGGCGACGGCGCTCGGCAACGTGGCCGCGGCCGGCTTCCTGCTCTGGGCCTTCCAGCGAGCTTTTCTCTCCCAGGCCAAGGTCGGCGGCCACGATGTCGACCGCACCTTGCCGATGGAGTATCTGGTGTGCGGCATCGCGCTGGCGGCGATGCTGGCCATCGGCTTCTTTACCGAGCCCTGGCTGTATCTGACCGAAACGGCCAGCCAGGCCGCCGCCGCGAGGTTCGAACCGTGAGCTTGCCGCTGCTTTCGCTGCTGATCTTCCTGCCGCTGGCCGGCGCGGCCCTGCTGTGGCTGCTGCCGGCGCGTTTCTGCCGGCATGGCGTGGCGCTCTGCATGGGCCTGGTGCTGCTGCTGGCGAGCCTTGTGCTGTGGCGCTTCGAGCCGTCCGGCGTGCGCTTCCAGATGGTCGAGCAGGCGGCGTGGATCGCCAGCCTGAACGTGCATTACCGGGTTGGCGTCGATGGTTTGTCGGTGTTGTTCCTGCCGGCCACCGCCCTGCTTTTCCTCGGCTCGCTGGCGGCCAGCTGGAATGGGGTCGAGGCGGCGCGGCGCCTGCATTACAGCTTGTTGTTGCTGCTGCAGACGGCAACGCTGGGGATTTTCTGCGCTCTCGATACCGCCTTGTTCTTCGTTTTCTGGGAGCTGACCCTGCTGCCGCTGTATTTCCTGCTCGGGCGCTGGGGGGCCAATAGCGGGGCCGGCCCGGCGGCGGCACGCTATTTCCTGATCATGCTGGCCGGCGGCATTCCCCTCCTGCTGGCCTTCGTGCTGCTCGCCACCGCCCAGCCGCAGCCGGTTTTCGACCTGACGCTGCTGCTCGAACAGCCCTTGCCGCGTTCGGCACAAAGCGTGGTCTTCCTGCTGTTCCTGGTCGGCTTCGGGCTCAAGGTGCCGCTGGTGCCCTTGCATACCTGGCTGCCGCAGTTGGCGTTGGCGGCGCCGGGGTCGCTGACGGCGCTGCTGGTCGGGCTCAAGGTCGGCGCCTTCGGCCTGGTTCGCTTTGCCGTGCCACTGGCGCCGCAGGCGGCGCAGGACATGCACTGGCTACTGGCTGGCCTGGGGACGCTGGCCATCCTGTACGCTGCGGTCGGCATGCTGGCCCAGAGCAATCTGCGGGTCGGCCTGGCCTATGCCAGCATCTGCCACGTTGGGTTGGCCGTGCTCGGGCTGGCCTCCTATACGGCGCAAGGCGCGCAGGGGGCGATTTCGCTGCTGCTCAGTTTTTCGGTGGCAACCGGCGGCGCTTTCCTGTTGCTGGAGTGCCTGCGCCAGCGTACCGGTTCAACCGATATCCATGCCTTGGGCGGGGCGGCCAAGACCATGCCGCTGCTGGCCAGCGGTTTCCTGATCTGCGGTCTGGCCGGGGTCGGCATGCCGGGGACGAGCAGTTTTCCCGGCGAGTTCATGCTGATCATTGCCGCCTTGCACAGCCACACCGGGGCCGGCATGGCCGCCTTGTTCGGGTTGTCGATTGCCGCCGGCGGTTTTCTGGCGCTGTATCGCAAGGCTTTCTTCGGGCCGGTGCTGCGCCCGGAAGTGGCGCAGGCCAGCGATCTGCGCCGGCGGGAATGGCTGGTGCTGCTCGCCCTGATCGCGATGATCGCGGCAATCGGCATTTATCCCGGGCCGTGGATCGAGATCGTCCGGCCGGCGGCGGAAGCCTGGGCGGCCGGACTCGGTCGCTGAACTACTTGCGGCGCGGCTCGGTTTCGCTGATCGAATGGCCTTCTTCGGCCGCCGCCTGCATCAGCCAGCAGAGGTCGCTGCCCTGCACCGGCATCGGGATCATCTGGTTGCGGCTCCAGCGAAAGACCGGGCCGAACGGGACGTAACGGGCCAGCACGTCGCCGTGCGGGCTGACGCCGAAGAACGGCCAGGGCGAGACGAAGGCTTCCTTGAGCTGGTCGGCGGTCATGGCGGTTCTCCTGGCGTGGGTTGGTCCTTGAAGCTTAGACCTTCTTGACGAATTCGCTCTTCAATTGCATGGCGCCGATGCCGTCGATCTTGCAATCGATGTCGTGGTCGCCGTCGATCAGGCGGATGTTCTTGACCTTGGTGCCGACCTTGACCACCGACGAGGAACCCTTGATCTTCAGGTCCTTGATCACGGTGACGCTGTCGCCGTCCTGCAGCACGTTGCCGTTGGCGTCCTTCCAGACCTTGGCCTGCTCGGCGTTGTCGGCGGCGCCGTCCTTGCTCCATTCGTGGGCGCATTCCGGGCAGACATACATGGCGCCGTCTTCATAGGTGAATTCGGATTTGCATTGCGGACAGTTGGGCAGAGAGCTCATGGTTTTTCCTTTTCAGTAATCTTCTTCGCTGCCGCCCATCAGATTGGGCAGCAGGGTGTGGGCGCGTTTCAGCGCGCTGGCGAGATCGGGGGCGACATTATCCACGCCCAGATGGTCGATGAAGCCGGAACGCTGGAGCAGCGAACCGGGCTGGGCGTTGAGGCCGCAGATCAGCAGGGTGCAGCCGCGTTTGCGCAGTTTGTCGAGCAGGCTGTCCAGGCCTTCGAGGCCGGTGGTGTCGAGCTGGATCAGCTGCGTCATGTCGAGGATGACGATTTCCGGATGGCCGGCCGCCGGGTCGAGCAGCACTTCGAGCTTGTTGACCGCGCCGAAGAACAGCGAGCCGAATAGTTGCCAGGCGGCGACGCGCATCGTGCCGTCCGGGTAGAGGAACTTCGGCTCGGTGGCTTCTTCGCGCAGGTGCCGACGTTCGATGCGGGTCAGTTCCGACATGCGGTAGATGAAGAACAGGCTGGACAGCACCATGCCCAGTTCGACGGCAATCGTCAGGTCGAAGACGACGGTGACGAAGAAGGTGGCGAGCAGGATGATCCGGTAGGTGTAGGAGAACCGGCGCAATTCGAGGAATTCATGCCATTCGCCCATGTTGACGGCGACCACCATGACGATGGCCGACAGCGTCGCCAGCGGTACGTAGGCGGCGAGCGGGGCGGCGATGAGGACGATGCTGAGCAGGACGAGGGCGTGGATGATGCCGGCAATCGGCGTCCGCCCGCCGCTCTTGACGTTGGTCGAGGTGCGGGCGATGGCGCCGGTGGCGGCGAAGCCGCCGAAAAACGGCGCGGCGATGTTGGCCAGGCCCTGGGCCACCAGTTCCTGGTTAGGGTCGTGGCGGTCGTCGATCAGGCCGTCGGCGACGCGGGCCGAGAGCAAGGATTCGATGGCGCCGAGCAGGGCGATGGTGATGGCTGGCGAGATCAGTTTGCCGAAGTCGTGGATCGACAGGCTGGGCAGGCCGATATGGGGAAGTTCCTGCGGGATGCCGTTGAAACGGCTGCCGATGGTTTCAACCGGCAGGTCGAGGGCGAAGGCGACCAGCGTGCCGACCACCAGTACGGCGAGCGGGCCTGGGGCGCGGCGCAGCAGCGCGAAGCGCTGGGCCAGCCGGTTGTAGGAGAGCAGGAAGACGAAGCAGCAACTGGACAGGGCCAGGGTCGGCAGGTCGACGCTGTGGGCGGCGCCGGCCAGGGTCTTGATCCGGCCGAAAAACTCGGCCGGCAGGTGCTCGATCTGCAGGCCGAAGAAGTCCTTGATCTGGGCGAGGAAGATGACGACGGCGATGCCGTTGGTGAAGCCG
>DAIMCQ010000292.1:0-5715 GCA_036726285.1 Azonexus sp.
CGCTTTCTGCTGCCCGAACCGCGACCTCACGGTGAAGGCCGCCAATGCGGTCATCCAATGTCTGAACTGATCATTCCTCCGGGGCTCGTCTGCGGTATCGACGAGGCTGGGCGCGGTCCCCTGGCTGGAACGGTAGTGGCGGCAGCCGTCATTCTTGATCCAGCCCGGCCGATTGCCGGTCTGAATGACTCGAAGAAACTCAGCGAAAAGAAGCGCGATGCGCTGGCGATACTGATCCGCGAGCGGGCGGTGGCCTGGTGCATTGCTAGCGCTTCGGTTGAGGAAATCGATCGGCTCAACATTCTACATGCAACGATGCTGGCGATGCAGCGCGCGGTTGCCGGGCTGGCAGTACGGCCGATCAGCGCGTTGGTCGATGGCAATCGTTGTCCTGCGCTCGATGTGCCGGCCGAGGCCGTCGTCAAGGGTGATGGCAAGATTGCCTCGATCGCCGCTGCCTCGATCCTGGCCAAGACGGCGCGTGATGCCGAGATGCTTGAGTTGCACGTGCAATATCCGATGTATGGCTTCGACAAGCACATGGGGTATCCGACAGCCGCCCACTTTGCCGCGCTTGAGGCACATGGCGCCTCGCCGGTGCATCGTCGCAGCTTCGGGCCTGTTGCCAAGCAGCTTTCCCTGCTATGAAACTGATCCAGTCGCGTGACAATGCCTTCTTCAAGTCGCTGAAGCGCCTGGCCGAGTCAGGGCGCGAGCGGCGCAAGACCGGGAAGACGCTGCTCGATGGTGTGCATCTGGTGGAGGCCTATGAAGCCGCCTTCGGGACGGTTGAAACCCTGGTCGCAGCCGAGTCTGTCTTGGCCGGCGGTGAAATCGCCAGGCTGCTCGAGGGGCGTGAAGCGGTGATCCTGGCTGATGCCTTGATGCGCGAACTTGGTCTGGTTGATACGCCGAGTGGCTTGCTGGCAGTGGTCGCAATGCCTTCCCCGCCGACCGCTATCGATCTCGTTGTCGATGCGGTGTTGCTGGATGGGGTTCAGGACCCAGGCAATGTCGGCACCTTGCTGCGTACGGCGGCAGCGTCCGGTATCCGACAGGTGCTGTTATCGCCGGGCTGTGCCTCAGCTTGGTCGCCCAAGGTGCTGCGTGCCGGGCAGGGCGCCCATTTTGTCCTGAGTATCCATGAGGATGCCGATCTGGCTGAGTTCATGGCGACTTATCGTGGTACGACCGTAGTTACCTGCCTCGATGGCGCCACTTCGCTATATAACGCGGTCTGGACATCGCCACTGGCCTGGGTCTTCGGTTCTGAAGGGCAAGGGATCAACCCTGCCTTGATTGAGGCCGCCGGGCTGAAAGTCCTGATTCCTATGCCGGGGGGCGTCGAGTCACTGAATGTTGGCGCGGCTGCGGCGATCTGTCTATACGAGGCCTTACGTCGCAGATTATCGGACGGTTGACAGCTGGCTCGGACAGGCGTGCTATTGATCCTGGCGAGTCTTCAGCGCGGGTTTTGTTCGAGGGGCCTTGTCTTTCCGTAGGTAGTATTAGGGCCAGTGTTCGAAAAGCTCGTTTGTTGCAAGCGACAAATGATCGGGCGGTGTCCAACGCCGTGCCGTGTTTAGGGGCTGCCTGAGGTGGTTTGAGATGGGGGGTAGGCAGCAATGGCCAATGGCCGGGGTGAAAAGTCGGGGTGAAAAAAAGCCCACCGGATGCATTCCGGCGGGCTTTTGCGGGCGGTGATCAATTTACGCAGGAAGAGGGTCGGCATTACCCAGTGCGGTTGTGTTCATGCCGCCATCAACGTACAGGATTTCCCCGGTAATGCCGCTGGCCAGGTCGGATAGCATGAAGGCGGCTGCGTTGCCAACTTCTTCGATGGTTACATTCCGGCGTAGCGGGGCATTGTGGGAGTTATAGGAGAGAAGCTTGCCGAAATTGCCAATGCCGGATGCAGCCAGTGTCTTGATCGGACCGGCCGAGATTGCGTTGGCGCGGATCCCTTCAGGGCCGAGGCAGAAGGCCAGGTAGCGGGTTGCTGCTTCCAGGCTGGCCTTGGCCAGGCCCATCGTGTTGTAGTTGGGCATGGTGCGTTCTGCACCCAGGTAGGAGAGTGCCAGGGCAGCGCTCTTGCGGCCTTGCATCATCGGGCGTGCTGCCTTCACCAAGGCTGGATAACTGTACGAGGAAATCTCGTGGGCGATGCGGAATGCATCGCGTGAAATGCCTTCTAGGAAGTCACCTTCGATCGCTTCGGTCGGAGCGTAGGCAATGGAGTGAACCAAGCCGTCAAGGCCGTCCCAGTGTTTGCCGAGTTCAACGAACAGGTTGGTAATTTGTTCGTCGCTGCCGACGTCGACCGGAATGGTGATGTCGCTGCCGAATTCGGCAGCAAATTTCTTGATTCGGTCTTCAAAGCGCTCGTTCTGGTAGGTGAAGGCGAGTTGCGCGCCTTCACGGTGGCAGGCCTTGGCGATGCCATAGGCAATGGAATGCTTGGAAAGCAGACCGGTAATCAGAATCTTCTTGTCGGCGAGAAAGCCCATGTGTTGTTCTCCCTAAGGGGTTTAGCCGCCGGATTATAAAGCATCACATGTTCGGATAGGTTGGCCCTTCGCCACCTTGTGGCACAACCCACACAATATTTTGTGTTGGATCCTTGATGTCGCAGGTTTTGCAATGTACGCAATTTTGGGCGTTGATCTGAAGACGCGGGTTGTTGCCGTTTTCATCGGCCAGGATTTCATAGACGCCGGCTGGGCAAAAGCGTTGTTCCGGGGCGTCGTAACGGGCCAGGTTGATCGAGATCGGCGTGGCGCTATCTTTCAGTTGCAGATGACAGGGCTGGTCTTCCTCGTGATTGGTGCTGGAAAGAAAGACCGATGACAGGCGGTCAAAAGTCAGTTGTCCATCTGGCTTGGGATACGCAATCGGCGGGCATTCGCTGGCCGGTTTCAGCTTGGCATGATCGGGGGTCTTGTTATGGAGCGTCCACGGCGCTTTTCCGCCGAAGACAATCTGATCGATGCCAAACATCAATGAGCCCAGTTTTAGACCCTTGTTCATCCATGGCTTGAAGTTGCGTGTTTGGTGCAATTCCTGATACAGCCAGCTGTTTTTGAACGCTTCCGGATAGGCGGTCAATTCGTCGCGCTGTCGTTCGCCAATTAGTGCTGCGAAGCAGGCTTCGGCGGCCAGCATGCCTGATTTGATGGCGCAGTGCGATCCTTTGATGCGAGCGGCATTAAGGAATCCGGCATCATCGCCAACCAATACGCCACCAGGGAAGACCAATTTGGGCAAGGACTGAAGGCCGCCTGCGGCCAGTGCCCGGGCGCCGTAGGAGACGCGCTTGCCGCCTTCAAGGAACTTGCGGATTTCTGGATGCGTTTTGAAGCGCTGGAATTCCTCGAACGGTGACAGGTGTGGGTTGCTATAGCCCAAGCCGACGACAAAACCAACGGCGACCTGATTGTTTTCCAGATGGTAGAGGAAACCGCCGCCATAAGTGTCGGGGGCCATCGGCCAGCCGCCGCTATGTACGACCAGGCCGAGTTGGTGTTGATCGGGCTGGATTTCCCAGAGCTCCTTCAGGCCAATGCCGTAGGTTTGCGAATCGACGTCTTCGTCAAGCTTGAATTGAGCCTGAAGCTGCTTGCCCAGGTGGCCGCGGCAGCCTTCGGCAAAGAAGGTGTATTTGCCGTGGAGTTCCATCCCCATCTGAAAGTTCGGGCCTTCCGAGCCATCGCGCAGGCGCCCCATGTCGCCGGTAGCGACGCCCTTGACCGCGCCCTTTTCGTCAAACAGGACTTCTGCACCGGCAAAACCGGGGTAGATCTCAACGCCCAGTGCCTCCGCCTGCTCGCCGAGCCAGCGGCAGATATTGCCCAGTGAAACCACATAATTACCCTCGTTGTGGAAACACTTGGGCAGCAGACTGTTTGGAATCTTGGTCGCGCCGGTTTCTGAAAGAATGAAAAAACGGTCTTCAGAGACGGGGGCATTCAATGGTGCGCCGTCTTCTTGCCAGTTCGGGAGGAGTTCGGTCAGGGCGCGCGGATCCATGACGGCGCCGGAGAGAATGTGGGCGCCGATTTCAGCCCCTTTCTCGATCAGGCAAACGGAAATGTCGCCGCCCTTTTCTGCAGCTTGCTGTTTCAGCCGGATGGCTGATGCCAGGCCGGCCGGTCCGCCGCCAACGATGACGACGTCGAATTCCATGGCTTCGCGTTCCATGATGTCTCCTCTATTTATTGTGGCGTTGTAAACAATACGGTACAGTATGGAGTTGCATAGATCAACCCCTTGGAAACATTGTTGCGATGGAACATAAAAAGAAACTGATACATGTCACCACGATGCCCATTCGCTGGGGCGACATGGATGCCTATGGTCATGTAAACAATACGATTTATTTCCGCTACATGGAGCAGGCTCGGGTCGAGTGGTTGGAGGCGGAAAAGGTTGTCGTTCGGCCTGGCGGGGACGGCCCGGTGATCATCAATACGGCATGTACTTTCCTGATTCCGCTGACTTATCCGGGCAATGTCGAGGTCAGGACCTATATCGGCAGCATTGGTCGATCCAGCGTTCAGACTTACGTCGAGATGCGTGTTGAAGGTGATGATCGTCTCTACGCCGAGGGTTCAGCCAAAGTGGTGTGGATGGACACGCGGACAGGTAAATCGGTTCCCTTGCCCGATCACGTGCGGGCGGTGCTGGAAGCGGAGTAAACTCGCTGCCCATTGTGTCGCCAATTGCAGAGAACATGGGCAAAAGAGAAATCTGGGAAAAACTTCTGTCGGCCGACCGCCCCGGTGCCGGCAAGGCACCGGGAACGCCGGAGCGGACAGCCTTTCAGCAGGACTACGATCGTATCGTCTTCACTTCGGCCTTTCGCCGCCTGAAAGACAAGACGCAGGTTTTCCCGCTGTCCAAGAGCGACTATGTTCGCACCCGACTGACGCATAGCCTGGAAGCCAGCTGTGTCGGGCGGTCGCTGGGCGCCGTGGTCGGTCGCGAGATCATTGCCCGGCATGGGCTTCAGCATGTCGAATCTGGCGATTTCGGGGCAATCGTGGCGGCCGCCTGTCTGGCCCACGATATCGGCAATCCACCTTTCGGCCACGCCGGTGAGGATGCGATCCGCGAGTGGTTCAGGACCTCCGGCTTGCTCGACCGGCATGACTTCACGCCCGAACAGCGGGCCGACTTCGAGCGTTACGAGGGCAACGCGCAGGGCTTTCGTATCGTCACCCGTTTGCAGAATCCGGCGAATCCCGGCTTGCAACTGACCAGCGCGGTGCTGGCGACTTTTACCAAGTATCCGCGTCCGTCCCATCTGCGGGAGGAACTGGATGGCAAGAGCGGCCGCAAGTTCGGTTTTTTCCAGCAGGATGCCGAAGCCTTTCGCGAGGTGGCCGCTTCAACCGGCCTGATCGAACGTATCCCGGGCAAGGCCTGGCGGCGTCACCCACTGGCCTTCCTAGTGGAGGTGGCTGACGATACCTGTTACCTGATCGTCGATCTGGAAGATGCTGCCAAGCTGGGTTTCGTGCCCTATCGCGATGCCGAGTGCCTGCTCGCCGATCTGGCCGGCAATACGGTCAATGGCGGTCGCCTGGATCGCTTGCACGACCCCAAGGAACGTCTGGAATATTTGCGTGCCAAAGCGATTGGTCGCCTGCTGGAAAGCGCCGCGTCGGTCTTCCTGGAAAACGAGGACGCCATCCTCAATGGCGAGTTCGATGAAGA
>DAIMCQ010000293.1:0-5687 GCA_036726285.1 Azonexus sp.
ACTGGAAGGGAAATGAAATTGGATCCGCGCTAGCCGCCTGCGATCGCTTCATCAAGCTTCATCCGAATCATCCGGCAGTCGACTACGTCTACTACCTGAAGGGATTGATCAATTTCAACGAAGACCTCGGTTTGATTGGCTACATCAGTTCCCAGGATATGACCGAGCGCGACCCCAAGGCAGCCCGGGCGGCATTTGACGCGCTGCGCGAACTGGTGACCCGTTTCCCGAACAGCAAATACGCACCGGATGCCACCAAGCGCCTGAACTATCTGGTCAACGCCATGGCCTCTCAGGAAGTACATGTGGCACGTTATTACATTGCCCGTAACGCCTATATCGCAGCCGCCAACCGCGCCAAGTATGTACTGCAAACTTATCCGCAAGCACCGGCCATCGAAGAAGCGATGTATATCCTCTATACGGCCTATGACAAACTCGGCATGGAGGACCTGCGCGACGACGCCGACCGGGTTCTCCGAAAGAATTTCCCGAATAGCCGCTTTTACCGCGATGGACTGACCCGCAAAGTTGCTTGGTGGAAACTCTGGTAAGAGTTCAGCCTCGCCATTCCCAAAAACAAAGCCCGCCAATGCGGGCTTTGTTTTTTCAAGGGATCAACAACATCACCCGCCCTGCTTGATTGCCAGTACCGCTTGATTGCGCAAGGTACGCAATAACGACAACTCCTTCTCGGGAATGGAAATCCCGCCCGCCTCGTCGCGATCGGCGTAGATCAATGCAACCGGGTTGCCCTTGATGTTGAGCGGAAAGAGAACGAATGAATGGGCCGGAACCGCCTTGCGAAACCACTCGGGAATGCGCTCGGCGATTTTCGGATCATTGATGTCGCTGATCAGGATATCGACCCCTTTCGAGGTAGCCACATGAAAGATGTCCGGCGTGAAAGTCAGCGGAAAACGAAACTGCTTGGCCAGTTCAGTCGTATCGGGCCCAAATCCGAAGCGCCCCTGCATCGTTCCGCTTTTCGCATCGCGAATGCAGAGCAGAACGCGCTTGAAGCCCATAGCCCGATACATCGTTTCGAGAATGATGCGCAAAATATCGTTCAACTTGAAACCGTCGACCAAGGTATTGCTGATGTCCTGGATACCGGCCGTCAATACGGACTGGGCATCGACGGCAGATACCGGATCGGCGCCATCATCCTCCGCATCGAATGGTGAACGCTCGTGGAGTACCGTGCCACTTAGCGAATCGGCTCCGTACGCCTCCTGCTGTCCTTCGCCCTCCTCCCCGCCGGCACGGGAAAATTGCCGCATCTGCTTGCCAAACGTCGTCTGCTGAAGATTCAGATGAATCACCCGGGCGAAGTCGGCGACTTCCTCGACGGCGCGCTTGATCGTTTGCTGCAATGCCTTTTGATCCAGCGGAATGACTGACGAAAAACGCGCCATGGCTTTTTTCATCTCCCGGTCCCGCGCTTCCGGCGTGGCCTGGGCAATGACATCGCACAACTCGTTGGAAAAGGCCGACATCACCCGCAGACGGTCTTCCAGGCTGTTCGGCGTTTTTACCAGCCCGACCGGCAATCGCCGCAAAGTTCCGACAATCAAGGATGGGAAGCCCCACTGGCGGGCAATGGCAACCCCCAGATCTTCGAACGAGATACCCAATACCTGCAAGGCCGCATTGTCTTCGGAACAAGCCTTCTGAGCCATCACACGACGAATTTCGTCAGATTCTTCGGGAAAATAATATTGCGACAACAAGCGGCCCAGGCTGTGAAACAAGGAACAGATAAAAGTCTGTTCGAGGTCGCGCATCTGCGCCGTCGCGGAAATATCCTTGGCGAGAATGCCGGCCAGGTTGGCCCGCAGGAAATCTTCCTTGAGTTGATTGGCGTTGCTCTTGTTCTGCAGATGCTCGAAGAGCAAGACGGTAATGGCGATATTGCGAACCGCTTCGAAGCCCAGAACGATCACCGCCCGCGAAACCGTACTGATATTGCCGCCGCCGGCCGGCCGGAAATAGGCCGAATTGACCAGACGAAGAATCTTGTTGGTCAGCGCAAAATCCTTGAGGATCGAGCTGGACAGCTTATTGACACTTTCGGTCTCGCTATTGGCGATCTTGTTGATGGCGCTGACCGATTCCGACAAGGCCGGGAAATCACTCTTGTGGCGCATGCGGCGCAACAGGAAATCGATCGTCGCCTGCTTGCCTTCGGCATTCCCGGTCGCCTCCTCCTCCGGATCGAGGTAGTTGTCGAGCGCCTCGGCGAACTGCGCCGCAGTCTGGAAACGGACCAGCGGATCGCGTGCCAGGGCCTTGTAGAGCACACCACTCAACCGGTCGTCGATCGACACCGAAGCCGGCAGCTTGATGTCTTCGTTGGCAATCCGGTGCATGACCTGGAAAATATTGCTGCCGGTCACCGCACGCTGCCCGACCAGCATTTCATAAAGAATCAGGCCGGCCGCAAAAATATCGCTGCGCTCGCTGGCATCGCGCCGTTCAATATACTCTGGCGCCATGTAGGCCGGCGTGCCCGAATATTCCTCGGAAGAATCGCTCGGGCTGCCGCTACGGGTTGCGATACCGAAATCCATGACCCGCGGCGTGGCGTTTTCATCGAGCAGGATATTCGACGGTTTCAGATCGCGATGAATGATACCCAGTGCATGGGCATGCGCCACCGCATCGAGGATCGGGCGCAAGAGGCTGACTGCCTTGACTGGCGACAAGGCACCGCTCGCATGCAGGAATTCGGCGAGGTTCTTGCCCGGCACGTACTCGAATACCAGGTAAAGATCGCCACCTTCCTCGCCGGCCTCAAAAATCGGCACGATATTGGGATGGCGTAATTTGCCAACCGTACGCGCCTCATCGAGCAGGGTTTTGTTCTGCACCGGATCCGGCTGCGAAAAATGCACCGTTTTAATCGCCACTTCGCGCTGTAACTGGGCATCGAACCCCAGGTAAACGGTACTTTGCGCCCCCCGCCCGAGTTCGCGACGAACTTCAAAACGGCCGATTCTTTTCACCATTATTCGTCGCTGCTTTCTATCCAGACCAGGTGCGGCACGCCATCGGCACCGCCGCAAACCACTGCGCACTGGCCGTAATCTCCGGCCAACGCACAGGCATCCTCAGGCACCAGATCGGGAACAAAACAACTTTCTTCGACCGGCCATGAATCGTTATCGGCAACATTCTCCCCGGCATAAGGCTCGTAGTTGCCTTCCAGCAACTCGCACTCCAGCTCCGCCTGTCGTTCGGCATTGGCCGTTGCATCAACCTGGCGGGCCCCCGGGTTATAGGCCGTCACGATGGAAAACTGCTCGCACCCCGAGGTTTCCAGCCAGGCCCGCAAGACCTCGTTAGGCTCACCCAGCCTGAGGTCACAATGCCCACCGGGCAGAAAGACCCGGTAGCAGGTGGCGCGAAAGAGCGCCTCCAGTTCATTCTTCGTCATCATCGAACTCCCCCACACCAAATAATTGTTTTGACTCCACCACCGGTAATGCTTCGACATCTTTCAGCTTGCGCGACAACTGACGCGTCCTTGTCTCGGCCCGACTGATACTGTTGCTCGCCTCATCGAGCTTCTTGCGGGTATGCGCCAGCGCTTCGCCGAATTTCCCGAACTCGGTCTTGACCGCCCCCAGAACCGCCCAGACCTCGGCCGAACGCTGCTCGATGGCCAAGGTGCGAAAGCCCATCTGCAAACTGTTCAGCAAAGCCGCCAGGGTAGTCGGCCCAGCCAGGCTGACCCGGAAATCGCGTTGCATCATTTCGGCCAGACCGGGCCGGCGCAAGGCTTCGGCATACAGACCTTCAACCGGCAGGTAGAGCAGCGCGAAATCCGTTGTGTGCGGAGGCGAGACATATTTTTCAAGGATACTGCGCGCTTCTGTCTTCAGCCTGACCTCGAGGGCTTTCGACGCCTCCTCGACCAGCACCGGCTCACCGCGCTCCTGTGCCTCGACCAGGCGCAAATAGTCTTCGATCGGAAATTTGGCATCGATCGGCAGCCAGACCACACCGGTATCGTCCTTGCCCGGCAGCCGAATGGCAAAATCCACCCGCTCGCTGCTGCCTGGACGGGTCGCGACATTGGCGGAAAACTGCTCGGCGGTAAGCAACTGTTCGAGCAAGGCCGCCAATTGCACTTCACCCCAGGTGCCGCGCGTTTTAACGTTGGTCAGTACCCGTTTCAGATCGCCGACGCCGGCCGCCAGGGTCTGCATCTCGCCCAGCCCCCGGTGCACCTGCTCCAGACGGTCACTGACCAGCTTGAAGGATTCGCCCAGGCGCTGCTCCAGCGTCGCATGCAGTTTTTCATCGACCGTCCGCCGCATTTCCTCCAGCTTGGCAGCATTGTCGGCCTGGATTGCCGCCAGACGGCCCTCGACCGACCCTTTCAGACGCTCGAAACGCTCGTCGAGGCTAAGCGAAAAACGGCTCAGTTCGCGGGCAAACACCTCCAGGCGCTCCGACTGGGCGCTGCCAAACTGGCCGACCTGCGTGGTCAGGGCCTGCGCCAGCAGATTGGCCGACTGCGCCCTTTCCTCGCGGTCGCGAAAGGCTTCCTCGGCATCTTCGCGTCGGCCGCGCGCCAACTCCTCGCGCAACTCCCGCTCCAGGCGGGCCATGCCTTTTTCCTGACTGTCCTGCAGATCGCGAAAACGCAGCGCGTCTTCCGGGCGCCGGTTAGCGCGCAACAGCAGCGCAACCTGCAGCAGGATGACGACGACCACACCGGCCGCCAGGGCCAGACCCGTTGTCTCACTCATGATTGCCTTGTAATTAGCGACTTATCTCAGCGAAAAATCGACCCGACTGGTTTTGGCTTTTTCGTCAGCAACACTCTTTGGCGGTAACAGGAAAATCCGCTCGACCGGCACTTTGCCCTGCTCGATCAGCCAGCCCTGTACCACTTCTGCCCGGCGCACCGCCAAGGCCCGGACGTCCTCATCGGTCACCGGTTGATTGGCCAGCATCAGTTTCTCCATCTCCTCGACCGGCAGTTCCTTCTGCAAACCCACCATGTTGCGCGGCTTCGGGAACTTGCCTTCCCGGTAGGCGCGGGTCAGATAGGTTTTGTATTCGTCGGCACCAATCTCGATGCTGTCCAGCGAATTTCCCTCGCCATTTTTCTTCACGACGTCCTTCATCTTTTCAGCCTTCATCAGGCGCTCGATGGCGACCCGCTTGATACCTTCCTTATCGGCTTCCGGATCGGCCCGACCGGTGATTTCCAGCTTCAGGGCGGCCCGTTCGTTCAATGCCTTGGCCAAGATTTCGAGTTTCTTGCCGGCCGCTTCGCTGATCGCCACCCGCCCAGAAGCAAATTCGAGATTGGACAATTCCTCGCCGCTGCCGAACATCGACCCCAACAGGGCAAACGGTGAGCTCACCGCCTTGACGAAAAGATTGACGACAACCTTGACGATCAGCCCGCCGACCGAGAATTGCGGATCGTCGAGCGAGCCGGAGATCGGCAGGTTGAGGTCGATCTCGCCGCGATTGTTTTTGAGCAGCGAGACCGCCAGATTGACCGGCAAGGTGGTGGCATCCGGGCTGTCCACCTTGTCGCCAAAAGTAAACTGGTCGATGAACAAGCGATTCTCTGCGTTCAATTGCTGATTCTCGAGCTTGTAAGCCAGATTCAATGACAACTTGCCCTTTTCGATGTTGTAACCGGCATACTTGCCAGCATA
>DAIMCQ010000294.1:0-5660 GCA_036726285.1 Azonexus sp.
GCACCAAGGTGGTGTGCCTGGGCAACATCGCGCAGATCGACACGCCCTACCTGACCGAAGGCAGTTCAGGCCTGACTTACGTCGTCGATCGCTTCAAGGGGTGGCAGCATTCCGGTCACATTACGTTACAGCGCGGCGAGCGTTCCCGCTTGGCCGACCACGCTGCCGAAGTGCTATAATCCGCCGCGTTAACTCAAGGGGCCGTGTCAGTGACACGGCCTTTTCGTTTCAGCCACGGGCTGCTCTGCCGGAGGAATTTTTTGAAACGTCGTGATTTTTTAGCATCTGCCGCCGCCCTGTCACTCTTCGCATCCGAAGCCTGGGCCGCCAAAAAGCAGAGTTCGGGCAAGTCCGGTTCAGCCAAGCCGGCCAGCAGCAAAGGCAAATCCGCTCACGGTAGCAAACCTGCCGCATCCAAGCCGGGGCATAAGCCTGCCGGTCGACACGGACGAGCCGGCCATGCCACTTATGCGCCCCCGGCACCGGTGGTTCATACCGCCGAGGACTCGGTCATCGAAAAGCCGCCGGCGGGAACGACCGCCAGTCGCCTCCCCCCGGTCAAGGCGCCGGAGCCGCCGACCGAATGGCGGACTTACGAAATCGTCACCACGGTCAATCTGAAGGGAAGCGGCCCCAGCAAGCTGTGGCTGCCCCTGCCGCTCAATCAGGACACGCTCTACCAACGCACCCTCGGCCACTCCTGGGAAGGCAACCTGAGCAATGCCGCAATGCGCCGCCTGCCGGATGGCGATCTCGAAGTTTTTCACTGCGAATGGCGTGATGGCAGCGACGGAAAGCTACAGCTAAAAACCCTCGTCACCACGGCAGATCGCCACTTCGACGTCACCAAGCGCACCGTCGCCCCGGAGCGCGAGGACATCCTGCGCCGCAATCTGCAAGCCTCGCAGTTAATCCCCAACGACGGCCTGGCCTTCCAGCTGGGCGAACGCATCCTCGGTCGGATCAAGGATCCGGTAGCCCAGGCCAAAGCGATTTACGAATGGGTCGTCGACAACACCACCTACGACCCGTCCCTGCCCAGCGGAGGTGGCGGCGATGTCCGCAACCAGTTGATCCGTGGTCAGTACGGCGGTCGCTCGGCCGACATCAACGGCCTCTTCGTTGCGATCTGTCGCGCCATCGGCATTCCGGCACGCTGCGTGTACGGTTTGCGCGTCGCGCCTTCGCGCCTGTTCCGCAGTCTCGGCCTGTCAAGCGACGAAGGCACACGCAGCCAACATGTCCGCGCCGAATTCTATATTCCGGGGTACGGCTGGATTCCCGTCGATCCGAGCGACGTACGCCGTGCCATCGCCATCGAAGGCCTGTCCGACCGCGACAGCAAGCTGATCTCGCTGAAAAAGATTTTGTTCGGGGTCTGGGAAATGAACTGGATCGCCTACAACGTCGGCAGCGACGTTACGCTACCCGGCAAAAACTCGACACTCCCCTTCCTGCTGCTGCCGCAACTCGAATCGCGTGACGGGCATCGGGATGGCAGCAACCCGGGCGCCATCGGCTATTCGATCAGCGCCCGTCGGGTCGAGCTTTAGCGAGGACTGCGCCCGCTTAGTTCTGGGCGTCGACGAAACCGCCGCTAGCCAAATTCTGAAAGCGGGTGAATTCACCAACAAAGTTCAAGCGGACGGTCCCGGTGGGACCGTTACGCTGCTTGCCGATAATGACCTCGGCAATACCTTTGTTGTCCTGACTTTCCTTGTTGTAATACTCGTCGCGGTACATCATCAGGATCACGTCGGCATCCTGTTCGATAGCGCCGGATTCACGCAAGTCGGACATCATTGGCCGCTTGTCGGTCCGCTCTTCGACCTTCCGCGAAAGCTGCGACAAGGCCACGATCGGCACCTGCAGCTCCTTGGCCAGCGACTTGATCGAGCGGGAGATTTCGGAAACCTCGGTCGCCCGGTTTTCGCCCTGCTTGTTGCCACTCATCAGCTGGATGTAGTCGATCACCAGCAGGCCGAGTTTGCCGCCATATTGCCGCGCCAGACGGCGCGCCCGGGCACGCAGGTTGGCCGGACTCAACCCCCCCGTCTCGTCGATATAGATCGGCGCTTCATGGAGCTTGCCGAGGGCGAATGACAACTTGGCCCATTCGTCATCCGACATCCGGCCGGTCCGCAGACTCTGCGAATTAAGGCGTCCGATCGACGCCAGCATCCGCATCGCCAGCTGGGCGCCGCCCATTTCCATCGAGAAGACACCCACCGGCAAACCGGCGTCGATGGCCACGTTTTCAGCAATATTCAGCGCGAATGCCGTCTTACCCATTGAAGGCCGCCCGGCAACGATGATCAGGTCACCCGGTTGAAAGCCCGAGGTTTTCTGGTCGAGGTCGATAAAGCCGGTCGGCACACCAGTGATATCCGATGGGTTGTCACGATCGTGCAGTTCCTGGATACGCTCCACCACCTGGGTCAGCAGCGGATTGATGTGCACAAAGCCTTCGTTGTGACCGGCGCCGGCTTCGGCGATCTTGAAGATCTTCGATTCCGCTTCATCGAGCAAGGTTTCGGCATCGCGGCCGAGCGGACTGAGCGCATCGGCAGCAATTTCATCGGCAACCGCAACCAACTGACGCAAAACAGCCCGCTCGCGAACGATTTCCGCATAGCGCTTGATATTGGCCGCCGACGGGGTATTCGCCGCCAACTCGCCAAGATAGGCCAAACCACCGGTCTGCTCACCCTCGCCTGCGCCGTCGAGCGCCTCGGCAACAGTCACCACGTCGGCGGGCTTGGCGCGCTCCAGCAGATTGCGAATCTGGCGAAAAATCCGCCGGTGCTCATCGCGATAAAAATCGGTATCGGTAACCAGGTCCCCCATCCGGTCCCAAGCCTGGTTATCGAGTAGCAAACCACCCAACACGGACTGTTCGGCCTCGATGGAATGAGGCGGGACGCGCAGTTGGGCTAGAGAGGGATCGATGGATTTCTTTTGCGGAGGACGCTGGTTGTTCATATCGCAAGTCTAAATTAAAAAGGCCTCGCTAATCGCGAGGCCTTTTGTAGTGGAGCGGACCGGAATTACTCGGCAACCACAGCCACGGTGATATTGGCCAGCACATCGGTGTGCAGCGCAACGTCAAGCGGGAATTCGCCAATGGCCTTGAGCGGGCCTTCCGGCATGCGGATGGCAGCCTTGTCCACGTCGAAACCAGCAGCCTTCAGCGCTTCAGCGATATCGGCATTGCCGACGGAACCGAACAGACGACCATCCATACCGGCCTTGCGGGCAACGGAAACGGACAGACCGGCCATCTTGTCGGCAACGCCTTGGGCAGCAGCCAGCTTTTCAGCAGCCAGCTTTTCCAGTTCCGAGCGACGCGCTTCGAACTCGGCCATGGCGGCCGGCGTAGCACGCTTGGCCATCTTCTTCGGAATCAGGAAGTTACGGGCGTAACCATCCTTGACCTTGACGACTTCGCCGAGATTACCGAGGTTAACAACCTTTTCGAGCAGAATGATTTGCATGTTTCGTCTCCTCGAAAATTATTGATGGTTGTCGGTGAAAGGCAGCAGAGCCAGGAAGCGAGCACGCTTGATGGCGGTGCCCAGCTGACGCTGATAGCCGGCCTTGGTACCGGTCAGACGAGCCGGCATGATCTTGGCGTTTTCCTGGATGTACTCTTTCAGCACATCAACTTCCTTGTAGTCGATCTGTTCGACCTTTTCTGCCGTGAAGCGGCAGAATTTGCGGCGCTTGAAGAGACCACCGCCGCGTTTCTTTTTCTTGTCGTCATCCTTCTTCTTGAAGAATCGAGCCATTTTCGTTTCCTTCCAAAAATTCTATTGAATTCACATGCAGCACGGGCATCTTGCTGTTGCGACTCTTGGCTGCCAGAAAACCAGTCACTTTGACCACCCCGCCAAGGGGTGCTGCATCGAGCCAACGGGCTGTTTTACCCAGGGCCAACACAGCGAGTTCCAGACTTACCAAGCGTTCTGCATCGTTTTCAGTTTGTGAGGAGCTGTGTTCCAGCCATCCCTCACTCACCGGCAACCCGGCTGGCGTGTAGCGCAAAGCCTTGCGCTCGACCAGTTTTCCGGAGAGTTCGATGCAGTTCAGTCGAGATTCCCGTACAAATATCCGTTAGGCAGCCGGTGCTTCGACGGCAGCCGGTGCAGCAGCTTCACCACCAAGCAGGGACTTAGACTTCTCTTCCTTCATCATCGGGGAGGGAGTCGTCACAGCGGCCTTCATCTTGACGGTCAGGTGGCGCAGCACAGCGTCGTTGAACTTGAAGGAATGCTCGAGTTCGTTCAGCGTTTCGCCGTCGCACTCGATATTCATCAGGACGTAGTGAGCCTTATGGATCTTCTGGATCGGGTAAGCCAGTTGACGGCGGCCCCAGTCTTCCAGACGGTGAATGCTACCGCCCTTGGCAGTAACAATGGCGCGATAGCGCTCGACCATGCCGGGCACTTGTTCGCTCTGGTCCGGATGAAGGATGAAGCAGATTTCGTAATGGCGCATGCAATCTCCTTTTGGGATAAACCCCCCGCCATGCGTTTGCGGTAGGGCAAGGTTGAAAAGCCCAAGATTATAACAAGGTCTGCCCGCCTTCGTGTAAGCCAAGGCAGAATTTAGTTAAATTTAATTCTTGGGAGAGACAAAACAGGAAATGCCACCCGCCCCAGAACGACCGGAAAAATTAGGTACCGGCAGAGGATGTCGGGCCTTCCTTCTCGATTCGCAGCAAGGTTTCCTTGAGCTCAATCAGGAACAGAATTTCCTCAACGACAGGGAGGGAAAAGCCCATTCGTTTGCCCCCCCGGTTATCACGCAGTAATTGCTGCAAATAACCAACCACATCGCCCTTGGCCCACAACTCGACGACCATCGCCATAATGCGCGACATATCTTCCAGGCGCTCGGGGCGAGGCCCCATCGGCTGCCCCACTGGCTCAACGGTCTCATCAAGCACCAAGTCCAGGGTATGGCGATTGGGCGTTGGCTGATCGGGCTCCCATTGCTGAATTTCGACATTGAAATTCTGGTTCAGATTGCGCGCTACCGCTTCGAACTCGTTACGCATACCAGCCATTCGATAGACATCCATCAGGCGAATCCAAGGCTGCAGCGCCTCCTGCGGGCTGTTGTCGATGTATTCCTGCAGAGCCTGGGCTGCCCCCTTCACCCTGCCAAACGACAACATGATATCGGCCAATTCCATGACCGGATTCGCCTCAAAATGCTCGTCCACCGTCGTTGCGGAAATCGACAAAACGGAATCAGCCGACATCGCAGGTTGCGGGCTGGAAGCAGGAGCCGACGCCGCCTCCTGAGACAGGTCAAGCTCAAAATCGACCTGAATCGGGGTTTTCTGCATGGGCTCAACAGACAAATCAGCAGGCTCGTCACTTTCTCCGTCTCGCCGTGGGTCAACCAAAGGCTCCACCATACCCAAGGACAAGACAGCATCACGCTGCTCCCGCCCTCGATAACGACGCCACAACAAAGCGCCGCCAAGCAAGCCCACCCCCCCGCCCAGAACATACCCCAAAGAACTCCATTCCGCCCACCACGGCAGCTCTTCGGAGGCAACCACAGCACGTAATGGCGGGCCAGCCCTCTCCTCGACCTTGGCAACAGGCGGCGCCTCTTCTTGCGGCACGACTACTTTTGGATCCTGCTTC
>DAIMCQ010000295.1:0-5644 GCA_036726285.1 Azonexus sp.
TACGTCAATGGCGCCAACATCGCCGGCTTCGTCAAGGTGGCCGATGCCATGCTCGCCCAGGGCGTCATTTGAATCCGCTTCAACAGCGAAGGAGTTCCTCATGTTTCACGAATATCGCGACCTGATTTCCGAACTGAAGACGAGCGACAGATATTTCCAGACCCTGTTCGAGCAGCACAACAAGCTCGATCAGCGGATCAAGAACATGGAGTCCCGGCTGGAACCCGGCACCCCCGATGAGATCGAGGTCCTGAAAAAGAAGAAGCTGAGCATCAAGGACGAGCTATATGCTCTGCTCCAGAAGATCAGCCTCAGTCGCGCCCAGCTCTGACGACGGCATGCGATACCCGCGCGGCAGTACGATCGGCACCGCCAGCCAACGCTACCAAAGGCACCCGGTCAGCTGCGAAATTGACGGCGAGATTTTCACCGGCAATTACTGGATTGCCGGGATGATTCTTGTCGTCACCACGGCAACCGGCGGCACCAGCCGACAATTGGCCAATAGCGAGCCGGAGGATTTGGCCAAATCCCTACTCACCAACCTCGTGCTGGCTAATCGCGCAACAGTGCTGGCCACCCTTCGGGAGCCGTGAGGGAAGCGGAGGCCGGATTTTCAGCCGGAGCAGCTGCCGCACCGCATTGTCGACCGCCAATTCATGTCGCGCTGCGCATCATGTATCGAACATTCGAGCCGTACGATGCCAGCTTGGCAGCCAAGGCCGGCGACGGCTCGACCGCGGCGAAACCATGGCGCTGCCAATACGCCGCCGAGCTTTGAACGGCGACGAGCGCCGCGCAATCAAATCGGAGTGCGGCAAGCTGCTCCATGAATGCAGCAATCAGCAATTGACCGGCATTAGCGCCGCGAGCAGCGGGCTGCACGGCCAAATCATGCAGATAAAGGCAGTCGGGGTGGCCGGGTAGCCGACAAGTCGAGGCATTGAGGAGGGGCGGGCTTGAGCGCAGCCATGGAATCGAGATCAGGTAGCCAATTTGACGCTGCCCGCTGGAGGCGATGAAACACGTCGCCGGCGATGCCGCAAGCTTGGCCAAGAGGGATTCCGCTGATTCCGGTATCAATTCGGTATAGCAATCAGCTTGAATTTCCAGTATCGCGTGGATGTCCGCCGCACGCATTCTTCGAACGACTGTTGGCGTGTTCATGATGATCGTCGGGTATTCAGGATGACGCCTGACGACGTTCTTGAAGAGTAGGGCTCATCGCCCGATTTTGCCGTGGATCGCCCGGCATAACAAGGCGCGAAGCCATGTCGGCGAGTTTGCTTTCGACGCCACGCCGGGGGTTGATCGGCCTCGGCCCGGCGAGGGCCGACCGAGGCCTCTGCGGCCGGCCTATCGATACACCGGATGTCGGCGACACAAGGCAAGCACCTGTTCCCGAACCAGGCATGTCACCCGACTGCCGGTGCCGGCTTCCAGCGCATCCAGCACATCGCACAAGCAAGCAGCCAACTGCTCGCATTCGGCAACGCCGAAGCCCCGGGTTGTGACCGCCGGCGTGCCAATGCGCAGCCCGGAGGTGACAAAAGGCGAGCGTCGATCATTGGGGACCGAATTCTTGTTCGCGGTAATGCATGCCTCGCTCAGGGCTGCATCCGCATCCTTGCCGGTATAGGGCTTGTCGGAGAGGTCGATCAGCATCATGTGGTTGTCGGTTCCGCCGGAAACGATCTTGTAGCCGCGCTGCTGGAGCACCGCCGCCATGGCGCGAGCATTGATCACGACCTGCTGCTGGTAGCGCTTGAATTCGGGCGACAGCGCCTCCTTGAAGGCAAGCGCCTTGGCGGCGATGACGTGCATCAGCGGGCCGCCCTGAACCCCCGGGAAGACCGCCGAATTGAGCTTCTTGTGAAATTCTTCGCTTTGACCCTTGGCCAGGATGACGCCGCCGCGTGGTCCACGTAGCGTTTTATGGGTGGTGCTGGTCACCACATGGGCATGCGCCAAGGGATTCGGGTATTCGCCGGCGGCCACCAGGCCGGCGACGTGTGCCATGTCCACCCAAAAGAGGGCCCCCACCCGGTCGGCGATGGCGCGCATGCGCGCCCAGTCCTTGTGTCGCGAGTAGGCGGAGAAACCGCCAATGAGCATCTTGGGCCGGGTTTCCAGCGCAATACGCTCCATCTCGTCGTAGTCGATCAGGCCGGTCTCGGCATCGAGGCCATAGGGAACAATGCGGTAATGCCGGCCGGAGAAATTGGCTGGATTGCCATGGGTCAGGTGGCCGCCCTGCGCCAGGTTCATGCCCATCACCGTGTCGCCGGGATTGACCAGGGCCAGGAAGACTGCGGCATTGGCCTGGGCTCCGGCATGCGGCTGGACATTGGCGTAGTCGCAGTCGAACAGCCTCTTCAGGCGTTCGATCGCCAGGCGCTCGGCAACGTCAACATGCTCGCAGCCGCTGTAGTAGCGTTTGCCGGGATAGCCTTCGGCATACTTGTTGGTCAACACCGAGTTCTGGATCGACATGACCAGCGGGCTGACATAGTTCTCGGAGGCGATCAGTTCGGCGTGGTCTTCCTGGCGGCGCGCTTCGTTCTGGACTGCTGCGGCCAGTTCGGCGTCGAATTCGGCAAGGTTTACTGAAGAGGCGTACATGGCGGCGTAGTCCTATGGTTTGGATGATTTGGGGACAAAAGACGCGCCACGCGCGTCACGATATCGTCGATCTGTGCTTCGCTGCACACCAGCGGCGGCAGTAGTCGGATGGTGGCCTCGCGGGTCACGCTGATTAACAGCCGCTGCTCGCTCAAGGCGCGCCCAACCAGATCCTCGCAGCGCCGATCCAGTTCGATGCCAACCATCAGTCCGCGGCCGCGGACGGCAAGCACCTTGGGATGGCTGTCCAGCGCCTCCTGAAGACCGGCCAGCAGGCGGTATCCCAGTGCCGCGGCACGCTGCGGAATAGCGTCGCATTCCATGATGTCGAGCACGGTGCAGCCGACGCGGCAGGCCAGCGGATTACCGCCGAAGGTGGAGCCGTGGTCGCCGGGCGAAAACAGCGTTGCCGCCGCCCCGCGTGCCAGACAGGCGCCGATGGGAAAGCCATTGCCCAAGCCCTTGGCCAGGGTGATGACATCCGGCTTGACGCCAGCATGCTGGTAGCCGAACCAGGTGCCGGTACGCCCCATGCCGGTCTGTACTTCGTCGATCATCAACAACCAGTCGAACTGGTCGCACAACGTCCGCAGTTCGCGCAAGTATTCGGCCGAAGCAACCCGTACGCCGCCTTCGCCCTGAACCGGCTCGACCAGCACGGCAACGATGCCGGGCGTCCGCTCGGCAGCCTGGCGGAGCGCCGCCATGTCGTCGTAGGGGACCCGCAGAAAGCCCGGCATCAATGGCGCAAAGCCGCGTTGCACAGCCGGATTGCCGGTGGCGGCCAGCGTCGCAAGCGTGCGCCCATGGAAGCTGTTCTCCATCACCAGCACCACGGGTTGCGCCACCTGTTTGCGGTTGCCGTGCAAGCGTGCCAGCTTGAGCGCGGTTTCGTTGGCCTCCGCCCCTGAATTGCAGAAGAACGCGCTTTGCATGCCGGACAGCGAACACAGCCGCTCGCCCAACCGTTCCTGCCAGGCGATGCCGAACATGTTCGACGTGTGCAGGAGTTGCCCGGCCTGTTCGGCAATGGCAGCGGCAATCTCGGGGTGGGCATGGCCCAGATTGGTCACCGCCACACCGGCGATGGCATCAAGGTACTCGATGCCTTGCGCGTCCCACAGACGGGCGCCGCGTCCGCGCACAAAGGAAACCGGCTGGCGGGCATAGGCCTGCATCAGGTGGGATGGTGAATGGGGCATAGGGTGTGTGTTTCCTTAAAAAAGGTGGATAGGGGCGCATGGATGCGCTGGTCGCGGTCAACGACCATGAGATACGTGCTTATCCGACGGCCAGGCCGTTCCGCCCGAGCCCTATTGGGGCAGCAAGCGAAAACGGCGAAAGCGCCGCGCCACAACGTGGCTCCATCACGGCGGGCTGCCGGGCGGGGCCGTTTCGAGTCCATCGAGCCAGCGGCCGAACACCGCAGCGGCCGCCGAGGACAGGCTGGCCCCCAACTGCCGCGCCTCGGCGCGCAAGAGGCGGGGATCGATCCCCGCCTGATTCAGCTCGCTGACATGGCCGACCAGCCAGTGTTCGATGTGGCGGGTATCCGCCTCGAGATGAAACTGCAAGCCCAAAACCTGACGACCTCGCGCGAACGCCTGGTTCAGGCCCATCGCCGTACTGGCCAGCCGGACAGCCCCGGGCGGAATATCGAATTGATCGCCGTGCCAGTGCAGGACGGGGCTATCGCCCAGTGCAGCCAGCGGCGAGCGTTCGCCCTCCGGGGTCAGGGCCAGCCGGCCGAAGCCGATTTCCTTGGCGCCCAAGGCATAGACCCGGGCACCGAGCGCCCGCGCAATCAGTTGCGCCCCCAGGCAGATACCCAGCACGGGGCGCTGGCTCTGCAGACGGCGGCCTACCTGCGCCAGTTCATCCACGAGAAACGGATAGGTGTCGTCGTCGAAGGCACCGATGGGGCCGCCCAGCACCACCAGCAGGTCGGCAGCCTCGACGTCGAGTGCACTCAGCTCATCCTGCGTCGCATCGACATACTGCACGTCGTAGCCACGCGCCTTGAGCAGCGGCCCAAGCGTGCCGAGGTCTTCGACATGCAGATGGCGGATGGCAATGGCGGTTTTCATCGAGTGGACTCCCGGGTAGCGGTTGCGTTGGGCCAATAATGGCAGTTGGGTAAAGCGCGGCCGCCGTAGATGGCCTGGCCGACGCGCACGACCGTGGCGCCTTCCTCCACGGCAATTTCGAAATCACCAGACATGCCCATCGACAGTTCGTCCAGGCCGATACCGGCCGGTGCGCTCTGGCGAAGCTGATCGCGCAGCGTACGCAGCCGGACGAAGCATGGGCGTACCCGCTCGGCCTCGGCGGACTGCACGGCCAAGGTCATCAGGCCGCGCACACGCAGTGCTGAAAAAGCTGGCAGCGCCTGCAGAAATGCTGGTACGTCAGCTGGCGGCAGGCCGTATTTGCTGGCTTCGCCAGAGGTATTGACCTGCACGAACACATCCAGCGAACGCCCTTCGATCTGCAAGCGGCGTTCGAGCGCCTCGGCGACGCGCAAGCTGTCGAGTGCCTGGAACTCTGTGGCAAAGTGCGCCACCAGCTTGGCCTTGTTGGTTTGCAGGTGACCGATCACCGACCAGCGCAGGCCGGGCAAATCGGCCATGGCTTGCCACTTGGAATAGGCCTCCTGCACCTTGTTTTCACCAAGGAAGCGACAGCCAGCGGCATACGAGAGGCGGATGTGCGCTTCGTCCACGGTCTTGCTGACCGGCAGCAGGCGGACGCTGGCCGGGTCGCGCCTGACGCGCCGGCAAGCGGCATCGATGCGAGCCTGGACTGCGGCCAGGTGGCGCCGGTAGTCGTCGAGTGTGGATGCCTTGGGATAGGTTCCAAGCCGGTCGTGCCGGAGCGGCTCGGAGGCGATCGCCGCTGCGATATCGTGGGAGGGGGGGCGCATCAGCTGACGGCGCCTTTGTCGGTGGCCGGTTGGCAGAAGGCGTTGGCGACCCGCTTGGGGGGGTGCGGCAAACGGCCATTGAGCACGGCGTAGGCGACG
>DAIMCQ010000296.1:0-5637 GCA_036726285.1 Azonexus sp.
TTGGTCGCACCACGGCGGGCAACCTCGTCGCGGGCGAGCGTCGTGGTCGATAGCGGCGTATCCAGGTCGGTGGCGGCATAACCCTTGGCCGTAACATTGACGGCGGATAGCGTCGTTTCCTGGGCATTGACCGTGGTAAATGCGACGAGCAGGGCGAGCGCTACGAGACTGAGGCGGGCGGGGGGCATGGCAACTCCAGTAAATACGACTGGCTGGCGTTGGCTGGCTCGTCCGGTGAGGGGGAATGAGGTATCGCTGTGTATCTTCTCAGATGAGAATGATTGTTAATTTGATTCAAGTCGTCTTTTGCGCATTCTTCGAGCAGCCGGTTTGGGTTTGGATTTTCTAATCCCGCTTCGTGGTTGCGGTTTATCAAGGCCTTGCCGATAATTCGCGCTTTCCTGAATTCCCCAGCCTTGCCGGCTGTTTTTGCACCATGAGCCAAGCCAAACCCTTCAAGATCAAATACGAGGTTTATCCGGAAGACGGCATTTTTGTCGCCCGCTGCCTCAATCTCGATGTTTCCAGTGATGGGGCGACCGAGGAGGAGGCGCTGGAGAATCTGCGCGAGGCGATCGAGCTGTACGTCGAGCGCAATGTCGAGGCGCTGCATGCTGCGGCCGATGCCGAGGATGAGGAAGCTGGCGAGGATGACGAGTTCGACGACGAGGACGAGGTTTAAGTCGTTCTGCGTTGCGCCCGGCTTCGGTTTGGGCGCCAATGGGCAATGATTTCGCCGGGTGGCACCGGCGAACGCTAGAATGCGGCGGATCTTCCGTTCGATGAGCCGCCATGAGCCATGCCAAATCCTGCGAGCTTGTTCTCGCTGTCAAATTCACCGATGAACTGCTGGCCGGGCTGGATGCCTTGCGTGCAGGCTGGCGGGCCGATCCGGCCAGTGTGCCGAAGGGCTTGTCCTGTTCCGAATCCAAGGAGGGCCAGTTCGTGCTGGTAGCGGCCGAATCGGTCTTCATCACCTTGCCCGGTGCCTGCGTCATCAAGGGGCTGGGCGCCATCGAACTGAGCGGCGATGGCCCGGTATTCGAGGAGGGGGCGCATTCGAAAAGCCTGATCCTGAAAGCAGGCGAGGAGGGCTGGCGGTTCTCCGTCAAGTTCGTGCCGCCCATCGTGCGCAAGCGCAACCAGACGTAAAAAAGCGCGGCCCGCGGGTCGCGCTTTGCTTTGGCTAGGCGGCGGTTCAGGCGCGGGCCAGTTCCCGTTCTATGGCGGCGACCAGCTTTTCGGCATCCGGCAGGGTATCCGGCGCAAAGCGGCCAACGACTTCGCCCTGGCGGTTGACCAGGAACTTCTCGAAATTCCACAGCACTTCCGGGGCCGGCGTCGGTTCGATCTTGTAGCCGCGCAGGTTTTCTTCCATGTTGGCGCGGTCTTCGGTGACCGGCTGGGCGCTGGTCAGGTGCTGGTAGAGCGGGTGCTTGTCCGGGCCGGTGACGGCGATCTTGCTGTACATCGGGAAGCGGATGCCGAAAGTGCCGGTGCAGAAGGCCTGGATTTCGGCGTCGCTGCCCGGTTCCTGACCGGCGAAATCGTTGGCGGGAAAGCCGAGGACGGCAAACTTGCTGTCGCGGTAGCGGTCATAGAGCTTTTCCAGACCTTCGTATTGCGGCGTCAGGCCGCATTTCGAGGCGACATTGACGATGAGCAGGACTTCGCCGGCGTGGGCTTGCAGCGTGGTGGCGCTGCCGTCGATGGCTTTGAGGGGGATGTCGTAGAGACGGGTCATGGGATGGAACTCCGTGGGGTAGGTGAGTGGTCAGATGGGCTTGACGGCCATCAGCGCTGCGGCGACGAGCAGGGCGAGTACCTGTATCAAGAGTGCGCCGTGCAGAAAACGTTCCCGCCCGCTGCCCCAGGCCTTTTTCGAGGCGGCGGCGGCCAGGCCGTGGATGATGAAAGCGGCCAGCCCCAGGTAGGGGAAAAGCAACTGCAGCCAGGGGCCAAGGCCGGTGAGGGCGATGCCGCTCAAGCCGGCCAGGCCGACCAGAGCGCGGTTGAGGATGTAGCACAGGCGGGGTTTGCCGCTCAGTTCCGTGTCGGGTGAGGCGGCGCCGCGCCAGGCTGCGACCAGCCAGGCCAGCGTGGCGAGCAAACCGAGCAGCGAAAACAGCGAGTGGGCGTGTTTGAGGGCGATGTACATGCGTTAACTCCGATGAGCCGGCTGCACGGCTTGCAGTGGCGATGTATTCGATTGGCGCAATATGGATTGCGTGATGGTGAATATATAAGTCCGCTGTGTGGGAGTCTTGTAGAATCAAGTCAAGCTTATGTACGATCGGATACGAATATGTTGTGGAGTGTAAGCGCCCGGATCGGTGAGCCGACGCCTTGGCATGCGCACGATGTCTTCGAGCTGATTTGCTGCCAGGGCGGCGCCGGCCGGCTGGAGCTGGATCGGCAGCAGATCGATTTCGTGCGCGGGCGGAGCATTGTCGTGGCGCCGGGCGTGCGCCATCGCTACTATTTTGCCCCTGGCGACGAAGCCGACCTGAAAATGGTCTGCATGAATGCCGAGGATGTGGCCAGCTTCCTGTCGCCGGCCCATGCCGCCTCGCTGGCCAGCCTGAGCGCTGAAGCGGCCAGCGTGGCCGATCATCCCGAGGATGGGGCCGGGTTGCGGGCGTTATTGCCGTTGATTCCGGACGGTTTTGGCATCAACGAAATGCCGGAATTGCGCGTCATCTGGGGCGCTATCAGCGTGTTGCTGGCCTTGCACGGCAAGCATTGCGAAACGCCCGATGCGCGCAGCCGGCGCCGTCACGCGGCCAAAATCGCCGAGATCCGCGCCTGGATCGAGGTCAGCCTCGATGACGATATCGGGCTGGACCAGGCGGCCAGCCGGTTTGGCCTGTCGCGCAGCCTGCTGACGCGGGAGTTTCGGCGCCACACCGGCAAGAGTTTTGTCGATTACTGCAATACCCGGCGGGTCGAACGGGCGGCGCTGACGCTGGTTTCCGGCGCCAAATCGATCACCGAGGTGGCGCTGGAAAGCGGCTTTGCCAATCTCAGCCATTTTCATCGCCAGTTCAAGAACCACTACGGCCTGACCCCGGCCTCCTTTCGGCGCCAGATCACCGGCATGGCCGAACCCGAGGCGCTTGAGCAGGCCGCCTGAAACCGAATTTACCCAAAGGGAAAACCATGAACCCAAACACCCTGATCGATCTCGCCTGCGGCATGCCCAAGGCCGAACTGCACGTGCATATCGAAGGCACGCTGGAACCGGAGCTGGCTTTCGCACTGGCCCGACGCAACGGCCTGACGCTGCCCTATGCCGACGAGGCGGCGCTGAAGGCGGCCTACGATTTCGACAGCCTGCAGTCCTTTCTCGATCTCTACTACGCCTGTGCCGACGTGCTGCGTACCGCCGACGATTTCCGCGATCTGATGCTGGCCTACCTGGAACGGGCGGCGGCCGATAACGTCATCCATACCGAGATTTTTTTCGACCCGCAGACGCATACGGCACGCGGCATTCCCTTCCTGACCGTGCTCGATGGCCTGGAAGCCGGTTTGCGCGAAGGCCAGGCGCGCTGGGGGATTAGCGGTCGCCTTATTCTCTGTTTCCTGCGCCATCTGAGCGAGGAAGAGGCTTTTGCAACGCTGGCCGAGGCCGAGCCTTATATCGACCGCATCGACGGCTTCGGTCTGGATTCTTCGGAGAAGGGCAATCCGCCGAGCAAGTTCGAGCGCGTCTTCGCCCGTTGCCGTGCCCTGGGCAAACCGGTGGTGGCGCATGCCGGCGAAGAAGGGCCGCCGGCTTACATCAGCGAAGCGCTGGACCTGCTCGGCTCGGCACGTATCGACCATGGCGTCCGGGCGCTTGAGGATGCAGCGGTGGTGGCCCGCCTGGTGCGCGAAGGCGTGCCGCTGACCGTGTGTCCGCTATCGAACATCCGTCTTTGCGTCTTTGCGGAGATGCGCCAGCATACGCTGGGCAAGCTGTTGGCCGATGGGGCCAAGGTGACGTTGAACAGCGATGATCCAGCCTATTTCGGCGGCTACCTGAACGACAATCTGCGGGCCGTGCAGGGCGCCTTCAATTTCGATGCTGCTGTCTGGTATCGCCTGGCGCGCAACAGTTTCGAAGCCAGCTTCGCGACCGATGCCGAGAAGGCCGACTGGATTGCCCGGCTGGATGCCTATTTCAAGGCGGCGGGCCAGCTTGCCGGGTAAGGTCTGAAGCATGCCTAGGGCGGCAATCCAGTTTGGTTGCCGCCGGCCGAGCAATGCTTGCCCGGATCAGTCCAGCGTTTTCTCGATTTCGGCCAGCAAGAGCAGGGCGCGCTGGCGATTCTTTTCGCGGGCGGCGGCCCGTTCGTCAACATTGGCGGCGTCTGCCAATGAGGCTTCGAGCAGGGCCTGGTGCGGGGTGAGGCCACCCAGTGCGGCTTCAAGCATCTTGTCGGCTTGCAAGGCCAGGTCATTCTTGGACATTCGATTCTCCAGTGAGGCTGCGGCAGCTTTTAACCGTTTATTCCCGATCCGTAAAGTGGAAATACGGATCGGGTACTCGACAGGTGCCGGGAGGGGTTTGCTGCAATCATGCAAACATATTTGCTGCACTGCAGCAAAATGTCAAATTACTGGGTTATACTGGCGTCGAACACCACGCTTGATCGACCTAATTCTTGGAGCCACACATGACTTTCAATACCGAACAATTCACCGCCGCCAACAAGGCTGCCGTTGATTCCCTGCTGTCCGTCGCCAACACCGCCCTGGCTTCTGCCGAGCGTATCGCTGCCCTGAACCTGAACACCGCCCGTGCCACCCTGGAAGACTCCGTCTCCGGCGTCAAGGCTGTGATGGCCGCCAAGGATCCGAAGGAAGCCGTTGCCGTCCAGACCGCCCTGGCTCAGCCGAGCGTCGACAAGGCCGTTGCCTACGCCCGTTCGGTCTACGAAATCTCGACCGAAACCCAACAGGAATTCGCCAAGATGGTTGAAGCCCAGTTCGGCGGTTTCCAGAAGACGGTTGCCGGCCTGATCGACCAAGCCGCCAAGTCTGCCCCGGCCGGTTCGGAAGGCGCCATCGCCGCCATCCAGAGCGCCATCGCTGCTGCCAATTCGGCTTTCGGCAATATGAATGCCGTTGCCAAGCAATTCACCGATGCCGCTCAAGCCAACGTTGCCGCCGCAACCAAGGCTGCCACCAAGGCCGGTAAGTAAGCAATACGCCTTTCGGTCCCGCCGAAAAGCCAAGGCCCTGCGAGTTTCGCGGGGCTTTTTTCATTGCCGATCGAGCAGAATTCGCGCTGAATACAATTTGTCGGTGTTTTTGCTGAAAAACAAAAATATTTTACTGAGGTAAAAATTAATTGTTGCGGTGCAGCATAACTTTCGGCATACTATCAACTGTCTCCTCCATCTCCTCCAAGAAATGGATTTAAGCCCGCCTAGTGCGGGCTTTTTTTTATTTGCTGCGCCGCTTGTCGGCCCAGCGACGACCATCTTTTGAGCGTTCCGGATCGACACGGCGGTCAACGGCGGCTCTGGCCTTCTGCTTGCGGTCGCGACGAATGCGTAGCGAGGCACCAACGTGCAACAAGGCGATGATGGTAGTCATGCCCAGGAACGGCCAGGGATGATCGATGATGTGTTGCAGCATGTGCGACGG
>DAIMCQ010000297.1:0-5615 GCA_036726285.1 Azonexus sp.
CGCTCGACCTGTCGAACCGCGGCGAGATCGAGATCGATGCCCGGGGGCAGACTTCCCTGCCCGGCGTCTTCGCCGCCGGCGACTGCACGACGGTACCGTTCAAGCAGATCATCATCGCCATGGGGGCCGGGGCGACTGCTTCGCTTGGTGCCTTTGATCACTTGATTCGGAGTTCGGCACAGGGGTAAACAGGAAATTTCGTCAAAGTGTCTGAACAAGTCAGGGCAAAGCCTGTCTGACTTGTTCAGACTTTTAGCTGCTTTGACCGATAATTCGTTTTCCGAGACCCGTATAAGCTCATGATGACCGACGCACCCATTAAAAACGCCCCGCTTGTCGAGGAACAAGATTCACATCCGCCCCTCGAATACGTTGGTGCCTGCGACCTGCCGACTCCCTGGGCGAAATTTCGCCTGCATGGCTTCGTCGATCCGACGACCGGCAAGGAGCACGTCGCCATGGTTCTGGGCGAAGTCGGCGACGGCGCACCGGTGCTGGCCCGCGTCCACTCCGAGTGCCTGACCGGCGATGCGCTGTTCAGCCAGCGCTGCGACTGCGGCGCCCAACTGGAAGAAGCCCTCAAACGCATCGCAACCGAAGGCCGCGGCGTTGTCCTCTATCTTCGCCAGGAAGGCCGGGGTATCGGCCTGATCAACAAGATCCGCGCTTACCAACTGCAGGACGGCGGTGCCGATACCGTCGAGGCCAACGAAGCGCTCGGCTTCCCGGCCGATCTGCGGCGCTACGAGTTGTGCAAGCCGATGCTGGCGCAACTGGGCGTCAGCACCCTGCGCCTGATGACCAACAATCCGCGCAAGGTGGCGGCGATGACCGACATCGGCGTCAAGGTGGCCGAACGGGTCGGCATCATGGTCGGCCACAACCCGTCGAACTGGCATTACCTGGCCACCAAACAGGCCAAGCTCGGCCACCTGTTCGTCCGCTGATCCCTGCCACCGGGCTGGCCAGGCATCGCGTGCCGGCCGCCCGGTTTTTATTTCACTGTTTACTAGACGACTGGTCTAATCCGGCGTAAGCTTGTTTCCCATGAAGATTCGCCACGACGATACTCGCCAGCACATTCTCGACACCGGCCACGGCATCATTGCCGGCAAGGGCTTTTCCAGTGTCGGCCTGAACGAGATCCTGAACACCGCCGGTGTGCCGAAGGGTTCGTTCTATCACTATTTCGAATCCAAGGAACAGTACGGCCAGGCCTTGCTGGAAAGCTACTTCGAGAACTATCTGGCCGGCATTGATGCGCTTTTCGCCGCCACCGGCACGACCGGCCAGGAGCGCTTGATGCTGTTCTGGCAGCGCTGGTTCAACAATCATTCGGTCGAATGCGATGCCCAGAAGTGCCTGGTGGTCAAATTGAGCGCCGAGGTGGCCGACCTTTCCGACGCCATGCGCATCACCTTGCGCGACGGTACGGAACGCGTCATGGCCCGCATTACCGAGTGCATCGAGGCAGGCATTGCCGACGGTTCGATACCGCCACTCGATGCTGCCGCGACGGCACAAACCCTTTACCAGCTCTGGCTCGGCGCCAGCCTGCTGACCAAGCTGCACCGCAAGGCGGAACCGCTCGAACACGCGATGCGGGTGACTCGCCAGATCATTGCCAAATAGTTGAACCGATTTTGCTGTTGTTGTTAGAAGCAGTTTGCGCACTTACTAGACGACCGGTCTATTTATAACTTTAAAAGGCACGCAGTTGGTGCCCTCATCAGCCAACAAGGAGTATTACCCATGAGCCCCCTTTTCGATCCGATCCAGGTCGGCGACATTGCCCTCGCCAACCGCATCGTCATGGCCCCGCTGACCCGCAACCGGGCGTTGCCCGGCCAGGTCGCCGGCCCGCTGACCGTCGAGTATTACCGCCAGCGCGCCACGGCCGGCCTGATCATTGCCGAGGCCAGCCAGATCAGCCCGATGGCCCAAGGCTATCTCGACACCCCGGGCATCTACAGCCCGGAGCAGGTCGCCGGTTGGCGCCAGGTGACCGATGCGGTGCATGCAGCAGGCGGCCGTATCGTGCTGCAGTTGTGGCACGTCGGACGCATTTCGCACAGCTCGCTGTTGCCGGATGGTGCGGCCCCGGTCTCGTCAAGCAGCCATCGACCGAATGCGATGACTTTCACCCGCGAGGGCTTTGTTCCGACTTCGGCGCCGCGCGCCCAGCGCGATGACGAAATCCCCGCGCTAATCGAGGACTACCGTCGCGCAGCCCGCAACGCGATTGCCGCCGGTTTCGACGGCGTCGAGGTGCATGCCGCCAACTCCTATCTGCTCGACCAGTTCCTGCGCGACAGCGTCAATGACCGCAGTGGTCCTTACGGCGGCAGCATTGCCAATCGCGCTCGCCTGCTCATCGAAGTGCTGCAGGCAGTAGCCGGTGAAATTGGCGGCGGCCGGGTCGGTGTCCGGATCAGTCCGATGACCACCTTCAGCGATACGCCGCGTGACAGCGATCCGCAGGCCCTGTTCAACCACGTCGTCGAGCAGATCGCCCCGCTCAAGCTGGCTTATCTGCATGTGATCGAAGGCGAGACCGGCGGCGCCCGCCTGCCGGAAGATGCCAAGGTTGCGTTCGACTACGAGGCCCTGCACCGCCGCTTCTCCGGTCGCTGGATGCTCAATAACGGTTATACCCTGGAAATGGGCGAGCAGGCTGTGGCCAACGGCCAGGCAGACCTGATCGCCTACGGTCGTCCATTCATCAGCAATCCGGACCTGGTCCGCCGTTTGCGCGAGAAGGCGCCACTCAACGAATTGCGTGCCGACAAGTTGTATGGCGGAAATGCCGAAGGCTACACCGACTACCCGACGCTCGATTAATTGCCCCGTTGATGCCTGCCGTACGGTTGCAAGACCGTGCGGCGGGTTTATCCTTGCCGCCCCGATCCGCTCCACCACAAAACCCTAAACTCATGCCTTCTTCATTGCGCCGCTGGCTGCCCCTGATTGCCCTCGCCGTTCTCTCCCTGACATGGGGCTACACTTGGGTACTGGCCAAGCAGGGCCTGGTCTATGCCCCTCCCTTTGCCTTTGCTGCCGAGCGCTGCGTTGGCGGCGCCCTGTCGCTGCTACTGGCGCTGAAGCTGATGGGGCGGCCAATTCGCCTGATCGCGCCCGGCCCGACTCTGGGCATCGCCTTGACCCAGGTGGCCGGCTTCATGGTGTTCCAGACCTGGGCGCTGGTTGAAGGCGGCCCAGGCAAGACGGCGGTACTGATTTTCACCATGCCGATCTGGACGCTGCTAATGGCCTGGCCCATCCTTGGCGAGCGGGTGCGCGGCAAGCAGTGGCTTGCGGCTTTGAGCACGCTGACCGGCCTGATCATGATCGTCGAGCCGTGGGACAACCATTCCAGCCTGTTCAGCAAATTCCTCGGCTTGGTGGCGGCCATTTGCTGGGCGACCGGCACCATCCTGATCAAGCGCCTGCGCGGCAGGGAGCAAGTGGATTTGCTCAGCCTGACTACCTGGCAGATGCTGCTCGGCGCCATTCCCCTGGTCATCCTGGCCTGGATCGTCCCGGAACGCCCGACCGAATGGACGCTGCCGTTCATCGGCATTCTCGGCTTCATGTCGGTCGCCTCGACCGCCCTGTGCTGGTGGCTGTGGATCTACATCCTGGACCGGGTACCGGCCTGGGAGGCCAGCCTGTCCGTGCTGGGCACGCCGGTCGTGGCGATATTCTCGTCCCGCCTGATGGTCGGCGAGGAATTCAAGGCGCTCGAAATCGGCGGCATGCTGCTGATTGGCAGCGGCCTTGCGCTGCTCTCCCTGCTCGGTTGGGCAGCCAGCCGGCGCAATCCGGTCCATAAGCTCGCGCCGACTGAAACGCCTTAAACCATCTTCAAGGTAACGCCTTGGCGCAAACGCTTGCGCACAGTGCCGAGGCTCCGCCGGTCGCACTCACCACACCAGGGCAGGCACTGGCCGAGCAATGACTCGGCCTGGGCCAGCGCGACACTCAGCTTCTTGTCGGCCCGACCGGCATGCCAGGCAACGACGTGGTCGCGCACCGCCAGCATCGACGTGTCAGCCTGACACCATTGGTCCAGTCGCCGCAACGCCACGTGCAGGTCGTTGAGGAAGCCCAGTTCATCCTGCAGCGCAGCAACATCCTTGGCGTACTGGGTCATATGGCCTTCGTCGAACAAGTTGGCGAAGAACTCGCAGGCATAGCGCAGGTGCTTGAGCGCAATACGGAAGCGATGCGCGGCCTCCGGCGTCGGCGCCTTGACCACCTCGGAAAAGCGTTTGACTGCTTTAAGGTGCAGACGGGCAACGCGCGCTTCGGCAAACGCCTGAATCCTGTCCGGCCCTTTCTTGTCGGCCAGCGAATCGAGATCGCGGACAAAGCGTAGCAGAGGAACACCATCAAACAGGCCGCCCAGCGCTGCCTCGGCCTTGTCGTGATCCTCGGTACAACGCTGCAGCGCCCGCTGAACCATGACCGTGCCGGCATCATCGCTTTCGGAGCAAGCCATCGGCAGCAGGATTTCTTTGTGCATCACGTCGAGATCCCGAATCTCTCCGGTCACACCGGCAACGCGCTTGAACTCTTCCGTCCAATGTTTGACGAATGATTTCGGCAGCAGCGGCTTGAAAATCCGCAGCAAGGTCCCCAATCGCCGCAGGGCAACGCGGTATTGATGAACGAATTCCGGGTTGTCGCTGCTCAAGGCCCCGTGCAGGTTCGCCTGCCAGCAAGCCTGCTCACGCGTCGCCAATACCGCAAAGACAGCCAGCGGCTTTTGCGCCGGGTCGAGGCTGATCTTCCCGGCCTTCAGCGGACGCAAGGCTTGCTCGGCAAATAACAGATAACCACGCTCTGCCTTGCTCTGATCGAATGGAAGCAAGGCCAGATCGGTCGCCAATTCGATGGCGAAATCCTGCAAGTCGCGGGCGTTTCCCTCGACCAATTCCAATTCCACTTCGGAAATGGGCGCCTTGTCGGCACCGGTGATCACGTGACCACTATCGATCATGATCAGAATGCGAACGCCAGCGCGGGGTTCGGCGAGGCGAGTTTGGCGGTGAAAGACCGTCATGAAGACCGGTAGCAAGTCACCTCTCAACGACTCCAGCATGTCGCGAACAGCAACGGCCTCGATGCCTGAGAAATCAAAACTCCCGTCGTAGGGCTGCTCCCACTCCGGGCGACAAGAGAGTCCGCCAACCGAGGCGGCTGCGCACTTGATCGTCTGCAACAAACCTTTTCCGGTCTTCCGGGTACGAATCGCCACTTTTGCGGCGTGCAACTTGAGTTCCGGCGTATCGAAATAAGTGCTCTCCAGCACTTCCGCCACGCCATGCGGCTTCGCCTGCCGCACCAGCGGATGGGCCTCGATCGAGGCCAAGTCTACCGGGCGGAACGACAACTTCAACTCGACTTCATTTGCCATCGCAGCATCTACTGAATCAGAAGGCCGAAGTCTAGCCGAACGGCATCTAGGCATCTACCTTCTCGGGTGACGATTGGTAACAGCAAAGGTGGCGCCCAAATACGCCAAGCGCTGTCGTCGCTGTTTAAATTTCGCACCCATAAAGCCAAAAGCCCCGTTACGGGTGAGTAACGGGGCTTGTAATGGGGTAGCCTGG
>DAIMCQ010000298.1:0-5607 GCA_036726285.1 Azonexus sp.
GCTCGTCGTCCTCTTGTGCGGCAATTCGGGCCTGGATGACCACGCCGGCATCATCGGCGAAAGCCTCGGGCAGGTCGATGCGGCTCAATACCGCGTTCAGCGCACCGCTCGCCACCACCTTGCCCTGGTCGAGCAGGACCAGGTGGTCGGCCAGCCGCGCGACTTCGTCCGGCGCGTGGCTGACGTAGATGATCGGTAGCGACAATTCGGCATGCAGACGTTCGAGATAGGGCAGGATTTCCAGCTTGCGTTTGAGATCGAGCGCCGCCAGTGGCTCGTCCATCAGCAGGATTTGCGGTGCGGCGAGCAGGGCGCGGGCAATCGCCACACGCTGGCGTTCGCCGCCGGAAAGCTGTTCCGGGGCGCGGTCGAGCAGATGGCCGATGCCGAGCAGTTCGGCAATCTCGCCGAGGGCGAAGCGCCGTTCGTTAACTGGCGCCCGTTGTTCGCCGAACAGGATGTTGCGGCGCACCGACAGGTGCGGGAACAGGCTGGCTTCCTGGAAGACGACGCCGAGGGCGCGGCGATGCGGTGGCACGAAATGACGCCGCGTCTCGTCCTGCCAGACTTCGTCGCCCAGTGCGAAATAGCCGGCTTCGGCGCGTTCGAGGCCGGCCATGGCGCGCAGGCAGGTGGTCTTGCCCGAGCCGGAATGGCCGAACAGCGCGGTGACGCCCTGTCCGGGCAGTTTCAGGTCGACATCGAGGGTGAAGTCGCGGCGTTCGATCTTGAAGCGGGCTTCGATCTGGAAACTCATAGACTCTTTCGCCGGGCCGGATTGAAGGTGTACAGGCCAAGCAGGACCAGGAAGCTGAACAGCACCATGCCGCCGGCCAGCCAATGGGCTGCGGTGTATTCCAGCGCTTCGACATGGTCGTAAATCTGCACCGAGACGACCCGCGTCTTGTCCGGGATGTTGCCGCCGATCATCAGGACGATGCCGAATTCGCCCACGGTATGGGCAAAGCCGAGGATGGCGCCGCTCAGGAAGCCGGGCCGGGCCAGCGGCACGGCCACCGACCAGAAGGCATCCCACGGGCTGGCGCGCAGCGTCGCGGCCACCTCCAGCGGCCGGTCGCCGATCGCTTCGAAGGCATTCTGGATCGGCTGCACGACAAACGGCATCGAATAAAACACCGAGGCGATGACCAGGCCGGGGAAGGTGAAGGGCAGCATGCCGATGCCGAGCGCCTCGGTCAGCTTGCCGACCGGGCCGTGCGGCCCCATGACGACGAGCAGGTAGAAGCCGAGGACGGTCGGCGGCAGCACCAGCGGCAGCGCGACGATGGCGCCGACGACGCCTTTCAGCCGGGAGCGGGTGCGGGCCAGCCACCAGGAGATCGGCGTGCCGATCAGCAGTAGCAGCAGGGTGACGACACTGGCCAGCTTGAGGGTCAGCCAGATCGCCGATAAATCGTTTTCAGCCATGAATGCCTAATGTCGGGAAAACAGGTCGCGCAGTTTGCACAGTGTGGTGGTGATGTCGAAGCGCGGGTCGGGCAGGGCTTCGCCGGCCATGATCCGGGTCAGCGCCAGGGTCGGGTCGCTTTCGCCGGTGAGCAGGACTTCGGCGCCGCGTTTCTTCATGTGGCGGATAAAACCGTCGCCAGCGCTGGCGGTGACCACGATATCGACGCCGTCGAGCGGATGCGGGGCATCGTCGGCAAAGGTATGGAGAATCTGCTCCTTGCTCAGTTCGATACGTTGCGGCGCCGGCAGCAACTGGTTCGACTGGTGGCTGGAAAGGTCGTAGACCAGCCATTCGCGGGTCTGGCCGGCATGGCCGCAGACGGTGGCGTAATCCTTGGTGGCGATGGCAATTTTCATGATGGGTTCAGTCCGGGATGAGTGTCACGGCGACATCGCGTGGCGGCGCGAAATAAGGCGCGCTGGTGACCAGGATGCCGGCCCCGGCGCGGGCATAAGCTTCGGCGTTGTCCGGCTTGATGCCGCCGGCAGCGGCAATTCTGCCATGCCAAGCGTTATCGGCGAGTTGCCGGGCGATTTTTTCGACGGCATCCGGCGGCAATTTTTCCAGTTGCACGATATCGACCCCGGCGTCGAGCCAGCGCAGGGCGGCCTCGATGTCGCCGACTTCGACCACGGTAGCGCGCTCCGGCCATTGCCGGCGCAGCCGTTGCAGCAGTTCTTCCGGCGTGGCATCGGGCAGGAAGGCGCGATGCTCGGCGAAAACGAGCAGGGTTTCCGACAGGCTGAGCCGGTGCGGACTGGCTCCGCTGCAGAGCACCGCCTTCATGGCGGCGGCCTTTGTGCCGGGGAAGTTCTTGCGGGTGCAGACGACGCTGGCCTGCGGATTGGCCCGCCGGGCAGCGGCGAGCATGTCGGCGCTGCAGGTGGCGATGCCCGACAGGTATTCCATCAAGGTCTGCGCCGTCTTCCACACCCCATGCAGGCCGGCGGCCGGCCCGGAGAGGCTCAGGATAGCGCTGCCGGCGGCGAGTCGGGTGCCGCTGGCAACCAGCTCGCCGACCTGGCGCAGGCCGCGCAGTTCGCCCATGCGGCGGGCTTCTTCGCTGCCGCAAGCGACCATGTCGTAGCGCGCCCGAAAGACCAGTCGCCCCGGCTGTTGCCCGATGCCGAGGGCGAAGGTCGTCGCGTCACCGCAAGGGGCGTCCTCCTGGAGCAGGTTCTCCAGGTAAGCGTCGGGCAGCAGGTAGGGGCTGGTCATGGGCGGGGGGCGATCAGCGCAGTTCGTAGCCGAAGGACTTGATGACGGCCTGGGCTTTTTCACCCTTGAGGTAGCTCATCAGCGCGATGGCGGCCGGCTTGTCCTTGCCCTTGGCGAGAATCACCGCGTCCTGGCGGATCGGGTCGTAAAGGTTGGACGGCACGACCCAGCCGGAGCCGGAACCGATCTGGCCGTTCTTGATCACTTGCGAGTAGGCGACGAAGCCGAGCTCGGCGGCGCCGGTGGAGATGAACTGGTGGGTCTGCGAGATGTTTTCGCCCTGCACGATCAGCGGCTTGATGGCATCGGCGACGCCGAGCTTGGTCATGACCTGCATGCCGGCGGCGCCGTAGGGGGCGGCTTTCGGATTGGCCAGCGAGAGATGCTTGAAGCCCCCCTTCTTGAGGATGGCGCCCTTGGCATCGACCAGCTTGGGGTCGGCCGACCACAGCACCAGTTTGCCGATGGCGTAGGTAAATGGCGTGCCGGCGACGCCGTAGCCTTCCTTGACCAGCTTGGCCGGGGTTTCGTCATCGGCCGAAAGCAGGATCTCGAACGGTGCGCCATTGCTGATCTGGGCGTAGAACTTGCCGGTGGCGCCGAAGGCCAGGCTGGCCTTGTGGCCGGTATCGCGCTCGAATAGTGCGCTGATGACCTGCATCGGGCCGGTGAAATTGGCGGCGACCGCCACCTGGACTTCGTCGGCCTGGACTGAAAGGGTGGCGCAGAGCAAGGCAAACAGGGTGGTGATTTTTTTCATGGCAATTCTCCAGAGTTGAGCTGAAATGGGTCTTCTTGTTCGGGTTTGGCGCCAGCCGCGCCGGCCGGCTCGGGACGCCAGGGAATGATTTGTGCTGCGACCGGCCGGCGACGAAACCCGCCACAGCAGCCGTGGGCCAGTGCGGCGCCCTGGCTGATCGGCAACACCGTGGGTTCGTCGTCCTGGCACACGCGGCGTTTCCGGTCAGGCGTATTTGCAGAGGATGACCGACGAGGCCTTGAACACGGCGCAGGCCTGCGCACCGATGGCCAGGCCGAGACGCTCGACGCTGTCGTGGGTGACGACGGCACAGATGGTTTTGCCGCTCTTCATGCTCAGCGTGATCTCGGAATTGACCGGGCCGTCGTGGATGTGGGTGACTTCGCCCCACAGCTGGTTGCGGGCCGTCGTCTTGACGTGGGCATCGTTGAGCAGCAGGACCGACGAGGATTTGACCAGGGCGCTGATTTCCATGCCGATCCGGAGACCGAGCGCTTCGGCCGAGTCGCCGGTAATGACGGCAACGATTTCGTTCTCGTCATCGAGCTTGAGACGGACTTCGAAATCGACATGGCCTTCGCGCAGGGCGACGATGTGCCCGGCAAACTGGTTGCGGGCGCTGGTTTTCATCGACATGCGCTTGAGCAGTTGCTGAAACTGCTTGAGGTCGCTGGCCTGGCCTTCGTTCATGCTCGCCGTCAGGCGGTCGAGGGCCAGCTGGTATTCGGCCTCCAGCGCGCGGTAGAGCGCGACCACCTTGCGCCCGTAGTCGGTGAGCAAGGTGCCGCCGCCGTTCTTGCCGCCGGTCGAGCGCAAGACCAGGGCCTGGTCGGCCAGGTTGTTCATGGCGTCGATGGCGTCCCAGGCTGCCTTGTACGACAGGGGGACGGCCTTGGCCGCCTGGGAGATCGAACCGTGCTGGTCGATGGCTTCGAGCAGGCGAATCCGGGTGTCGCCGAGAAAGGTGCCGACTTCGCTATCGACTTCAAGTTTGCCGCGCAGGCGATGCAGGATGGGATCCATGTGGTTCGTTATTCGTTTATGTATATAGCGGTCACTATAACGCAGCTACCTTGCCGGGAAATACTCAAAATTGCGTAGGCCGCTATGGTTGTGTTTAAACAACGCTTCAACCTACAGTGTGCGCAACCCGACAAAATACGTTGCTTAGATCGGTATATAGCGAAATTCGGGCCAGATACAGCAACCGTTCAGGAGAACCGCATGAGTGTCAGCGCACGCAATGTTTTTAAAGGAAAAATCAGTGCCTTGGTCGATGGCTCGGTCAATGCCGAAGTCGAACTGACGACGACCGGCGGCGACAAGATTGTCGCAATCGTCACCGAAGGCAGCGTGGACGCCCTCGGCCTGGCGGTCGGCAAGGAGGTCGTGGCCTACGTCAAGGCCCCTTGGGTGATGCTGCTGACCGGTCTCGATGGCGTCCGCTTCTCGGCCCGCAACCAGCTACGCGGCACCGTTTCCGCCTTGCACAAGGGGGCGGTCAATACCGAAGTCGCCATCACCTTGGCCGGCGGCACGGTCGTCTATTCCGTGGTCACCAACGAGGCCATCCTTGAGTTGGGCCTCAAGGTCGGTGTCGAAGCCTCGGCCCTGATCAAGGCGAGCCACGTGATCCTCGGTGTTGAGGCGTGATCCGGGGGCGATACCCGGGTTCAAGGCAAGGACGATTTCAAATCAATGAAAGGTAAGGAATGAGTACAACGACAACGGAGCTGGAAGGGCTTCTCATGCAACGCTCGCTGACTGACGCCTCGTTGCTGGCGGCGGCCGAGGCGGCCGCTGATTTCCGCATCCTGCCCGATGCGACGGTGATCAAGGTTGGCGGGCAGAGCATGATCGATCGCGGCCGCGCCGCCGTCTATCCGCTGGTCGACGAGATCGTCGCCGCCCGCCAGCACCACAAGCTGCTGATCGGCACCGGGGCCGGAACACGGGCTCGCCACCTCTACTCGATCGCCGCCGGTCTCGGCCTGCCGGCCGGCGTGCTGTCGCAGCTCGGCGCCTCAGTGGCCGACCAGAATGCCGCCATGCTCGGCAACCTGCTCGCCAAGCACGGCATCTCCACCGTCGGCGGCGCCGGGCTTTCCGCCGTGCCCTTGTTTCTGGCTGAAGAGAGAGCAGTCATCTTCAGCGGCAT
>DAIMCQ010000299.1:0-5570 GCA_036726285.1 Azonexus sp.
GCCATCCTGCGCCAGGACCCGGACGTCGTGATGGTCGGCGAGATCCGCGATCTCGAAACCGCGCAGATCGCCGTCCAGGCCAGCCTGACCGGCCACCTGGTCCTGGCCACGCTGCATACCAACGACGCGGCCAGCGCCGTCACCCGGCTGGCCGACATGGGCGTCGAACCCTTCCTGCTCTCCTCCAGCCTGCTCGGCATCCTCGCCCAGCGCCTGTTGCGCCGCCTCTGCCCGGCCTGCAAGACGGCGGTCGCCAGCCAGCCGGAAGACGGGCTGCCGGCGTCGATTACCCGGCACTACCGGGCCACCGGCTGCCCGGCCTGCGCCCACACCGGCTACCAGGGACGGATCGGCGTGTACGAGTTGCTCGAAATCGACGAACCGGTGCGCCAGTTGATCCACCGCGCCGCCCCGGAGGCTGAAATTCGCAGCCAGGCGGCCGCCCCCGGACGACCCGGACTCCGCCTGTTGCGCGAAGACGGACTGCGTTGGGTCGCCGATGGCGAAACCTCGCTCGAAGAGCTGGTCCGCGTCACCTGGGAAGAACGATGACCGCCTTCCGCTACCGCGCCGTCGACCTGGACGGCAAGGAAACCAGCGGTGTCCTCGAAGCCGACACCCTGCGCCTGGCCCGCAATCAATTGCGTGCCCGCCAGCTTTTTGCGCTCGACATCAGCGCCAGCCGCGGCCAGGCGCCGGGCGACCAGCGCGCCCGCCCGCTCCGCCTGGGCCGCACAGGGCTGAGCATCCTGACCCGGCAATGGGCCACCCTGCTCGAAGCCGGCATCCCGGTCGAACGATCCTTGACCGCCTTGAGCGAGCAATACGTCGAAACCGGCGGCCGCGCCGCCAGCGGCGTCCCCCTGCTGCTGGCCGCCATCCGCAACGAACTGCTGGCCGGCCACAGCCTGCATGTCAGTCTGGCCCGCTTCCCGCAAACCTTCACCACCCTCTATCGGGCCCTGGTCGCCGCCGGCGAACAAAGCGGCCAACTGGCCGGCGTCATGGTCCGCCTGGCCGACAATCTGGAAAGCAGCGGCGCCTTGCGGCAGAAAGTCATCCAGGCCCTGATCTATCCGCTGCTCGTCGTCCTCGTCGCAGTCGCCGTGGTCATCGGCCTGATGACCTACGTCGTGCCCCAGGTCGTCGCCGTCTTCCAGCACGGCCAGCAAAGCCTGCCCCTGCTCACCCGGATGCTGATGTCAGCCAGCGACATCCTGCGCGCCACCTGGCCGGTGCTCCTCGCCGCCTGCGCCCTCGCCCTGTGGACCGGCGTTCGCGCCTGGCGCATCGACGCCGTGCGCCATCGCCTGCAGCGCCGCCTGATGGGGGTCCCGGCCTTGGGTCGCCTGTTGGTCAGCCTGGACAGCGCCCGCCTCGCCCAGACCTTGTCCATTCTGGTCGGTAGCGGCGTACCGTTGCTCACCGCCCTCGAAGCCGGCCGCGCCGTGCTCTGGCTGATGCCTTTGCGCGATGCGGTGCAGGCCGCCGTGACGGCGATCGGCGAGGGCCTGCCGCTGAGCAAGGCGCTGGGCCGCGAGCAAGTCTTCCCCCCCTTCCTGATCCACATGATCGCCAGCGGCGAAAACAGCGGCCGCCTCGATCCGATGCTGGCCAAGGCGGCCCACCAGCAGCAACAGGAAGTCAGCAACCGGCTGGCCGTCTTCATGAGCCTGCTCGAACCGCTGCTCATCCTGAGCATGGGCCTGGTCGTCCTGGTCATCGTGCTCGCCATCCTGCAACCCATCATCGAAATCAACCAACTCGTCCGTTAGGTCACGCCATGCGTACTCCCGCCTTGCCCCGCCGCACTACCGGCTTCACCCTGATCGAAATCATGGTGGTCATCGTCATCCTCGGCGTGCTCGCCGCCCTGGTCGTCCCCAAGGTCATGAGCCGGCCCGACGAAGCGCGCGGCGTTGCCGCCCGCCAGGACATCGCCAGCCTGATGCAGGCCCTGAAGCTCTACCGTCTCGACAACCGGCGCTATCCGAGCACCGAACAAGGCCTTGCCGCGCTGGTCGCCAAACCGACGCTGGCGCCGCTACCGGACGGCTGGAAAGCCGGTGGCTACGTCGAACGCCTGCCCCTTGACCCGTGGGGCAAGCCTTACCAATACCTCTACCCGGGCTTGCGCGGCGAGCTCGACGTCTTCAGTTTCGGTGCCGACGGCGTCGCCGGTGGCGAGGGCAGCGATGCCGACATTGGCAACTGGGCGCTCTGAGTCGCGGGCCGGGACGAGGCGGGCGAGCGGTTTCACGCTGCTCGAAATCCTCGTCGTCATGGTCATCCTTGGCCTGCTCGCCGTCAGCGTCAATCTGACCCTGCCCGACCCGGCCCGCCAGGCCGAGGCCGAGGCGGCCGCCGCCTGTCGCCGCCAGGCCGAACTCGCCGCTCGCCTGGCCGACGGCCGGGCCGGCGCGCTGGCGCTGGAACTCGGTGAACGTGGCCTGAACCTGCTGGAAAACCGCGACGCGCTGTGGCTACCGCTGGCGACGCCGCCGCAGCCCCCGGCCCAAGCCAGTCTTGCCCTGCCCGAAGGCTTGCGCGTCAGCGGCCTCGAGATCGATGGCAGGCGCATCGACCTGTCCCGAGCCGAAAGCCGGCGCATCGTCTTCCAGCCCGGTCAGCCACCGCTGTTCCGCCTCGACCTCACCGGCCAGCACCGACACTGGCGCATTGACGGGCTGCCCAACGGACACATCGAACTGCACGATGAAGCAGCCTCCTAAACCCGCCAGCGGCGGCTTCACGCTGCTCGAAGTCCTCATCGCCCTGGCCATCCTGGCCGTCGGCCTGGCCGCCAGCATCCGCGCCGGCGGCGCCGCCACCCGGGAAAGCGAGGCCTTGCGCTTGCGCCTGCTGGCCGGCTGGACAGCCGAGAACCACTTGGCCGACATCCGCGCCAGCCATCAGTGGCCGGCGCTCGGCCATAGCCAGGGCGAGGACGAGCAGGCCGGTATCCGGCTGCACTGGAAAAGCCAGGTGGGCAAAACCGCCAACGAGCATTTCCGCCGTGTCGAAATCACCGTCGCCACGCCCGACCAGCCCGATACGCCGCTGAGTCGGCTGGTGGCTTACCTGCCGGCCTCATGATCCACCGCCAACGCGCCTTCACGCTGATCGAAGTGCTGGTCGCCATGACGCTGGTCGCGCTCCTCGGCGTCCTCGGCTATCGCGGTCTGGAAAGCACCCGGCGGACAGCCGATCATCTGACGGCCAACGCCCGCCGCTGGCAGGAAATCGCACTCGCCACCGAACGCTTCGGACGCGACGTCGGCCAGGCCATCGACCGCCCCGGGCGGCGCAGCGACGGCACGCCCAGCCCGGCCTGGTGGGGCCGCCAGCGCCCGGACGGGCAGGCCGACGCGGCGCAATTGAGCCTGACCCGGCTGGGCGGCAGCGGCAGCGACACGCACCGGGTCGGCTATCGCTGGAGCAAGCCGCCCCAGGCCGCCGCCGGGACGCTTGAGCTGCTGTTGTGGACGACGCCCGAATCGACCGCGCCGCCGCGCCATTACCCGCTGCTCGATGGCGTGCGCGAACTGCAACTGGCCTACCTGAACCACGCCGGCCAGTGGTTCGCCGAATGGGATGGCCGCTCGGCCAGCCAGGGCGTGCTTCCCCGGGCCGTCCGCCTGCGCCTGCAACTGGCCGAAGGCGGCTGGATCGAGCGCCGTTTCGATCTGCCCGGTGCGCCATGAAGCAGCGCCGCCTCTTCACGGCACAGCGCGGTGCGGCGATCATCGCCGCCCTGCTGGTCACCGCCTTGGCCGCCGCACTGGCTGCCAGCCTGCTGATCGGCATGGACGACTGGCTGGAAAGGGTGGCACTCGACCGCGACAAGCGGGCCAGTCGCGAACTGGCGCGCAGCGCGATCGATTACGCCCGCATCATCCTGGCTGAAGATGGCCGGCGCAGTGCGGTCGACACCCCCGACGAAGGCTGGGCCCGCAAGCTGCCGCCGGTACAGGCCGAGGACGCCGAACTGGGCGGCCAGATCGAGGATCTGCAGGGGCGCTGGAACCTCAACAATTTATCCCGGAACGGCCTGATCGACGAGCAAGCCGTTGCCGTCTATCGCACCCTGCTCAATGCCCTCGGCCTGCCGGTCGAACAGGCCGCCGCACTGACCGACAGCCTCGCCGACTGGCTCGACAGCGACGACAGCCGCCGCGCCGCCGGGGCCGAGAACGCCTACTACCAGTCCTTGCAGCCGCCTTACCCGACGGCGGGACGGCCGCTCGACCAGCTTTCCAACCTGCTGCGCATCAAGGGCTACACCCCGTCCCTGGTCGAACGCCTGACGCCTTACGTCACCGTCTTGCCGGGCCAGCAGCCGGTCAATATCAATACCGCCCCGGCCGAAGTCCTGCACGCCATTCAGCCCGGCCTCGATCTCGATGCCGCCCGCCGCCTGGTCCAGACCCGACGTGCCGCCTATTTCCGCGACCTCGGCGACTATCGCAACCGCCTGCCGGAAAAAGACCTGCCCGAGGCCAATGCGGCGCTCGCCGTCGGCAGCAGCTATTTCCTGGTCCGGACCAGCGCCCGCCTGCACCCGCCGAACGGCGTCGTCACCCGCCTGACTGCCCTGCTGCATCGCCCCCAGGCCAGCTCCCCCACCCTGCTCTGGATCACCCAACAATAAAATCATGAATACCCTTCGATTGCTGATCGCCCCCGGCTGGCCGCATACCCATCGCGAATGCCGCTGGGCACTTCACTCGGCCGATGGCGAACTGTTGCAACACGGGCACAGCGAACCGCGCCACTGGCCCGGCGTCGTCGCGCCGGATGGCGATCAGCCGACAGATGGCCGTCGCGCCTCGCTCTCCTGCGACCTGATCCTGCTCGGCCATCAGGCCAGCGCCTTTGCCGTCAGGCTGCCGCGTGGCGCCGCCGGGCGGCGCCCCGAAGTCATCGCCGCGGCACTCGAAGAGTACTTGCTCGACGATCCCGAGAGCTACCAGTTCGCCCGCCAGCCGGACGTGACGACCACCGACGAAGACGGCCTGCGCGGCGTCGCAGCGATCAGCCGGGCCCACCTGGCCGGCCTCTGCGCAACGCTCCAGGGACTGGGTCTGCACCCGCGCAGCGCCTGGCCGCTCGGCTTCCTGCTCCCGGCCGGATCGGGGCAACCGTGCGCCTGGGCGGCGGCGGGCTGGCTCACCCTGCCCCATCCCGACGGCAGCTTCCTGCACCTTGCCCTGGACGAAGAACTGGCCAATTGGCCGACGCAACTGCACGAACTGGGCTTCGCCCTGCCCTGCCGGGTGGTCGACCTGGAAAGCGACGAACAGGCCAGGCTGGCACTGCAAGGGGCAATCACGGCCGGCTGGTTGCAAGCGGCGACCGGCCCCGGCGACCTACCCGCCGCGCCGCCCGGCGGCTTTCTCAATGGTCCGCTTGCCCCGGCCCGCCCCGAAGGCAACTGGCGGCAGCGCTGCCGCCAGCCGCTACGCCTTGTCGCCGGCCTCGCCCTGCTCGCCGCGACGCTGCTGCTGGCCGACTGGGGACGCCTGGCCTGGCAGGCAAAGACCTACCGCGCCAGCATCGAACGGCAATAC
>DAIMCQ010000300.1:0-5416 GCA_036726285.1 Azonexus sp.
TCAAAGAAACCCGCCCAGTCTGCTTCGGCCGCTTCGTCATCGATATTCCTGCTACCGCAGAGGTGAGTTGGGGGCCGTCGGCGGTGGACTACGACATCGTGTCCTATCCCGGTCAGGGAGACAAAATCCCGGCTCAAATCAATGCCAAGGTCAAAGAAATAAAAGACGAAAAGCATATGTATGAACCTTCTACCTTCATTGGAACTTTCGATGGCCCTAATCCCGACAGCAAGATTGTGGTCGGTTATTCCTCATTTGAAGATACAGGTCTGGTACAAGTCCATTCCTATATTCGGCTGGACAAACAGGCCTTCGCCCAAAGCGTAAAAACAGTTCCGCTCAAAAAACTCCCCGATCGAAGTAATGACAAAACCAGCTACAAAAAATACGTCTCCGAAATGCTGGAAGTCGCCAATCGCCTGCGCGTCCGTGATGAAAGTGAAATCCCGAGTGACCCCGGCATCTGCATCGAAGCGGGCTTCGTCTCCGTCCCCGACGGACGTTTCCACGAAAAAAACTCCATCGGTTTTCGCTTTCCCGAATACCCCGATATCCGCTTTTCCATCCGCACCATCAAGACCGACTCTCCGGACCCCGACGATAGTCTGGAACATTCACTCAAGGCCGGCCAAGAGAACATCATTGCAGCCGGACTCGCCCGGTGGCTGAGCGGCCTCAAAATTCTGCGCCAGGGACCGCGCCAGATCGGCGACTGGGTCGGTTACGAAGCCTTCCTGCGCATGCCTCCCGAAAAAAGCGACCAGCCTTCGACCCACGAATTCCGCTTCAAGTCGATTGGCGAAGCCGATGACATCCTGCGCCCCTACGTTGATATGGAACTGAGCAGCGGCGTCCGCGGCAATACAAAGGGGATCAACGAACCCAGCCTGAACAATGACGAAATGGCCGCCCTCTGGAACCGACTCACCGCCACCATCCGCGCCCGTCCAACCGGCCAAGGCCAGCCCACCGCCCCAATCCCACAACGCTTGCAGCCGGAACCCCCTTGACGATGCGCCCGGGAAACCTCATCGCCAGCTGCCTTCTGGCCACAATCACCATGACCTGCCATGCCGGCCTTTTCTCCAGGGATGACACTCAAGCCAGGATTGAAGCCCTGTTCAAAGAAACCCGCCCAGTCTGCTTCGGCCGCTTCGTCATCGATATTCCTGCTACCGCAGAGGTGAGTTGGGGGCCGTCGGCGGTGGACTACGACATCGTGTCCTATCCCGGTCAGGGAGACAAAATCCCGGCTCAAATCAATGCCAAGGTCAAAGAAATAAAAGACGAAAAGCATATGTATGAACCTTCTACCTTCATTGGAACTTTCGATGGCCCTAATCCCGACAGCAAGATTGTGGTCGGTTATTCCTCATTTGAAGATACAGGTCTGGTACAAGTCCATTCCTATATTCGGCTGGACAAACAGGCCTTCGCCCAAAGCGTAAAAACAGTTCCGCTCAAAAAACTCCCCGATCGAAGTAATGACAAAACCAGCTACAAAAAATACGTCTCCGAAATGCTGGAAGTCGCCAATCGCCTGCGCGTCCGTGATGAAAGTGAAATCCCGAGTGACCCCGGTATCTGCTTCGAAGCCGGCTTCGTCTCCGTCCCCGACGGACGCTTCCACGAAACCACTTCCATCGGCTTTCGCTTTCCCGAATACCCCGATATCCGTTTTTCCATCCGGACTAGCAAGACCGATTCGCCGAGTCAGAAGGACAGCCTGGAATACTCACTCAAGGCCGGGCAGGAGAACATCATCGCGTCCGCCTTTGTTCGGTGGCTACTTGGCCTCAAGATTCTGCACCAAGGACCGCGCCAAGTCGGCGATTGGGTCGGCTACGAAGCCTTCGTGCGCATGCCGTCTGAAAGCGACAACCAACCCTCGACCCACGAATTCCATTTCAAGTCGATCGGTAAGGCGCGGGACATTTTGCGGCCTTACGTCGATATGGAACTGAGCAGCGGTGTCTCCGGGAACACCAGGGGGGCCGAGGAGCCCAGCCTGAGCAATGACGAAATGACTGCCCTGTGGAACAGACTCGCCGCCAGCATCCGCGCTCGGCCGACCAGAGAGGCATCGCAGGCGGCCACGCCTTATTAACGACTTTTTCGCCGGTTTCTGCCTCACCGGCTTTGGCCGCTCGTTTTAGCCGGCATGAAGCCTGCTCCACTTCTGCCATTCTGGTGAATTGGGCAAGGCAATGGATCTCAGGCGACGGTTGGTTTTATCTCTCGGCGGGCTGCTGGCGGGCCTGCTGGTGGTGGCGATCCTGATCAACCTGTACTCCTTGCGCGACGATATCGCGGCAGAAGTCGCGGCCTCGGAGGAGTTGGCGCAAGTCCTCCTCGCCGCCGGCCAGGTCGAGGAGCAGCGCTCGCCGGAAGCCGCCCAGGGCCGCCTGGAGGCCATTCTGACCGGCACCCACTTGCGTCATTTGAGCCTTGCCATCGAAGGCCTGCCTCCGGCAGCGAACCCAGCGAGCAACCGGGCCTGGTTTGCCCGGCTACTCGGTCTGGCCGGCGACACCTCGCACGAGCTGGCTGGCCAGGTCATCAATTTCGGGGGACAACGGCTGCGCATCGCGCCCAACCCGAACTCGGAAATCGAGGAACGCCTGGGCGACACTGTTCGACTTTGTATCACCCTGTTGTTCTATTCTGGAGCAACTCTGCTGGTTGCCTGGTGGTCGGCGCATCGCGCCCTAGCCCCGGTGCGCGAACTGGAGGCGGGTTTGCAACGCCTGGCTCGCGGCGAATCGTCGCCTGCCCTGCCCGCCTTCGCGCTGCGCGAGTTCAGCCAGGTCGCCGATGCCATCGATCAACTGGCCGCAGCGCTGACGACTTCCCGCCAGGCGCAGCGCGAGCTTTCCCGGCAACTGATCGCCGTGCAGGAAGAGGAGCGCCGCACTCTGGCAAGGGAATTGCATGACGAGATGGGTCAAACCCTGACGGCCATCAGCGTCACAGCGGCTTATCTCGAACGCAATGCCGGCCAGATCGACAGCGCGAGGATAAGCGAATGCGCCGGCGATCTGCGCCGCGACATCCGGACCAGTGGCGAGCAGTTGCGTGCCATGCTCAAGCGACTGCGGCCGCATGGGCTGGATGCGCCGGGACTGGCCGGGGCGTTGCGCGAGCTGCTGGCCAGCTGGCAGCAGCGGGCGGCGGGGATCGAGTTTCAACTCGAACTGCCGGGCGAGTTGCCGGTGCAGGACGAGACGGTGGCGCTGGTCTTGTACCGCGTCGTGCAGGAAGGGCTGACCAATGTCGTGCGCCACAGCGGCGCCCGGCATTGTCGGGTCGGCATCCTGCAGGTGGGCAAGACGCTGGTCGTCAGCATCACTGACGACGGCCAGGGTTTGCCAGCAGACGGCGCGCCACGTCGAGGCGGTCTGCTCGGCATGCAGGAACGGCTGGAAATGGTCGGTGGCTGGCTGGAGATCGACAGCGGACAGGAGCGCGGCACAACGCTGCGGGCCGGATTGCCGCTGCACAGAGAAGAACGCAAGGAGGAGCAATGATCCGCATTATCCTGATCGACGATCACGCCGTGGTGCGCAATGGCTACCGCCGCCTGCTCGACGCCGAACCCGGCCTGCAGGTAGTCGGCGAAGCGGCCAGTGCCGACGAGGCCAACGCGCTGGTGCTGCGTACCGCGGCCGATGTGGCGCTGGTCGACCTGAGCCTGCGCGGCAGCAGCGGCATCGAGGCGATCCGCGGCATGCTCGCCCGCTGCCCCGAACTGAAGGTGCTGGTGCTGTCGATGCACGAAGGAGCCGGGCACATCACCCAGGCCTTGCGCAGCGGAGCTCTCGGCTACCTGACCAAATACTGCGAGCCGGGCGAAGTGATCGACGGCATTCGCCGCATTGCCGCCGGCAAGCGCGTCTTTTCGCCGGAAATCGCCCAGGTCCTGGCCGAGGCCGCAGCCGATGGCGACGGCGCACTGGCCCACCTGACGCCGCGCGAATTCGAGGTGCTACGCATGCTGGTGCAGGGCGAATCGGCCAATGTCATTGCCAGCTCGATGCATCTCAGCCCGAAGACGGTACTCAACTACCTGTCGCTGATCCGCCAGAAGCTCGACGCCGATACCGATTTCAAATTGCTCCACCTGGCCGCCCGCCACGGCCTGGTCGACATCCACCCCGCGCTTGGCGCCTGAATAACGCAAGACAAAACCACCCGGAGACATCTCAATGCATAAAACCACGCTCAAATCCGGCCTGGCCGGCCTGTTGCTCATCCTCGGCAGTTCGCTGGCCTCGGCGGCCGAGCATGCCACGCCGCGCGAAGCCCGCGCCCTGTTCGACCAGGCGGTCAAGTACCTGCAGGCCAACGGCACCGAAAAGGCCTGGGCCGCCTTCAACGACCGCAAGGGTCCCTTCGTCAAGAAGGACCTCTACGTCTATGTCATCGACCGCCAGGGCACCTACGTCGCCAACGGCGCCGCCCCGGACAGCCTGATCGGCCTCAAGGTGCTCGATAGCGTCGATGCCGCCGGCACGCCGCTCTTCCGCCAGATGATCGCCGTCACCGACAAGCAGGACGAGGCGCGCATCCGTTACGTCTGGCTCAACCGCAAGAGCAATCACGTCGAGCCGAAGGTGGCCTGGGTGCATCGCGAAGGCGAATACATCGTCGGCGTCGGCTATTACGCCCCGCGCTCCAGCGCCGACGACGCCCGCAAACTGCTCGACGCCGCCAGCGCCCAGGTCAAGAAGCAAGGCACCGCCAAGGCCTTCGCCAGCTTCAACGACCCGCGCGGCAACTTCGTGCGCGATGATCTGTACGTCTTCGCGATCAACCTGGCCAGCGGCAAGTTCGAAGCCAACGGCATGAACCCCAAGCTGACCGGCACCAATGCCAGCGACCTGCACGACGTCGAGGGCCATGCGCTGGTCAAGGAAATGCTGGAGCTGGCCAAGAGCAAGGGCGAAGGCACGGTCGACTACGTTTGGCGCAACCCGGTGACCAACGCCGTCGAGAAGAAGCGCAGCTTCATCCGCCGCGAAAACGGCAGCCTGCTCGGCGTCGGTTTCTACACCGAATAAGCACCGCCGGTACCGGTTGGTCGTCCCACGACCAACCGGTGAGCGCCGGATGCTTTCGCCGGCGACGACATCCAGTACAATTCCCCGCCTTGTAACACCGCGTCGAAATCTTCGCCCCGGAGCGGACGATTCGACACTTTTCAGTGGCAATCGTGCCCGGCACGGATGCCTGACATTGGCCTCGTTAGCAAGGACTCCACCATGAAAAAGATCGTTCTCGCCCTCGCCTGCATCGGCACCCTGGCTAGCGCCGCCAGCGCCCAGGCCCAGACCGTCGTCAAGATTGCCTTCGCCGGCCCGCTCACCGGGCCGATCGCCCACGTCGGCAAGGACGAGGAATACGGCACCCGCCTCGC
>DAIMCQ010000301.1:0-5399 GCA_036726285.1 Azonexus sp.
ACCGTTTAGACCAAGCCTTCCATTTTACCGAAAAGTCATAATTATGGATACACGCTACAGTAAGCAACCAATTGGCCGATAATGAATCTAAGCCTGACTGAAATGGAAGGAAGGGTTGTGCTGAAGGCGCATCAACGGTTCTGGGGAGTCGATCAATGGGCAGCTTTTCTCAGCCGCCCGGAGTTGCCCTGCATGCCCCGTTCCAAGCAGCAACTCAAGGCGCTGGAGGAAAGCCGCGGAGAACAACTCGCCGCCTGCGAATTGGCCGAGATTGGCGCCGCCGACCCCTTCCTTTGCCTGCACCTGCTACGCGATGCCGAAAACTGCCGGGCCCAGCGCCTCGGGCACGAAACCACCACGCCCCTCGGCGCCGTGATGCAACTGGGCACCGATCGCGTCCATCGCCTGCTGCAGAACAGTCCTGAAACGGATGAAAACAATCCCGGACTGGCTGCCTGCGAGGCACGTTGCTATCAGGCGAGTCGCCTCGCCTTGCGCTGGGGTTCCGCCCGCGCCGACATCGTGCCGGACGAGGTCGCGATGGCGGCCTTGCTGGCCGAAATCGGCGAACTGCTACTGTGGTCGTTTGCCCCGGAATTACCGACGGCAACCAGCGCGCTCGTACGCAGCGGCCGCTCACCGCGTTCAGTGCAGGCCCAGGTCGATGTCTGGGGCTTCCGCTTCAAGGATCTGACGCTGAAATGCGCCACCATCTGGCATCTGCCGCCTTTGCTGACACAACTGATTCGCGGCATCGACAACAGCCGGGCCAATTTCTCCCGCCTCTGCGTCGATACCGCCCGCCACCTGGCCAACGGCGGCCCGGACGACCCAGCCCTGCCTTCGGACATCAGCGAGGCCAGCCACCTGATGCCGGGCGCCTCCCTGGAATGGCTGACCGAACAGCTGCCCGGCCTGGATGAAGAACAGGTCAGCCGCATCATCGGCAAAGTCCACGACCAACTCGCCGTTCACGCCTGAACGACGAGCCTTGGCGCAACACCGACCGATATAGAACCGATCAGCGCTTGCGGGCCGGCTTTTTCGCTGCCGGCTTGACAGCCGACTTCCCAGCCTTGCCCGCGGCCTTGCCGGTCGACTTGCCGGCTCCGCTCTTGGCGGCTGCCTTGGGCGCCGCTTTCTTGCTGGCGACCTTCTTGCCGACAGTCTTGTCGGCCGGTTTGGCGCGCTTGCCGGCCTCTGCTTTGACAGCGGCCGGCTGGCTGCTCACCTTAGCAGTCACCCGACTGCGGGTCGCCTTGGCGGGGGCGACCTGCGCCACCAGCTTGGCCGCCAGACCGGTCACCACCGGCTTGCGGGATGGCTTGGCGCTGCTCCGCGGCGGCGGATTGGTCCGGCCCGAAGGCGCTTTCTCGGTCTTGACCAGCACGAAATCGATCTTGTTGGATTCGAGATCGGCCCGCACCAGCTTGACGCGTACCCGGTCGCCCAGACGGAAGCGCTGCCCGGTCCGTTCGCCCAGCATCTGGTGCTTGATGTTGTCGAACTGGAAATAATCCTCGCCCAGTTCCGAAACGTGCACCAGGCCTTCGACATAGACCTCGTCCAAAGCGACGAAAATACCGAAGGCCGTGACAGCGGAAATCGTCCCGTCAAACTCTTCGCCGACCCGCTCCTTCATGTAGAAGCACTTCAGCCAGTTCTGCACATCGCGCGTCGCCTCGTCGGCGCGGCGCTCGGTACCTGAACAATGCAGACCGATGTTGTCCCAGCTATCGACCGGCGTGTATTTCTCCCCGGCCAGCACGGCCTTGATGGCGCGATGCACCAGCAGGTCGGGATAGCGCCGGATCGGCGAGGTGAAGTGGGTGTAATGCTCGTAAGCCAGACCGAAGTGACCCAGATTGTCCGGGCTGTACATCGCCTGCTTGAGCGAGCGCAGCATGACCGTCTGCAACAACTGGAAGTCGGGCCGCTGCTTGACCTGTTCGAGCAGCACGGCGTAATCCTTGGCCCGCGGGTCATCACCGCCCCCCAGGGCGAGACCGAACTCGCCGAGGAAGCTGCGCAGGTTCTTGAGTTTTTCATCGCCCGGCGCTTCGTGGATACGGTAGAGACAAGCCTGCTTGTGCTGGGCCAGGAAATCCGAGGCACACACATTCGCCGCCAGCATGCACTCTTCGATCACGCGGTGCGCGTCGTTGCGGATCACCGGAATGATGTTCTCGATCTTGCCCTGCTCATTGAAAACCATCTGCGTTTCGGTGGTTTCGAAATCGATCGCGCCGCGCTGGCCGCGCGCCTTGTGCAGCGCCTGGAACAGCTTGTAGAGATTCTTGACGTGCGGCAACACGGCGGCGTACGCCTCGGACTCCGGCTTGGCCTCGCCGGAAAGCCAGGACCAGACAAGGTTGTAGGTCAGACGGGCATGCGAACGGAAGACCGCCGGATAAAAACGGTACTTGCCAATCTTGCCGGCGGCGCTGATTTCCATGTCGCAGACCATCGCCATCCGCTCGACATCGGGATTCAACGAACAGATGCCATTCGACAGTTTCTCCGGCAGCATCGGAATCACCCGGCGCGGGAAATAGACCGAATTGCCCCGCTCCATCGACTCCTTGTCGAGCGCCATGCCCGGTTTGACGTAATGCGAAACGTCGGCGATCGCCACCACCAGGCGCCAGCCACGGCCCTTCTTCTCGCAATAGACGGCATCATCGAAGTCGCGTGCTGTCTCGCCATCAATGGTCACCAAAGGCAATTCGCGCAAATCCTCGCGCCCCTTGAAATCAGTCTTGCGAACCTTGTCCGGCATCGCCTTGTTTTCTGCCAGTGCAGCTTTCGAGAACTCGAAAGGCAGATCGTGCTTGCGCAGAGCAATCTCGATCTCCATGCCCGGATCGGCGTAATTGCCAAGCACTTCGGTTATCCGGCCGATCGGCTGGGAAAACTTGCTTGGTTGCTCGATGATCTCGACCATCACCACCTGGCCGGACTGCACCTTGATTTTGGCCTTGGGCTCAGGCGGCACCAGAATATCCTGGGCGATACGCTTGTTCTCCGGCACGACGAAAACCACGCCATGCTCGATGAAAACTCGCCCAACCACCTTGGTATTGGCCCGTTCGGTCACCTCGACAATGCTGCCTTCCGGCCGGCCGCGCCGATCCTGCCCCATGACCCGGACCAGCGCCCGGTCGCCATGCAGCACCTTGCCCATCTGGTGCTGATCGAGAAAGATGTCCGGGCTGCCATCATCCGGCACCAGGAACCCATAACCATCCTGGTGCCCCTGAATCCGGCCCGGGGTCAGACCGGCCCGCTCGGGCAGGATATAAGCCCCCTTGCGGTTGCGCATCAACTGGCCTTCGCGCTCCATGGCCCCCAGGCGACGCTGGAACATGTCCTTCTCGGCGGTGGTGATATCGAGCAATTCGACCAATTCGACAAACTCGACCGGACGCCCTTCGTCGGCCATGATCTGCATGATGTATTCGCGCGACGGCAGCGGAAATTCGTAACGCACGGACTCTCGTTCAAAGAAGGGGTCGGCCCGGCGGATTTTTGTAAGTTTTTTTCTTGACATTTCGTATTCTTTCTCTATAATTCTTGGTCTTCGCACCTGTGCCCAGGTGGCGGAATTGGTAGACGCACTAGTTTCAGGTACTAGCGGGTAACTCCGTGGGGGTTCGAGTCCCTTCCTGGGCACCAGCGATTTTGATAGAAGGCCTTGTTCATGCAAGGCCTTTTTTCATTTCTGCGCCCAGCGCAGAAGTGCGGGCATTGTCTCACAGCCCATCGCCAACACCGGATCAATCTCAAGACTTTTTGCAGTTTCCAAAAATCTGCAAAAAAGACTTTACCCAGAGAAAAAAAACTATATAATGCGCGCTCTTCGCATCTGTGCCCAGGTGGCGGAATTGGTAGACGCACTAGTTTCAGGTACTAGCGGGTAACTCCGTGGGGGTTCGAGTCCCTTCCTGGGCACCAGCGATTTTGATAGAAGGCCTTGTTCATACAAGGCCTTTTTTCATTTCTAGCCCCCCCCCTTCCCCACGCCATCCTTCGACCAGCACGAGCGAAGCCTCGCCTTGGCGACCCCAAGCCTGCCTCACTACCGGCACCAGTCCAAATACTTAGCCTTGACATTAACTGCTTAGGCAGCTAATTTACTGCTCAGGCAGTAATTGATAAGGCAGTCAATAATGAACACCTCCCACCCGTTTTACCAAGCAGATACTTACACCCCCGAAAACAGCACGGGCTATTTGATTAACCGCCTGGCGCAGACCATCACCCGGGAAATCGATCGGCGCATGGTTGATCTCGGCTTGACCGATGCACAATGGAAGCCCTTGATGCTACTGAGACAGGGAAGTTGCCTCACCGCGGCCGATCTTTCGAGAAAGGCTTGCCACGACACCGGCGCTGTTACCCGCTTGCTCGACCGCCTCGAAAACAAGGGACTGATCCGCCGCGTACGTTCCGAAGCCGATCGTCGGGTCGTCAATCTGGAGCTAACCACGGAGGGAGAACAGGTCTCCGCTGAAGTGCCGAAGATCTTGTCCGAGCTGGCAAATCAGGTGCTGACCGGTTTTTCGGATGAGGAATTCGTCATTTTCCGGAATTTGCTCAATCGCGCCCTGACCAATGCCCAGGCCTTGAGTCATGAAGGAATCCAGTCATGAAGATTCGAAGCCGCCTCCTGGCGCTCGGCTGCAGCGCACTGCTGCTGGCTGGCTGTGCCAACTACTCGGGCATTCTCCCGGAAGCACTCAAATTCAACGACAGCAGCCTGGCCACCCTTAGCGTCAGCTATGCCGACTGGCCAAAGGAAAGCTGGTGGCGCGATCTGCAGGACCCGGCCCTCGATGCGCTGATCGAACAGGCCCTGAACGACAGCCCCAGCCTGCAAGCAGCATCGGCGCGCTTGCGCCGGGCCAGCGCCATTGCCGGCGAAACCGAGAGCGCCCTCTGGCCACGGATCAATGCGTCGAGCAGCAATACCCGCGAACGTTTCAGCGAACGCGGCCTGATCCCGCCCCCTTACGCCGGCACGACGCAAAGCATCAATGAACTGCAACTGTCCGGACAATGGGAAATCGACTTCTTCGGCAAGAACCGCGAGGCCCTGCAGGCAGCGCTCGGTGAAGTTCGGGCCAGCGAGGCTGAGCAGCAAGCCACCCGCCAACTGCTGGCGAGCAATGTCGCCCGTGGCTATTACAACCTGGCTCGCCTGCTCGCCCAGCGCGAACTGGCCGAAGCACGCCAGCAGCAACGCCAGGACCTGGCGCAACTGGTCGAACGGCGCTTCAAGGCCGGGATCGATACCCAGGTCGAACTCGAATCGGCGCGCGGCGTGATCCCTGAAAACGCCCGCGACATCGCTGCACTCGACGAGCAACTCGGTCTGGCCAGACACGCGCTGGCGGCCT
>DAIMCQ010000302.1:0-5393 GCA_036726285.1 Azonexus sp.
GGCAGGGAAGATCCTGAAGAAAGGCGGCGAGGCGGTCGGCGTATTGAAGAAGGGCGAGAAGACGGCCGAGGCGGCGAAGGATGCCAAGAAAACTCAGACCGGCGGCGGTGGGAATGATGCTCAGGTCAAGAAGAGAAAGAATGAACCGGGGCCGTGTGATCATTTGCGCCAAGGCAGTGGTGCCGGACCGTATCGCGGGGGGGCGCATAGCAAAACTAGCAAGCCTACGAACGATGGCAAGGATTCGCATCATATGCCCGCGAAAGATGCAAACCCTGATCTTAATCTGAACAAGGGACCTGCAATTCAAATGGACCCGAAGGATCATGCTAAAACATCGAGTAATGGGCAGATGCCTGGCTCTGTTGAATATCGCGAGGTAATCGCCGATCTAATAGCACAGGGGAAATGGAGAGAAGCCATGGCAGTCGAAATCAGGGATGTTCGCCGCGTTGCCGCGGAGGCTGGTGATCTCAAGAAATATAATGAATCAATTCAAGAAATGCTTGAATATTACAAGTGCATTGAAAAAAACAATCTATTGAAAGATTAGCCAAAATGGATACCGGCGAATTGTTCCATATTTACCCATTTAGCGGAGCTTCATCGATTCGATTTGGGATGTCTCCACCAGAAGTTGAGCAGTTACTCGGCACTCCAAATCAAGTGAGTAAGAATTACTTGAAACAGCGTGTTGAATTCAGGTCATTCATGAATGTAGCCTACACTGCAGATTCGCAGCCGATACTCTGTCATATTGGTTTCGGACGGCAGATGGAAAATGTCGTAATGCACGGAATAAATCTATTTAGGGAGTCCCCTTCAGCGGTCATTGAGCAGTTGGAAAGCCTGGACCATGAACCAATGCTATATCTGGGTTTCATCGTTTTCCACAAACTGGGAATCGCGCTTACAGGTTTTCACGATAAAGACGACTCGCAAAAGGCGGTTACCTTGTTTGAGAAGGGGGCTTGGGACAATAGAAAGGGTCGCATGACAGCCTTCCGCTCAAAGTAAGTTCACTCGGGAATGTAATGCTATTTGCATTAATGAAGATGCGGCTGAATGCAAACCCAACCCGAGGAAATGATGATGGCAAGGAAGACACCATGCTCTTCCCTTACGAAATCCTCTGCTGGCTGCGCCTTCGTGAATGGGCGGGCCTGACGAATCCCGAGACCTTCGACCACCCCTTGATGCAACAGCCGCTCGCCAAGTTGCCGGCGCCTGTGCCGCTGCCTATTCCGGACACTCCTTTGCTCGATCAGGTGACCGCCAAGTTCAAACAGGAATACCCGGCCAGCTTCGCCTGATATCGCCGCACTCCTTAACAATTCGAACCTGTTTCGCCCGGTCTGAACAAGGTTTGGGCCGGGCGAAACGTTACCCGCCCTGTCCGTGAAGGCGATGTCGTCAAGATGAACGACAACAACACCACCGGCAAAATCTATGAACGGGGTGGTGAAGCGGCCCGGCCGCAGATACAGGAAAGCGGCAGTACGCCGCCCTCCCTGGCGGCAGCCGAGAAACCCGCCAGCCTGTGGGACAAGGCCAGCCCGTGGGTACACGGCGCGCTGGGGCTGGCGAGCTTCGTGCCGGGACTATCGGTCGTCACCAGCGGTGCCGACGCGGCGATTTACGCGGCGGAAGGCAATGCCGTTGAAGCCGGCATCGCTGCGGTAGGCATGATCCCCGGTGGAAAACTGGCGACGACGGCGGCCAAGGCCGGCAAGTTCCTCAAGGGGGCACAGAAGGCGGAGGAAGCGGCGCAGGCGGCGAGAAAGGCAGAAGAGGCAGCGCAAGCGGCCAGAAAGGCGGAAGAGGCAGCCAAGGCGGCGAAAGAAGCAAAGGCAGCAAAAGAGGCAGAAGAAGCCGCAGCCGCCGGCAAGGGCAAGGATGGCGGGAAGAGCAAGGCAAGGAAAAAACATGAAGTTAGATGTTTCAAGAAAAATAAAAAAGGGGACCCATGCTGAATATGATCGTCAACTCGCCGATCAAGAAAGAGGCCTGAATGACATGACCGTCAAGGAATACCTTGAAGGGCGCAAGCGTTACCAGGAAATTGGACGGCAAGGGACTGGTGCTGCTCAAGATCAGGCTCGGATAAAATATGCGAATGAACTTGCCCAAAAGTATGAAAGTGCTCTAGCTAAACAGGGTATTACTGGTGTTGCAGCACAACAAAAAGCTGCTTCAATGGCTGCCGATAAAATGTCAACCTTGGCGGCTTTGCACAACCCCGACATGATCGCAGGGGGTAAGGACGCGGTAACCTCGATGGGGGATCGTGGCGTGAACTCCTCAATCGGCGCTCAGTGGAAAGATCGCGTAGGTGAGATGGATAAAGCGGCGCGCGAGGTTCCTGAAGCGGAGCGAGCGAACACCAAAATGAATACAAAACTCAAACGGTGCAAGTGAAAGGAATGCAGATGGATCGATTTATGGAAAATTTCTTGGCCTATAAACGCTTCGCGCCACCATTTGCCCGGAAGGACGTGTCGGCGGAGAAGATGGCCAAGTTTCGCGGCAAATTGCCTGACAAACTACTGGACTATTGGCAGGAGTATGGTTGGTGCGGTTATGCGGACGGCCTGTTTTGGACGGTTGATCCCGACGAATGGGAAGACGAACTAGATGAATGGATCGGTGATACGCCCTTTATGGAGCAGGATACGTACCACGTTATTGCCCGCACCGCATTTGGGGAATTGATCTTGTGGGGAGAGAACTCAGGACAGTCTCTCAAGGTTTTGACGCCTTTCGGCATGATCTTCCCCAAATTCGATAATGCTGAGTTTCGAGAAGATGGTCCCGATTTAACCGTGCAATTGTTTTTTTGCTGCGCATCAAGAGATTCATTTGATATGAACGATGCCGACGGAAACCCCTTGTTTGAGCGCGCCTTGGCCAAATTAGGCCCGTTAGACCACCATACGATGTACGGCTTCGTGCCTGCCCTGGCATTGGGGGGAAGGAATAGCTTGGAGCAACTGCAAAAACTCGATGCTCATATCCACCTGAGCATTCTTTCACAAATGACCGAGAAGCAAATCATGCTGGATATCGCCAAAGAAGCGGGGCTGAGCTAATCGTTGCGGCAGCATCAACTGCACCCCTGGTCATGCTCTTCCCCTACGAAATCCTCTGCTGGCTACGCCTGCGCGAATGGGCGGGGCTGGAGAATCCGGCGAGCTTCGACCATCCGCTGATGCAACAACCGCTGGCCCGTTTGCCCCAAGCCGTGCCCTTGCCGATACCGGAAACCCCGCTCCTCGATCAGGTGATTGCCAAGTTCAAGCAGGAATACCCGAACAGCTTCACCTGACCCAGCCCCGCCTCTTTAACAAGCCGAACCCGATTCCCCCCGCCCGAAACTGATTCGGGCGGGGGGAATCCCTCTGCACACTGGGCCAGCGACCCCAAATCTGCCCAGCGCTGGCAAGACAATCCGCGACCGGCCCGGCGGTTGACTGAAGGCCAACGCCACCTGCGCTTTCAGTTACCGGGCAAACGCCCCTGCCTGATACTGGAAGACAGCGAAGGCCATCGCGGCGCCAAGCTCATGGACCTCGATACGGTCCTCATCGAGCCCGAAGCCGGGCGGGTCGAACTGGTCTGGCGCAGCATCGTCACCGCCCGTGCCGAACTGGCTGAGGCCCAACTGCATATCGCCGAACAGGAAGCCGACCGCTACGCGCTGAAAGATCTGCTGCCGCCGCAACAACGCGCCGAACTGGGCGCCGAGGCACTGCATGGCGCGTGAAATCGTCACCAAAAGCCGTCGTTTTTACCCTGTCAGCCTGAGCCCTGACATCTGCAAGACGCCGATGGGCAACAGCACGCCGCCCATCCCCTACACCATCAAAGGCGAGTTTGCTGAAGCCAAGAATGTCTCGCCCAACATCAGCAGCCATGGTGACAAGATCGTGCTGCATGACCGCAGCACCATCCCGACGGTGACCGGTGATGGTCCCGGCTCCGCCAACGGCATCAAGAGCGGCACCGTGGGCAAGAAAGTCGAGACCCAGGAAAAAAGCAGTACCGTCGGCACCAACGGCACCCACCCGGTGCGTGAAGGCGATGTCGTCAAGATGAACGACAACAACACCACCGGCAAAATCTACGAACGGGGTGGCGAAGCGGCCCGGCCGCGGATCCAGGATGAGGTCACCGTTCTGCCGGAAGTGGTGGTAACGGCGGAAAAGCCCGCCAGCCTGTGGGACAAGGCCAGCCCGTGGGTACACGGCGCGCTGGGGCTGGCGAGCTTCGTGCCGGGACTATCGGTCGTCACCAGCGGTGCCGACGCGGCAATCTACGCCGCCGAGGGCAACGCCGTTGAAGCCGGGATCGCGGCGGTCGGCATGATCCCCGGCGGCAAACTGGCCACGACGGCGGCCAAGGCCGGTAAGTTCCTCAAGGGGGCACAGAAGGCCGAAGAAGCGGCGCAGGCAGCCCGCAAGGCCGAGGAGGCAGCGCAGGCGGCCAGAAAGGCCGAGGAAGCAGCGCAGGCCGCTAAAGAAGCCAAGGCGGCGAAAGAAGCTGAAGGGGCTGCGGCAGGGGGCAAGGGTGGGGGGAAGAGCAAGGCGAAGAAGAAACGCAAACCAAAACGTCGTTGCGAACTCGTACCGTATGACGAACTTGAATGCGACACAGGCCAGGAAGCACATCACGTTATTCCCGACTGGATGCTGCGGATGGGCAAGCGCGGCGGAACCGAACGGATTCCCGACATGCCGAGTCTGGCAAAGGGCCCGGCGATCTGCCTTGAAGGCGGCAGCGGCAATGAACACAATACGACCCATAAGCAGACCGACAGGCCGGCACAGCGGATCGGCAAGAACGGTCGTGCCACCGGGGTTCCCGGCACGATCACGCTGGGTCAGGCGAAGGGAATAGCGTCACGGGCCATCGAGAAGGCGACAGGTGGCAAGAAAGGCGGCGGCTGTGACCGCAAGGATATCCAGAAACAGCTGGATGAGAAGTTCAAGGCACCGGATGACGCATTACTGCGTGGCGTGAAGGATGCGCGGAAGGTGACGAATCAAATCAAGGGCGCAGTAAATCCGACAGAACCCAAGGGAGATATGTAATGAATCAAAAACTATCAAAGGATAAAACCGTACAACATGGGTGTGCGCTGGAAAACCAAAGAATGCTTGTATCTGCCAGTGTTGACTGCTTGTCGCACGATGAATATGACCTCTCATATGTTTTTGGCTATGACAAAGCAAGTCTGGATTTTCCTTGGTTATGGAAAGACTATGATTGGTTCGTCGTTTCAGTATGTTTGTGGTCATCCCGAGGAATTCGCTGCGTACTATCCAGAGAGGGCGACGTCCGCCTCTACGGCCCCGGTGGCAAACCCGACCACACCTACCAGATTCCCGGAGCCG
>DAIMCQ010000303.1:0-5389 GCA_036726285.1 Azonexus sp.
GTAGAACCATGCTTTCAATATAGTTCGCTTCTACAGCTAATTCAGACAGAGCCAAAAGAAAACGGGCCTTGCGGCCCGTTTTGCTTGTCCAATCACTCCCCGCAATTACTTGAACGGATGCTGCTTGAGGATGGTTTCATCGCGCTCCGGGCCAGTAGAGACGATGGCAATCGGCACTTCGCACAACTGCTCCAGGCGATCCAGATAGTTGCGGGCAGCAACCGGCAGATCTTCCCAGCGCTTGACGCCAAAGGTGGTCTCGCTCCAACCCGGCATCGTTTCGTAAATCGGTTCGCAACGCGCCACTTCGTCGGCGCCGATCGGCAACAGATCAACCACCTTGCCGTCGAGCTTGTAGCCGGTACAGATATTCAACTCCTGCAGGCCATCCAGGACATCGAGCTTGGTGATGCACAGGCCCGTCAACCCGTTGATGCGTCCGGAACGACGCAGCGCAGCCGCATCGAACCAGCCGCAGCGACGCTTGCGACCGGTCACGGTACCGAACTCGCGGCCGACTTGCGACATCTGATAACCCGGCACGCCTTCGGTATCGATATCCAGTTCACTCGGGAACGGGCCACCGCCGACGCGCGTACAGTAAGCCTTGGTGATCCCCAGTACGTAATGCAACATGCCCGGGCCAACGCCCGAACCGGCCGCAGCCTGTCCGGCAACGCAGTTCGAGGAAGTCACGAACGGATAGGTGCCGTGGTCGATATCGAGCAGCGTACCTTGTGCCCCTTCGAACAACAGGTTTTGCCCGGCCTGGTTGGCCGCATAAAGCGCAGCCGAAACGTCGGCGACCAAAGGCTTGATCTGCTCGGCATCGGCCATGGCCTGATCGTAGACAGCCTGGAAATCCACTGCCGGCGCCTGGAAATACTGGGTCAGTACAAAGTTGTGGTACTCGAGCACTTCCTTCAGCTTTTCGGCAAAGCGTTCCGGGCAGAACAGGTCGTACACGCGCAGACCGCGGCGCGAAACCTTGTCTTCGTAGGTCGGCCCGATCCCCTTGCCGGTCGTCCCAATCTTCTTGTCATCGGCCTTGGCACCTTCACGGGCACGATCGATCGCCGAGTGATAAGGCAGGATCAGCGGGCATCCCGGGCTGATCTTGAGGCGCGAACGGACGTCGATGCCGCCCTTTTCCAGCTCGGCGATTTCCGAAAGCAGATGATGAATATCGAGCACGACACCATTGCCGATGTAGCACTGCACGCCCTCGCGCACAATGCCCGAGGGCACCAGGTTCAGCTTGTACACCTGCTCGCCCACCACCAGGGTGTGACCGGCATTGTGCCCGCCCTGAAAACGCACCACCCCCTGGGCGTGATCGGTCAGCCAGTCGACAATCTTGCCCTTACCTTCGTCGCCCCACTGGGTGCCCACCACGATGACATTCTTGGCCATTTTTTAGTCCTCTTGTATTGCTTCAATAATCCAGTGTTCGCCTACCTGCACCAGCTTGCGGTCACAGAAAGGACCTTCGCATGCGGTTTCACCCGGCAGCAGTTGGACGACAACCTCTCCCTGCTCGCGCAAGGCGGAAATTTTCAAGGCCAAGGCCTGATCGTGCAGAGCCGACGGCGCCAGGATGCCCGCTGGTGATTTACCAATCGGAACCAACCTGGCCAGTTCGCGCAAATCCATCGAAAAGCCGGTTGCCGGACGGGCGCGGCCAAAAGCCTTGCCGGCACCGTCGTAACGCCCACCCAAGGCAATCGCGGCCGGGTATCCCGGACAATAGGCCGCGAACACCACGCCATTGTGGTAGTTGTAGCCTCGCAGATCCGAAAGATCGACCGAGAAAGGCAACTCCGGCGCACCCGCTACGATATGCCGCAAGCCATCAAGAGCGGCAGTAATTTCGGGCAGTGCCGGCAATTCATCGGCGGCACGGGCCAGTACCTCGCTCCCGCCATAAAGGTGGGGCAAGCGCTGCAGCGCCTCACGCCACGGCGACGGCACGTCGGCACATGCCTCGATCAGGCCAGGCACGTCCTTGGCTTGCAACAAGCCCAGTACTCGACCTTCAACCTCCGGCGTCATCCCGGCTTGTTCTGCCAGGGCTCGAAAAATGCCGACATGACTGAGATCGACCCGACTGAGCGGCAACTTCACCCGGTCGAACGCGCTGGCCATCAAACGAATGATGTCGAGATCTGCGGCAATGCCGGCATAGCCGTAAAGTTCGGCACCGATTTGCACCGGCTCACGACTGGCCGAAATCGATGCCGGCAAGGTATGCAGGACGCTGTCGCAATAGCACAGGCGAGTCACCCCCTGATAATTCAGCAGATGCGCATCGATCCGCGCTGCTTGCGGGGTGATATCGGCTCGCACCCCCATCGTGCGACCAGAAAGCTGATCGACCAGCTTGAAGGTCCGCAAATCGAGGTCCTGACCGGCCCCGGTCAACAGCGAATCGAGATATTCCAGCATCGGCGGCATGACGAACTCGTAGCCGCGGGCCCGGAAGTGATCAAGCACAACACGACGCAAACCTTCGATTCGCGCCGCTTCTGCCGGCAGAGCGTCGGCAATGTATTCAGGTAACAACCAATTCATGAAAATACCATGAGCAGGACCAGACCAATGATCATCGACGTCAGGCCGACGAAACGGATCTGCCCATCCGAAAATTGAATAAGGCGGCGAAAGGTTTCACGCCACGCCGCCGGAGCGATAAAGGGCATCAGGCCTTCGAGCACCAGCATCAGCGCGAAGGCCAGCAACAACGTCGAATTCATTTGCCCTTGTCGTTGCCGCGTCCGACATTCTTCATGTACTTGAAGAAATCGGAATTGGGCTCGACGACCATCACGTCGTTCTTGGTACGGAAGCTGCCGCGATAGGCTTCAAGACTGCGATAGAAGGCATAGAACTCGGGATTCTGACCGAAAGCCTGAGCATAAACCGCACTGGCTTTGGCATCGCCCTCACCCTTGATCTTCTGGGCATCGCGATAGGCATCGGCAATGATGATTTCACGCTGGCGATCGGCATCGGCACGAATTTTCTCGGCCTCGGCGGAACCTTCTGAACGCAATTCGTTGGCGACCCGCTTGCGCTCCGCTTCCATGCGGCGATAGACCGCATCGCTGACTTCGGTCGGCAACTCGACGCGTTTGAGGCGAACATCGACAATCTGGACGCCGATCTTGCGCGCATCGGTATCGGCCTTCTCGCGCATCTGATCCATGATCTTGTCCCGACCGCCGGAGACCACGTCATGCACGGTGCGCTTGCCGAACTCTTCCCGCAAACCGGCATTGACCGTCTGACTCAGGCGGGTCTTGGCGCGGGATTCGTCACCGCCCACCGAAATGTAGTAGAGCTTCGGATCAACGATGCGCCACTTGATATAGGAATCAACCAACACGTTCTTTTTTTCGGAGGTGATGAAACGCTCCGGCTCCGCGCTGTCCATCGTAATGATGCGTTTTTCGAAGAAGCGCACATTCTGGATCATCGGCACCTTGAAATTGAGCCCAGGCTCGGTAATGACCTGCTTGACCTCGCCCAACTGGAAGACAACCGCAAACAGCCGTTGATCGACGGTAAAAATCGACATGGCCAGAACCACCAGCAAAGTGGCCAGCAGTGCCCCGAACAAATTGATACGCGGACTCATCAACGCCCCTCCCGATCACGCGAGCGCAGCGAACCTTCGCGCGAACTCGAAGAATACGATCCACCACCGACCTGCGGCGCACGCTCCAGTTGCGGCGGCGCCTCGTTCGACAACGGTGCCACAGGCGTCTTGGCAACTGCAGCACTGGCCGGTACCTCGGCACCGCCATTTTGCGCCGCCGTCACACCCGCTGCCGCCTGCATCAGCTTATCAAGCGGTAGATAAAGCAGATTGCCTTGGCCTTTGGCATCGACGATCACCTTGCTGGTATTCGAATAAACCTGCTGCATGGTTTCCAGGTACATCCGCTGACGCGTCACTTCCGGCGCCTTGACATATTCCGTCTGGATCTGCTTGAAGCGAGAAGCATCACCCTCTGCGGTAGAAATGACCCGCTGCTTGTGGCCGTTTGCCTCTTCCATCAGGCGTGCCGCCGTACCCTTGGCCTTGGGAATGACGTCATTGGCGTACGCCTGACCTTCATTCTTTTGCCGCTCGCGATCCTGACCGGCCTTCACCGCATCGTCAAACGCCGCCTGAACCTGCTCGGGCGGCTGGGCATTCTGCATGGTTACCTTGGAAATCAGGATACCGCTCTTGTAGCGATCAAGAATGTCCTGCATCAGCTTGGCGGCCTGGGTGGCAATCTGCTCGCGGCCTTCGTAAAGCACGAAGTCCATCTTGCTCTTGCCGACGATCTCGCGAACAGCCGTCTCGGCTGCCCCCATTACCGCTTCATCCGGATGACGATTGTTGAACAGGTACTCGACCGGATCCTTGAGGATGTACTGCACAGCAAACTGGATATTGACGATGTTTTCATCGTCGGTCAGCATCAGTGCCTCTTTCAGGACCTTGTTGCGCTCGCTGCCGCGATAACCGATTTCCAGCGTCCGCACACCATTGAGATTGACCAACTCATGCGACTGGATCGGATAGGGCAGACGCCAACGTAGCCCAGGCTCGGTTGCTTCTTTATAGCTACCGAACTGGAGCACGATACCGCGCTGCGAAGCATCAACAATATAGAAACCGGAAGCCAGCCAAACAACAGCCACCAAGCCGGCCAGCAAGGAAATGCCGCCACCGAGAAATTTCGGGCTGAAATCGAACTGCGGCAGGCGGGGACCATCACCACCACCGTTATTACCGCCGCCACCTGTCTTTTTGCCCAGCATACCGGACAGCTTGCGGTTGAAATCGCGCCACAACTCTTCCAGATCGGGAGGGCCATCGTTGGGACGGCGCGGGCCATTTCCATTGGGCTTGTCACCGTCGTTACCACCACGGTTGCCCCACTGCGGGTCGTTAAGCGACATGAATATACCTAGGGTCGGAATCATGAATGTCGGGGACTCAATTTATATAGTCGTTTTGGGCTGCGCATTCGGCCTCCTTGAAGGCCTTCTGCCGGGCTTCTGCTTTGCTCCGGGCATACTCGGCCAAAGCATCGCGCAATTGACCAAGCCCATCTCCGGAACGCGCACTGACACGAACGCGCGCGATTTTATCATACTCGTCCCGCTCGATTCCCGCTGAGGCTTCGGTCAGGTCGATCTTGTTCCAGACAACAAGTTGCCGGACATTGTCAGCACCAATCTCGGCCAACACCTTGTTGACTTCGTACACTTGCTCGTCACGAGCATGACTGGCGCTATCCACGACATGCAACAAGAGATCGGCGTCAGCCGCCACTTCAAGCGTGGCATGGAAGGTATCGACCAGCGAGTGAGGCAAATCACGGATGAATCC
>DAIMCQ010000304.1:0-5361 GCA_036726285.1 Azonexus sp.
GAGCTGGATCGCCGCGGCCCACGGTGCCCGGCGCGACGGCCGCGAACCTTCATCGCTGCTGATCGCCGACGGCAGCCGCCGCCTGCTCGCCTCCTTCCACGACCAGACCGGCGACGACGAATGGCTGGTCGTGCTGCGCGAGGAGAACGACGCCTCGGCCATCGAGTCGCTGATTGCCGCCTTCCGGCTGACCCAGCGCGAAGCCGAGGTGCTCTACTGGGTGGTTCAGGGCAAGACCAGCAACGACATCGGCGAGATCCTCGGCAACAGTCCGCGCACGGTAAACAAACACCTCGAACATGTTTTTGAAAAACTCGGCGTCGAAACCCGTACGGCGGCAGCCAACCTGGCCTTGAGCCGGATGCGGGGAACTTAGCCAAGCACGGTTGTTCCACTGGAAGACCGGAATGTTCCGGCTTTCCAAATCCATCGGCGGATACCCGCCAACGTTCTAGGAGATCGATGTGAGCACACTCAAGTTTCTGGGCATCTCCGGCAGCCTGCGCCGGCAATCCTGCAACAGCGGCCTGCTGCGCGCCGCCCTGGCCGAATTGCCGGAAAGCGTCAGCATGGATATCGCCGACCTCTCCGACATTCCCTTCTACAACGCCGACCTGACCGAGAAACCGGCCGGCGTCAGCCGCGTGCTGAATCAGATAGCGGCCGCCGACGCCCTGGTCCTCGCCTGCCCCGAATACAACTACTCGATGGCACCGGCCTTGAAGAACATCCTCGACTGGGCTTCGCGCGAACCGAACAACGCCCTGCTCTCCGGCAAGGCGGCAGCCATTCTCGGCGCCGGGGGCGGCATGGGCACCTCGCGCGCCCAGTACCACCTGCGCCAGAGCTGCGTCTTCCTCGACCTGCATCCGCTCAACAAGCCGGAAGTCTTTGCCAATGCCTTTGCCGGTGCCTTCGATGCCGACGGCAATCTGGGCGATGCCAAGCTGATCCAGCAGGTCGGCGACCAGATGCGCGCCCTCGCCGCCTGGACCCGCCAGCTCAAGCACTAAGCCGAATCATGAGGACGCCCCGGACATGGATATCGCCGCGATCAGCCAGACCTTGCAACGCGACGCGGTCTGGGTCGTCTTTCTGAACGTGCTGCTGCAGCAGATCGGCCTGCCCGTTCCGGCCGTGCCGACCCTGCTGCTGGCCGGCAGCCTGGCGCTGAGCCAGGGGCAGTTCGGTCAGTTGCTGGCCGCCGCCATCCTGGCCTCGGTGATTGCCGACTGGATCTGGTACATGGCCGGACGCGCCTTCGGCTACCGGGTCCTGGCCGGCCTGTGCAAACTGTCGATCAACCCGGGTTCCTGCGTCAGCCAGACCGAGGCGCGCTTCATCCGCTGGGGCGTCGGCTCGCTGGTCATCGCCAAGTTCATCCCCGGTTTCTCCACTGTCGCGCCACCGATTGCCGGCGCCTTGCGCATGGGGCTGAGCGGTTTCCTGCTGGCGGCCAGTGCCGGCGCCGGCTTGTGGGCCGGCCTGGCGCTCGCCGCCGGCTGGATCCTGCGCAACGAGGTCCAGACGGCCATCGCAGCATTGAACAAACGGGCCGGCACCGCCCTCGTCGTCCTGCTCGGCATCGCCGCCCTCTGGCTGGGCTGGAAACTGTGGCAGAAGTACCGTTTCCAGAAACTCTGCGCCGTGCCCCACATCACGCCGGACGAGCTGCTGAACGCACTCGACGGCGACCAGCCGCCGCGTCTGCTCGACTTGCGCGGCGCCACGATGATCGCCGAAGCCGGTCCGATTCCAGGTGCCACGGTGGCCGAACACGACCGTTTGCTGGAGGCCGTCAGCGACTGGCCGAAAAGCCTGCCGGTAGTCACGCTTTGCGCCTGCCCGGAAGACGCCGGCGCCGTCCAGGCCGCCCGCCAACTGCTCAAGGCCGGCTATCTGTCGGTCCGGCCGCTCAAGGGCGGCTACGAAGCCTGGCTTGAGGCAAATCGCCAGACGTTTCTCCATGTTTGATAAAAATAACAACTCATGTAAAAATGCAACACACTGATACAGCAGTAGCGACTTCACCACGCCGGCAACCGGTCTAAGCACCGGATACTCCGTGGCACCAACGCAATACTGACTGCGGGAGAGACGGAGATGCGGCTTGAATACTGCTGAGACAACGGTGCCCCACGCCGAAACGGCCAACCGCCTGCTCACGCCGGATGGTCAAAAGCCCCTGCTGCTCATCGTCGACGACGTTGCGGCCAACCTGGCATTGTTGTCGGCCATCATTCAGCGTGAAGGAGGGATCGTCCGGGCCGCCAGCAATGGCCCCGATGCGCTCGAACTGGCGGGTCAGACGCCGCACCCCGACTTGATCCTGCTCGACGTCATGATGCCAGGCATGGACGGCCATGCCGTCCTCGCCGAATTGCGCCGCAATGCGGAAACCCGCGACATCCCGGTCATCTTCGTCACCGCGCTCGATGACCGCGACGATGAAGGGCGCGGCATTGCCGAAGGCGCAGCAGACTACATCACCAAACCGATCAATCGGAGCGTCCTGGTCACCCGGGCCAAGGCCCAACTCGACCTGCAACGGGCTCGGCGCCTGCTGGCCGGACAAAAGGCCTGGCTGGAGCAGGAAGTTGCCCGCCGCGTCGGCGAAAACGCACAACTCGATACCCGCCTCAAGCTGGCCCTGGCGTCATCCGGCTTCGGCATCTGGGAGCATGACCACCTCGCTAATCGCAATTACTGGGATGACGGTCTGTGTCGGATGCTCGGTTATCAAGAAGGCCCGCCCAGCATCGATGCCACCCTGGCGCTGATCCATCCCGAGGATCGCCCGGCACTCCAAGCGGCGGCCGAAAATCCGGAGATCGACCACCAAGCGGTCGACGTCAATGAGTTCCGGATTCGCAAACAGGACGGTAGCTGGCTTTGGGTCGAGTCGCGCAGCCGGGTGATCGAGCAGGGCCCGAATGGCACGCCCGCCCGCACCATCGGCACCCTGCTCGACATTGCCTTGCGCAGGGCCAGCGAGGCGGAGCAACGACTGGCCGAAGTGGTGTTTACCGGCATCAACGATGGTCTGTGCATCACCGATGCAGCCCAGCACATCCTGCTGGTCAATGACGCTTTCTGCCGTCTTTCCGGTTATCAACGCGAGGCCTTGCTCGGTAAAACACCGGCCCTGCTCAAGTCAGGCGTCCATGGCCCGGGGTTTTTCCAGGAAATCTGGACGCGGCTTCAGTTCAACGACAACTGGCAAGGCGAAATCACCAACCGGCGCAGCGACGGCTCCCTGCTCACCGAATGGCTAAGCATCTCGGCAGTACGCGACCAGACTGGCGAGATCACGCACTACGTCGGGGTCTATAGCGAACTTTCGGCACGCAAGGCTGCGGCCGAGCGGATTCAGTACCTGTCTTCGCATGACACGCTGACCGCGCTGCCGAACCTTAATCTGTTCGCCGACCGCCTCGAACAATCGCTGATCAGCGCGCGTCGCTACGGACGCGGCACCGCCCTGCTCCTGCTCGATCTCGATAATTTCCATGCGATCAACGACGAACTGGGACCAGCCATCGGCGATGAAATCCTGATCGAAATCGGTCGCCGCCTGACCCAGCAGGTTCGTGCCGGCGACACCATCGGCCGCCGAGGCGGCAACGAGTTCGGCTTCGTGATGGCCAATCTGCTCCAGCAACAGGGCGCCATCGCACTGGCCCAACGCCTGTTGGCTGAAATGGCCAGCCCGATGCAGATTAGCGGTCATGCGGTATCGATTACCGCCAGTATCGGCATCGGCGTCGCGCCGGAGAATGGCGACACGGGCGATGCCCTGGTCGCATGCGCCAGCGCCGCACTGTTGCGCGCCAAGCAAGCGGGCGCCAATACCTTCCGCTTTTTCTCGCCGCAGATGGATGCCGATGCCGTCCGCCGCCTGGCGCTCGAGTCGCGGCTGGCCCGGGCGCTGGAGCGTAATGAACTGAGCGTGCATTACCAGCCGCAGATCAGTCTCGACAGCGGCCGGATGATCGGCATGGAAGCGCTGCTGCGTTGGTACAACCCGGAATTCGGCCACATCTCGCCGAGCGAATTCATTCCGATTGCCGAAGAAACCGGCTTGCTGATTCCAATCGGCGAATGGGTGCTGCGCACCGCCTGTCGGCAAACCCGAGAATGGCTCGATCTCGGACTGCAGAAGCTGCGCATCGGCGTCAACCTGTCGAGTCGGCAGTTCTACCATATCAACCTGTTCCGTACGATCAGCGAGGCCCTTGCCGATAGCGGCTTGCCGGCTTCGGCGCTAGAGCTCGACATCACCGAAAGCACCTTCATCAACGACGTCGATGAAGCCATGGTGATCTGTCGAAAACTCAAGTCGCTCGGCGTCAAGCTGGCGCTCGATGACTTCGGCACCGGCTACTCGTCGCTGGCCTACCTGTCGCGCTTTCCGTTCGACAAAATCAAGATCGACCAGCGCTTCGTCAGTGACATCATCGACAACCCGATCAATGCCGGGATGGCAAGCGCCGCCATCGTCATGGCGCGCAGCCTCAATCTGGCGGTTCTTGCCGAAGGCGTGGAAACGGAAGCCCAGGCCAATTTCCTGCGCAGCCGACGGTGCGATGCCATGCAGGGATTCCTGTTCAGCCGCCCCTTGCCGGCCGAAGAGTTTGGCCCCTTGCTGCTGCGCAACAAGCATTTGCCGCAGCAGGAAGCTGCCAGCAAGGGCGGGCAAAAACTGCTACTGGTCGATGACGAGCCGAATGTGCTGAGTGCCCTCTCCCGTCTGCTGCGCCGCGAGGGCTACACGATCATGACGGCAAGCAGCCCGAGCGAAGCGTTCGAGCACCTGGCACGGGAGCCGATCCAGGTCATCATTTCCGACCAGCGCATGCAGGAAATGAGTGGCACCGAATTCCTGACCCGGGTCAGGCAACGCTTTCCGGACACCGTCCGCCTCGTCCTCACCGGCTATAACGAGCTTGAGCCGGTTACGGCGGCGATCAACCGTGGCGACATCTACAAGTTCCTGAGCAAACCCTGGGACGACGATCAACTGCGCGAACACATTCGCGAGGCATTTCGCATGGTCAAACACACCGCCAGCGTTGTGACGGCGCGGGGGGCATCGTGAAGCGCCCGGCCATCGAATTTCTCCGCTGGTTTGCCCCGATGGCCGGTGTCATCCTGCTCGTGACCTATTTCTACATCGACAGCCAGCGCCTTGCCGAGCGCACCCGGATCGAAACCGGCGAGTTGCTCAACGTCAAGCTCGGCGCCGGGGTGCTCGACCGCCGGGTGCAAATGCTGATCGGCGACCTGCGGGCCCTGGCCACCGACAGCGCGTTGCGCGCCTACGTCGAAAGCAATGGGAACAAGGAGCGCCAGCGCGTCGAA
>DAIMCQ010000305.1:0-5341 GCA_036726285.1 Azonexus sp.
CGGCAATCCAGAAGTCTCGCAACGTCTCGATATAGCTGTTAACGGTGGCGATCTGGGTTCGCGCATCGGCAAGCAACTCGAACACGCCAATCAGCATGCCGTTGTAGCGCAGCACGTTCTCCTCGGCGATCCGCTGGTGGAGCGGCACGATCTCGTCGCGATAATGGCGGGCGATATCGTAGTGGGTCCGATAGGCGTGATAACTTTCGCGAACCTCCGAGCGCGCATTCGTCGCCGCTTCAGCCGCACGCTCGATCGCCTGCATATAGATGGCCTCGGCCTTGGCCACTTTGGCGCTACCCCAATCGAAGATCGGCAGTTCGAAGCTGATTTCATAACCTTTCTTGTAACCGCTGTCCCGGGCGCCTTCCAGCACGCGGGCTGGCCCCACTTCCAGAACGTTGATCAAGCGGGTCGCCTTGCTTAATCCCAAGTTACTGGCCAGGGCTTCGGTTTCGAGACGAATGGCTTGCAGGTCGAGGCGCTGGTCGAGGGCCGCCTGTTCCAGGACGGGGAGTTCATTGACGGCCGTCGGCAAGTCCGGCAAACGCTCGGGGAGTTGAAAGGCCGATCGGTCCGCCAGTCCAAGAATTCTGGCCAGGCGCTCCCGGGAGGAGGTCGCCGCCTGTTCCGCCCGCGCCAGGTTTAGCGCCGCATCGGCGTAAAACGCCTGTTCCCTAGCCTGACGCAACTTGCTGAAGTTGCCCACCTGCGCCATCCGGCGGGCCAGTTCGGCGCCGGCCTCCGCAGCCTGTTTGACCTTGCGCAGGTAGCGCACCGACTCTTCGGCTGCGACGGCGGTGAAATAGGCTTGCCGGGTATCGGCGGCCAGACGGGCAACGTCGATGACCGCCAGGCGCTGGGTTTGCGCGAAATTGCGCTGCTCGACCTCGACTGCCAGTGGCATGGTGATCAAGGCGAAGATATTGAAGGTCAGCGCTTGTTCGATCTTGTATTCGCGAATCCCGTTTTCCGGTTTGCTGGCTCGCAGCATCGAGAAGTGCGGATTGGGGAGCCTACCGACTTGCACCAGATCGGCCTCGCTGATCCCCAGATCAAAAAAGCTGGCCTGTAACCCGCGATTGTTGAAGAGCGCCAGTTGAATGGCATCGGCAGCCGTCAAGGGCTGCGCCAGGAGCTCATTGACGCGAGTTTGCAGGGTTACGCGCTCCTTGTCGCTACGTGCCCACTTCACTTCCTTGCCGAGCCGCTCCTGGACGGTCTGTTCAACGCTGCCGAATCCTCCGTCATTGGAGAAAGTGGCGCATCCCGCCAAACTCGTCAGGGCAATCACGAACCAGGCGCGCTTGCCGCTGCTGTACAGCCCTTCGGGGAGATGGGAAAACATGGCTTATTTCTTCTCACGCGGAGCGGCTTCGGTTGCTGTTCCCGAATGTTGCTCGGCTTTCGAAGGTGCGAGATTTTCTGCATCGAGATGCCCCATATGGCCTCGCAAGCGCCCCATCCGGTCATTGGCTTGCCGCCAATCCTGAACCGTTTCGTCCGGCATGGGTTTGTAGTCGACAAATACCGACCGGTAGCCGGCAGTTGGCGTCGACGCTGGCGATGCGTGGTCATCGGCCCATACCGGACTCATGGCGATGACAAGGATCAATGTCCTATATTTCATGCTGCCTCCGTGGGGAAAGGAGAGTCTTGGGAATCTATCGCTCCCATGGTGGACATCATGCTTTCGCGAAACCAACAATCGGCTGACTTACGGATTACATTTGCGTAATCTAGGGCGATCGATGCTGAATCCGACGCAAAATGCATCAACGATAGCCAACGGTTGGTGGAGAGCGTCATGAAAATATTGGTCGTGGAAGATGAACCAAAGACCGGGATATACCTGAAACAAGGCCTCGTTGAGGCTGGCTTCGTGGTCGATCTGGTGGCGAACGGCCTGGATGGCTTGCATCTGGCGCTGACCGAGGCGCATGATCTGGCCATCCTCGATGTCATGCTGCCGGGTATCGATGGCTGGCAGGTGTTGCAGGGAATTCGGCGGGCCGGGAAGGAGATACCCGTACTGTTCCTGACCGCCCGGGATCAGGTGGAAGACCGGGTCAAAGGCCTGGAGTTGGGGGCTGACGATTATCTGGTCAAACCGTTTGCTTTTTCGGAATTGCTGGCTCGCGTCCGGACCTTGTTGCGGCGAGGTGGGAAAGCAAAAGAGTCGGAGTTTCTGCGGGCCGCCGACCTTGAACTCGATCTGCTGCGCCGTCGGGTAACCCGTGCGGGGAAACGCATCGATCTGACCGCCAAGGAGTTTGCCTTGCTCGAATTATTGCTGCGCCGCCAGGGTGAAGTGCTGCCCCGTTCGTTGATCGCTTCTCAGGTTTGGGACATGAATTTCGATAGTGACACGAATGTCATTGAAGTCGCCATCAAACGCCTGCGGGTCAAGATTGACGAAGGCTTCGAACCGAAGCTGGTACGCACGGTCAGGGGGATGGGCTACGTTCTGGAGATTACCGATTGAGTCAAACACGGAGTCGATCGCTGACGCTTCACTTGACCTTGTGGTTTGCATTGGCGTCGGTATTCGTGCTGTTCCTGCTCGGCTTGTTGATCGGGCGCTCGGTGGAACAACACTTCGAAGAGCAGGACATCGAGGTGCTGGCCGGCAAAATGGAGTTGGCCAAGCATGTTCTTGAGAAAGCGCTGGCCACGCCAAGTGGCGAGACGCTGGCAAAACAGTTGGATGAGGCTTTGACAGGGCATCACGGTTTGGTCATTGCCGTAGTCGGACCTAATCGGCAACGCTTGGATGCCCATGTAGGGCTTGTTCTGCCCACTGAATTGCTCAGCGATCGACTGGCGACCGGTGGTGGACGCCCGATCAAATGGGTCGCCGACGATGGTCTCCCATGGCGAGGCATTTCGGCCACACTGACCACCCGAGGCCAGGCGGGGTACTCGTACACCGTCGTGGTGGCTACCGAAATATCGCATCACGAGCATTTCATGGGCGCGTTCCGGCAAACCTTGTGGGTTTTCATGCTACTCGCCACGCTGGCCATGGGCCTGCTCGGCTGGTTTGTCGTCCGGCGCGGACTGGCGCCGCTGCAGACGATCAAGCGTCAAGCTGCCGCGATCACCGCCAACCGACTGCACACCCGTCTGCCAGTCGAGGCTATTCCCCTTGAACTGGGCGACTTGGCGAGCACCTTGAACGACATGCTGTCTCGGCTGGAAGAGTCCTTCCAGCGGCTGTCGGATTTTTCGTCTGACCTTGCCCATGAACTGAGAACACCAGTCAGTAACTTGCTGACCCAAACCCAGGTCACGCTGTCGCGAGCCAGAACGGCCGACGAATATCGGGACATACTGGCTTCCAATGCGGAGGAGTTCGAGCGCCTGTCCCGGATGATCGCCGATATGCTTTTCCTGGCTAAGGCAGAAAATAACCAACTCATCCCGCACCCGGAGCCACTCGAACTAGCCGATGAAGTTGCCGAATTGCTGGAGTTCTACGGGGTGCTAGCCGAGGAAAAAGAAATCCATTTGTCTGTCATTGGTCATGGCACCGTATCCGGCGACCGTCTGATGCTACGTCGGGCGATCAGTAACCTGCTTTCCAATGCGCTGCGCTATACCCCAGTCGGTGGAACGGTAACGGTCCGGATCGAAACGCAGGGCGATGAGGCGGTTAAATTGACAGTGGAAAACACAGGGTCATGTATCGCGGCCGAGCATCTGCCTCGCCTGTTTGATCGTTTCTACCGGACCGACAGTGCCCGCCAACGAACAACCGAAGGCTCAGGCCTGGGATTAGCCATCACGCGCTCCATTTTGATCGCTCATGGTGGTGATGTCAGCGTAAGTTCGGCAGAAGGCATCACACGATTCACGCTGTCCTTGCCAGTTGGTGGGCAACTGTAAAAGGGGATGAGTCGGGTCGATTTTTATATATGCAGCCAAGTGGGCCGACACCTGACGCAGCTAATGCCTCATCCACGTCGGTGAAAACATCCCACCGCCCGGCCGATCAGTACGCCAACCACCAGTGGCACGCAAGGCAGCAGCAGAGGATGCAGCATCGCCGGCAGCACGAAGCCGATGACCGTCGCGCAGAGGATCATGATCCCCAGGCTTGCGTACAGCGCGAACATCTCGGGATCGTGCTGCAGGAACTCCTTGGCCTTGATGAGCCGCACGAATCCGCCGTCGACGAGGGCAGCCAAGACGAATCCAGACAGCCAGGGCAGCCATTCCAGCAAGGTGGAGAGCCGATAGCTGGCGAGCAGCAGCAACGCATCGACCGAGCGGAAGTAGGCGTTGTTGAAGAGGCGCTGGTTGACCGAGGACATCTCCCGGGACACCGCGCCGTTCACGCCCGCTGGCGAAGGCGCATCCTTTGCGGCAGGAATTGGCGTGACTTCGGCTGTCGAATCTTGCATGCGCATCGCCCGATTGAGCATGCGGGTGGCGGGCTCGGCGCCCCAGTAGGCGGTGGCCGCCTCATGCTCGGCGCGTAACTGCGCGAGGAAGCGCTCCGGGGGATGGGCCGACGGAACGTACAACACCAGGACCAGCAGGACGAGTAACGACAACACGGCGACGGCGCGGATCATGCGGTCGCCTTTCCCGGGGCGCGGCACGACTCCGCATCGGGATCGAGGATCGGAAACCGTCCCTTGATGATCCGGCCGCCCGACACCGAGGCGAAGTACTGGAGGTTGGGCAACTTGCCCAGCACATCGGCCGGCACCATCTCCTCAAAGCTCTCGGTGAGTTGGGTGGAATAGCTCGACGAGAAGTCGCCCAGATGGGCATCCGATCCGTGGCTCAGACCCACCCGCACCGTATGGATCGCCGTCTTGCCGAAGGTCTCAACCACGAAGTCCTGGGTCGGCCGGTCCTTGGTGCGCAGCGCGATCAGGTTGTTGAGGTTGCCCAGCGCCATGCGCGCCGCGTCTTCGCTGCCCAGCCGCCTGGCCAGGTCCGCCAGGGTCTGCATCGCGCAGGTGGTGAAGATGCCGCCCTCGGCGCCCTTGTTGAGGATCTCGATCAGCGGCTGGTTGATGACGTTCGATACCTCGTCGACGAACAGCGCGATGCGCCGGTAGCCGCCCAGGTTGTAGCGCATGCCGGCGCGCGCTGCCTGATCGGCCAGTGCCAGGGCGCCGATGGCTGAGGCGACGGACGGGTCGGGCAGCGAGTCCAGGCACATGTAGAGCACGTGGCCGGCGCGCTCGATCTTCTCGAAGTTCATGATCGGCCGCCTATCGTCGGCGTCGAAGGGATCGGGCGAGAGGCTGCGGCCCAGGTCGCCCGAAGTCAGCATCGACAGGATGGGCAGCAGGTTGGCGGTGATCTTCTGGTAGTGCTCGCG
>DAIMCQ010000306.1:0-5341 GCA_036726285.1 Azonexus sp.
CGCTGCTCATCGTCGATGATCTGTCCTTGACCCGCCAGGCGCTGGCGGCGGAGGCCGCTACCTGGGGGGGGCTGATCAGGCAGGCCAATTCGGCCCAGGCGGCGCTGGAAATCATCGCCGAAACGGCATGCCGTCTTGTGGTGGTCGATGCCGATCTGGGCGAAGCCAGCGGTTTTGACGTGGTTTCCCGTTTGCCGGTTGGGGACGACGCACCGAAAGTGCTGATGCTGATTTCGCCGAGCGATTTAAGGGCGCAGGCCGAGCGCTGCCGTGGGCTGGGCGTGAGCACTTACCTGACCAAACCGGTATTGCGCGATGAGTTGCGCTTGGCAATACGCGGCTTACTTGGCGAGGCGGTCGATCTTTCCGATACGCCGCTTGCCCCCTCGCCGCATCAGGGGGCCACGCGGATGCTCGATATCCTGCTGGCCGAAGACAATCTGGTCAATCAAAAGCTGGCGGTCGCGCTACTCGGCAAGCAAGGGCACCGCGTGACTCTGGCCGAGAATGGCAGCGTCGCACTGGATCTTTCGGCTGGGCGACAGTTTGACCTGATCCTGATGGATGTCCAGATGCCGGTCATGGACGGCTTCGAGGCAACGGCGCGTATCCGCCAACGTGAAGCCGGCCAGGGCAGGCATACGCCGATTATTGCGATGACTGCCAATGCCATGGCCGGCGATCGCGAACGTTGTCTTGCCGTCGGCATGGACGCTTATGTTTCCAAGCCGATCCGGGTTGATGAATTGGTGACGGCTATTGCCGGCTGCTACACTGACAAAAACAAGATGTCCGAATAGGAAGAACCTAGGACCGGAGGTAAACAATGCTGGGGAATTTCAAGCTGGAGCGCGAGCCGATCCTTGAGAGACTGGGCGGTGACGAAGATATCTACGCGATGATGGTCGATATGTTCCTGCAGGATGTCGACAACAATTGCGCGGCGCTGGCTGGCGCTCTTGACGGCGGCAGCTTGCCGGCCTTGCAGCGCGAGGCGCATACCATCAAGGGTTTGTTGGCGACATTCTCCGATGACGAAGGGGCGGCCGAGGCGCATGTCGTCGAACAGCAGGCCAAGCAAGGCAATGCGACAGGCTTGGCGGAAAAGGTCAGTCTCCTGCAGGCGCGCCTGCGCGAAGTGGCTGGGGTGCTGCGCCAGGTTTGAGTTGCCACCGGCTACCGGCGCAGTCCTGGCCCGTCAGCCGGGCAATTGCAGGAAGCTGGCGGCTTCGGCCGGATTGCCGCTGGCTAGCCGCGGCACGACGCCGAGCAGCGGGGCGCCGATCAGCGCCTGCAGCGCCGCCAGGTTTTCCGCCTGGCGCGACATGGCCGGATCGACCTGGTTGGCGACCCAACCGACCAGTTCAAGTCCCCGCGCCGCAATCGCTTCGACACTGAGCAGGGCATGGTTGATGCAGCCCAGCCGCATGCCGACCACCAGGATGACAGGTAGCCCCAGTTCAACTGCCAGATCGGCGCTGTCGCCATCCTCGCCGAGCGGCACGCGAAAGCCGCCGACGCCCTCGACAATCAGCAACTCGGCCTGCTGTCGGGCTGCAGCGGTGGCTGAGGCGATGACCGAAAACTCGATCCGGCGACCTTCTTCAGCCGCCGCGATATGCGGTGCGATGGCCGCCTTGAAGCAATAGGGATTGACCATTTCAGACGGCAGGGTCAGTACGCTGGCGGCGCGAATCTGCTCGACATCGTCATTGCGGCCGGAAGCATCGGTGCCGGCGGCAACCGGCTTCAAACCGGCGGCCTTGCGCCCGTCGCGGCCGGCCCGGTGGAGCAGGGCGCAGGTGATGAAAGTCTTGCCGATCTCGGTGTCGGTACCGGTCAGGAAATAAGCGTTGTGGGTCATTTTCGAGCGTAAAGCATCATCACGTCGTAGGTCAGCGGCAGGCCGGCGGCGCTGCGCCGGGCTTCCAGCGCCTGCTCGGCACGGCTGAAACTGCTGCGGCTCATCAGCCCGGTGCGGCGGCCATCGCCCAGCTGGTTGGCGCCCACGGCCTTGACGGCACGCAGCATGGTCCGGAAATCCGGGTAGTCGATGACTTCGTGGGCCGTTTCGAGATGACTGACCGACAGGCCGGCTGCGGCGGCCAGTCCGGTAATCTCGGTCGGGCGATGAAAGCCCAGGGTGTGCTGGTAGTCATCGACGCCGGCAAAGGCCTGGCGTAATTCCTCAAAGGTGCCCGGGCCAAGGGTGGCAATGGCCAGTTGCCCGCCCGGTTGCAAAACGCGGGCGGCTTCGCCGAAGGCGGTGGCCAGATCGCACCATTGCAGCGCCAGGCTCGACCAGTAGAGATCGATGCTGGCCGTGGCCAGCGGCAGATGTTCGAGATCGCCGGCGATGCGCTGGCAGCCCGCTGCGGTACGGCGCAGCATGGCCGGCGAGAGGTCGAGCGCCAGGGTCTGGGCAGCGGGAAAGCGGGCTTGCAACAGTTGGTGGGCAAAACCTGTACCGCAACCGGCATCGAGCACCCGGCCCGGTTGCAGGTTAGCGGCCAGTCCGTCGGCCAGACGGCGGCAGATGCGGCGCTGTACTTCGGCGGCACTGTCGTAGGTCGGGGCGGCGCGTTCGAAGGATTCCCGAACCCGCGCCTTGGGCGGCTTATGCATCGATGAAGGCGCGCAGACTGGTGGCGCAGGCCTCCGGCTGCGAAATGAAGGGGGCATGGGCACAGTCGGCCAGAACGACCAGTTCGGCCTGCGGGATCAGCTTGGCCAGCGCCTCGGCCGCAGCCAGCGGCATCAGCGGGTCGTTGGCGCCGTGCAGCAGTAGCGTCGAGGCTTTGACCCGCTTGGCCAGCGGGCGCAGATCGACGTCGCGCAGCCAGTTCAGGCCATTGCTCAACACGGCGCTCGCTGGCCAGGTGCCGGCTTGCTTGAGCAGTTGCAGGGTGACCGCCTTGGCGCGGCGATCGCCACGATTGAAGCCGCCGACGAAGCGGCGCAGCATCGCGTCGGGATCGGTCGCGATGGCGTTGGCGAATTCAGCCAGCGTCTCCGGCGGCATGGCGTGCGGCCAGCCGTCGCGTTGGACGAAGGAGGCGGTGCCGGCAATCAGCACCAGCTTGCCGACCTTGTCCGGATGGCGGGCGGCGACAGCGAGCGCCAGTTCGGCACCGAGCGACCAGCCGGCCAATGTCGCTCCGGCGGGCAGACGGGCAGCGACGGCCTCCACGGCCTGGTCGAAATCGTCGGTCGGTGGGCTGTCGGCATAGCCGGGCAGGTCGATGATCCCGGCCTGCAGCGTGTCGGCCAGTTCCTGCAGCGCACCCCGCCCCAGCCCCCAGCCTGGCAGAAAGTAGCGGGCGGCACTCATGCCAGTTCCTTGAGTGTATCGACCAGGCGGGCGATGTCGTCCGCCGTATGGGCGGCGGAAACCGAAATACGCAGCCGTGCCGTGCCCTTGGGCACGGTCGGTGGGCGAATTGCCGGCAGCCACAGGCCGCGTTCCCAGAGCGCCGTCGACAGGGCAACGGCGGCTTCGTTGCTGCCGACGATCAGCGGCTGGATTGCGGTCGCTGACGGCAGCAGCGTCCACGGCAGGCCGGAGAGGCCGTCGCGGAGTTGGGCGATGTTGGCAAACAGCTGGCGGCGCAAGGCCTCGCCCTGTTCGATCAGGCTCAGGCTGCAGCGCAGCGCGCAGGCCACCGGCGCCGGTGCGGCGGTGGTGAAAATGTAGCTGCGCGCCCGTTGCAGCAAGTATTCGATGGCCGTGTCGGCACCGGCCACGAAGGCGCCGCCGACACCCGCCGCCTTGCCCAGCGTGCCCATGAGCAGGATGCAGGGCGAGGCCGGCAGGTTGAAGTGCGCCAGGCTACCCTGGCCTTGCGGCCCGAGGACGCCGAAACCATGGGCATCATCGATCACCAGCCAGGTGTCGTAGCGCTCGGCCAGCGCCAGGATGGCGGGCAGCGGGGCGAGGTCGCCATCCATGCTGAAGACGGCGTCGGTGACGATGAGTTTGGTTTTGGCCGGGCTGGCGGCCAGCAAACGTTCCAGTGCCGCCACGTCGTTGTGGGCGTAGCGCTGGCTGTCGGCGCCCTGGGCCTTGGCTAGTTGCACGGCATCGATCAGCGAGGCGTGGTTCAGCTTGTCGGCAAAGATCGCCGCACCGCGGCCGGCCAGGGTCGGGACGATGGCGAGATTGGCCAGGTAGCCGGTGGAAAAGCTGAGGGCACGGGGAAAGCCGACGAAGGCGGCGATCTGTTGTTCCAGCGCTTCGTGCGGCGCCAGATGGCCGCTGACCAGGTGCGAGGCGCCGCTGCCGGTTCCCCACTGCAGTGCGCCATCGGCCATGGCCCGGGCGATTTCGGGATTGCCGGCCAGGCCGAGATAGTCGTTGCTGGCGAAATTGAGCAGCTCGCGTCCGTCGACGCTGGCAATCCGGCCGCAGGGCGATTGCAATACCCGGCGGCGGCGGGTCAGGCCGTTGTCGGCGATGTCTTGCAATTGCGCGGCGAGATCGGCAAGCAGGCGGGTTTCGGTCATGGTGCTTCGGGCAAACGGTCGGGCGGCGGCAAGGCCGGGGCGTGGATTATATGCCGTGGCGCGCTACAGTTTCAGCGCACCGAGGCCACGATCAGGGCGGCTGCCGCAAGCAGGCCGATAAGCAGCAGGAGGCGGTTCTGCCAGTAGGTCCGTCGGACCAGCTGGGCGTTTTGCTCGGCCAGAGCCTTGATCAGCCGCGAAGAATCGAGCATTTCCTGCTCCAGTCGGGCGATCTCGCTCGCCAATTCGGCGACGCGCGCCTCCAGGGTAGCGCTGTTCGCTACAGGCGTGGTCGACGTGCCGGTTGGTTCAACCGGCGACCTCTTCTTGGCCACCGTCTCCCACAATTTTTTCGCCCCGTCCGCAAGCTTGGGGGCGTTGGTAACGACGTCGGTCCAGGGAACCGCTTTGAGTATGCTTAGCCAGCCGATTGCCATGGTGTCAGTCCCGGTTTTGCTTGAGTCGAAATTTGCCTGGGGGCGAGCCGTGAAAAACGGGCCTTGCCTTGACGGTAATGCATAGTTGATCGGGCAGGCAAGCGATTGCGCTGTGGAATCGGCAGCGCCGTTTTGTCCATGCTAGCCTTGCACCATGAGCAAGATTTTCGAGATGCTGGCCGAGCGGCGAATCAGCGAGGCGATCGAGCGGGGCGAACTGGACGCCTTGCCGGGGGCCGGACAGCCGCTGGTATTCGATGACGAGCCTTTGGTTTCACCGGAGCAGCGCATGCTCAATCGCGTGCTCAAAAACGCCGGCTTCACGCCGCGCGAGATCGTGCTGCGCAAGGAAATCGCCGAGTTGCGCCAGCGCCTCGAAGCGATGCCGCCAGGGGGAGGGC
>DAIMCQ010000307.1:0-5333 GCA_036726285.1 Azonexus sp.
TTCCATGGTATCTATTGTTATGAGTGTTTTATGTTATTGAAAAATATCGACTTGTTGTTGCAAACGACCATTGAGTGGGAATGATGGGGCAACTGATGGCGCGCCAGATGCGCTAAGCTGCGACCAGGAATAGTTGACCGGCCCGAAAGCGTGATCGCTCAATACGCTTCCGGGTCCGTCAAAAAAGTTTGGCCTAGCGCGAATGCGGCGCGTCGGGAGGGGCGGAAGGGCCTTTCTTTGCGCTGCTGCATGATCGTAGCAACGACAGTATTTCGAGGGGGCTGCAAACGTGTGGAAAGTCTTCAATCTTAACGAACTCAAAAGCAAGGTTGCTGGCGACGAGCCCTGCATTTTTGAATTTCTCCGCAGCGCACAGATGTCTTGCGCGATCTACCGGCTGCCCGCCGGAGCCAAGGACATGCAGGCGCCGCATCTTGAAGACGAGCTGTATCTCGTTCTCGAAGGCCGGGCCCGGCTACGTATCGACGATGAGGAGCAGGAAGTTGGGCCGGGCATGGCGTTGTTTGTCAGCGCGACGACCAAACACTCGTTTTTCGACATTACCGAGCACCTCACCTTGATGGCGATGTTCGGACCGTCCGACAAGGCCTCCTGAGCCGATAGCGGGCTTTTGCAGCAGCCGGCTCGTTCCCCTTTCTCGAACCGTGCGGCGGCGAGGAGAGGGGAGACGATTCCGTGGTAACGGTTTATTCCTTCCCCTCCGGCACGTAGACCATCGAGCCATTCTTCATCCGGTAGGCAACGCCGGCCTTTTCGCCATCGCCGCTGCCAATGTTGCCGTTGGCCTTGTAGTGTTCGATTTTTTCGCCTTTCTTGATCGTCACTTCCATGGTCGGTTTGCCGGGGTCGGTGATGACCGTCACGTCCTGCTTGTTGAACGGGTTGATCAGCGGGTTTTGCGCCACCGTGATGAGCAGGGCGGCGATGATGACGAGAAAGATGTCGATCAGATTGACCACCGACAGGATCGGGTCTTCGGTCTCGGGTTCGTGCAACAGCTTGAGGCTCATGCTTGCTGGCTCCGCATCGTTTCAATCTCGAGGATTTCTTCGGCCAGCCAGCGACGGCGGATGTTGACGACCCAGTAGGTGATCGAGGCGGCGATCAGGGCCAGGATGACGGCTGAAAAGGCGACGGTCAGATTATCCGAAACCTTGGCCAGGTTGCCGTCGGATAAGGATTTGAGGGCTGGACCCATGGGAATCATGGTGGCGACCAGGCCGAGCATCGGCGTGACGCGGCTGGCGATACGCGGGGTTTCGAGCTGCTTGTGGGCGATGATGTCGAGTTGGTCGGTGCTCAAACCCAGGTTTTGCCGAAAGAGGCTGACCAGTGGGCGGCCCTGGCCGCGTCGGCGATAGTAGGCAAGCAGCGCGAATTCGCCGAGTACCCAGAAGGCGTAAAGAAAGAGGGCGGCGATCAGCAGCAGCGTCGGGATCAGGAAGAGCTGCGAAAGCTGGTACATCGAGAGTTCGATCAGGTTGGTTTGCATCAGGGACTCCGGTTGGGGAAAAAATCAGGGCTGTAGGGACGGTATGGCGAGTTCGTGCTCGAACGTCCGGCGCAAGCTGCCGATAGCGGGATGGCGGGCGAAGTCGGCAAGCATTCGATGCGGATCGATCCGGCGCCCGTCGGGCATCAGGATGAGCGGCCGTTGCTGATTGGCCGGGCTGGGCGAGTGGCTCCAGTTTCCAGCATGCTGACGGACCAGCACTTCACCGAGATACTGTCCCAGCAAATAGATGAAGGCGCGATAGTCGGCTCCTGTGGTCTGCCGGGCGCGAGGTTCGCCGCCCGGGGCGTGTTCGAGCAAGAGCCGTTCGATCTCGATCAGGCTCGTGTCGCTATAGTCGAAGCGCCCGCCTGCTCGATTGAGCTTGCCGAGGAAGGCATCGAGCAGTCGGTTCAGGGCGATGCGTCGGACATCGATGTGGTAGGCGACGATGCCGCATTCTTCGGCGGGCAAGGCTCCGACGGCGAGCTGTTCGTTGTGGCGGGAGCCATCGCTGGCGGTCACCGCATAGTCGAATATCGCCAGGCGAGTGTCTTGCTGCAGAACGGCTGCCGGGGTCAGGCGGAAGGCAAGCAGTTGGCGTTTCGGCGGCTGGCCGGTCGGTGAAAGCAGGTCGTTGGCCAGTTGCAGCCATTCCTGACGATTCAGGGTTGCTCGATAATAACTGGTGCCGCTTGCCCAGGCGGCTTCGTAAAGGCCGCTATCCACCAGGGCGAGAAACTCACGACTAAGGCTTTCGGCGCCTTGCCGGTCGGCGCACTCCGGGCCGCCGGGGAGTGAATTCTGGGGGCCGGCTGCAGCCCAAGCATTGACGAGCGAAAACAGCAGTGCGGATAGCCATCGTTTCATGCTCGACCTTCTCTCGTCTTTCGCTGTAGACGCGGCGTCGGCTCGATCCGGCGATCAAGCGCATGGCGCTCGATACTCGGCGGCTTCACCATTTGCCCTCCAGCGCGAGCAACAGGCTGCGCTGGCCCCGTTCTCCTGTTGCCAGTGACCAACTGTCGCTGCCCGACCAGGCGCTGGACAGGCGGCGTGTCTCGGTGCCGAGTACATTTTGCGCTTCCAGCCGCAGGTTGAATTGCGGCGTCAGGCGACGAGCGACGTAAAGGTCGAGCAAGGGTGCGGGCTTTCTGGCGGCTGGCCAGTTCGCCGGGAATGTCGGTTTGCGTCGAGCCGTACTGGTTGAGCTGGAACCCGGTGCTCGCCTGCCAGCCGGTCAGGGCCTGGTCGACGCCGAGGCTCCATTGGTAGCGCGGCAGGTCGCGGGCGCTGCGGCTGATGCCGAGGCGCGCGTCGTCTACTCGGGCCTTGGGCAGCGTCAAGTGGCTACGGATCGCGGCACCTTTCCAGCCGAAGGCGTCGCCCCCGAGCTTGGCGTCGATTTCGACGCCCCAATGACGGGCGGTGCCTTCGTTATAGGGGCGATCGACCCAGCGGCTAGTTTCCTGTGTGCTTTCCTGGATGGTGCGGCGTTCGATGAAGTCCGTTGTGCGGCGCAGGTACACGTTGGCGCCGATCGTCCCGGCCGCATTGGGCAACTGCTTGTCGAGCGCCAGCTCCCAATTGATGTTGCGCTCCGCCTGCAGGTTCGGATTGCCCGACCGGTCGGCTTCAAGCGGGCTGTTGATGCCGGCAGCCCGCATGTTGACGCTCGAAAGCTCGTCGAGCTTCGGCGCTTTCAGGCCGCCACCCAGCGAGGAACGCAGGATCAGGTCGCTTGCCAGTTCCAGGCGCCCGGCCAGCGAGGGGGCCCATTGACTCGCATGGCGCGGGCGTCCGTCGGCTTCGAGTGCAATCGCTTCGCCGCGCAGGCCACCGGTCAGCGTCAGTGTCGCGGAGGCTGGCCACTCGTGTTGCAGCCATGCCGTCCATTGCCTGGCCTGCGCCTCAAAATTGCCGCTGTAAGGGCTGCTGCCAGTACGGCGCTGGCGGTCGGCGCGCTGGTGCCAACTCTGTTCGATACCTGCGGAGAACAAGCCGTCGTCAATGCCGCGGTCGAGGCGGATGGCGGATGAGAACTCCCGTTCGTTGCGTTTGATTGCCTCATGACCGGCGGTGCGCTTGCCGTCGACATCGTTCCAGATGCGTTCGGTGTCCTGCGCGCGCTCGGTACTCATTACCGCGACACGGCCGGACAGCTTGCCAAGGCCGGTTTTGCGATCGCCTTCGGCGCGTAAGCGGGCGATGGTCAGGTGGCTGTCCTCGTGCTCCTGACGGCTACCGTTGGCGGCCAGGCTCGTGCCGGCGGCCGGGTTGGCGTAGGCCTCGCGTCTGAAGTCGCTGCGCCGTTCGCCCCGGTTGTGATAGAGGCTGGGCCACAGCGTCAGGTTGCCTTCCCCGTCACGCCAGCTCAGGCGGGGGGCGACGATGAATTCGTCGAGCCGGTAGGGGCTGGTTTCCCGTTCTTCTTGCCCGAGCCTGCGCGTGCCGCTGTTGGCCTGTTGCCGGCTGGCAGTTTTCTCCTGCGGCATGCCGTGGTGATTGACGGTGAGCGGAACGAGCCACGAAAACGCTTGGTTGCCGCCGCCCTGGCTCAGGGTGAACTGAGCATTCGGCTCGTCGCCGCGCAAACCGGCGGCCATCTTGAGCGCGCTGGAAGCGCTCGGCCGTGCCTTCCGCATCACCAGATTGACGGTGATCGGCGCACTGCCGCCATGTTCGGCCGATGCGCCGCGCAGAATCTCGACGCGCTCCAGTTCGCCCGAGGGCAGGCGGCCGACCGTCGTCAAGGCGTAGCGGGCATTGGCCGAAGGGCGCTCGCCATCGACCAGAAACTGCACCGCGTCGCGTCCCATGCCGCGCGCGTTGGCGCTCGGGCCGCCATCGCCGCTGTGGGCGCCGGCCTCGATGCCCGGTAGTTTGCGGATCACTTCGCCGACGGTCAGCCCGCCCATTGCCTCGATTTCCTTGCGGTCAATCACCTGCTTTTGAGTGATCGCGGCATGCCGTTCCTGATCGGCGTCGGCATCGGCGGTTACGGTCATTTCCTTGAGCGTCGCGGTCTCTTCGGCAATGGCCGTGGCGGTGACCAGCATGACGAGTAGCGCAGCGGCAGGCGGCGGAGAATGGTTCACGCGGCGCTCCGTTGGCGTCTGAGCGCGCTCATCGCCCCGCCGGCTGCAGCCAACAGCAGCAACGCGCCGCCGGCCAGGGCGAGCGGGGGCGATGGCGGCATCGCCTTATCCACCTTCTCCAGCACCATTCCCGTTAGCGGTGGCGGGGCCGGCGGTGCGGGGGGCGGCATAAGGTCGGCGGCGCTTTGCGGCCGGGTCGGTGAGGGGGCGGGCGCGGCCGGCAAACTGGCGGCAAGACCGAAGCCGGCCGCGGCGAATTTTTCGAAGGCGGCGTTATCGCTCTTCACGTTGTAGCGTTGAGCCAGTTCGCGGTAGCGCTGTTTCAATTCGGCCACGGTTTTCGCATCGGCTTGCCAGTAGCCATGGCGGGCCATTTCCAGCATCTTTTCGATGCTCTGCGCCAGCGCGTGTGGATTGTTCTTCTCGAACCAGTCCTTCAAGCCCAGCTTGTGCTTGTCGCGGACATAGACATCGACGAACTCCTGCCACTGGTCGTCGCGGACGATTTCGCGGGCGACGGTGGTCCAGCCGGTGAAATTGTTGATGCCGTCGAGCACCTGCAGCGTGCCGGCGTAGCCTTCGGCCATCAGGCCCTGGATGTAGCCGGGGTGGAAGTTGCGGGTGGCCAGCTCTTTTGCGAGGAACTGCGCGGCGCCTTCGATCTTGCCGCCCTTGCCGTTGCCGCCGCTGGTGCGCAGATTGGAGATATACAGTTCCGGCGC
>DAIMCQ010000308.1:0-5317 GCA_036726285.1 Azonexus sp.
TCAGCATCGACAGGATGGGCAGCAGGTTGGCGGTGATCTTCTGGTAGTGCTCGCGATTGTGGCGGAACGTGCGCACCTGGGCGTCGATCACCTTGTTGCGCTGGTTCTGGGCGATGTGGTGCTCGTAGTAAGCGACGAAGGCCATCAGGTCGGCGCTGGCGGCCTCCGACGGGCGCTTCAGATTGCCGCGGTGGGCATCGTGCAGCAGTTTCTTCATCTCGGGTAACTCGCGCCAGCCGGCACCCAGGGTCTGGTCGTAGTAGCGGCGCAGCGAATTCTCCAGCACCGGCTCGATGCCGCCCTCAATGTACTTGGTCAGTTTCATCAGGTTCGGCCGTTCTTCGATCTCGACCAGGCCCTGCACCACGACATTGACGGCATCCCAGCCGAAGGCGGAGAAGGCGCCGGCGGTGTCCGGCGGCATGATGGACTGGATACGCGAGGCGATCTCGGTGGGCTTCTGCCAGTTGAAGGTGAAATCCAGCCTTACCCCACGCTCCGGAAAGGCCGGGTGGAACTCCAGGAAAGTGTCCGGCTCGCGGTAGTCCGCGCAGGCGCGCTCCACAACCCGCTTCAGGCGCCGGCTGTTCTTCGGATCGATGACGATCACCACGTCGCCGCGCCGGATCGCCTGGGTGATCAGATTGGCGAGTGCCACTCCCTTGCCGGACTGGGTGGTGCCCACCAGCAACGTACCGCCCTCGAAGTTCTGCAGCGGCCGGTGCAACGGGCCTTCCTTGGGCTCTACGCCATGGATATAGGGCAGACCGATCTCGGCGTCCGGCTGGGGCTTGCTGTCGTAGCCCAAAAGTTGCAGCAGGCGCGGCGATACGGCGAACTCCCGGTAGTCGACCTTGGACAGTTCGTAGAGCCGCTGCGAATGCACCGGCTGCCATTCGAAGCCGAAACCCAGGAACACTAAGGCCGGATCCTGGCACCATCGAGCCAGGTCGTCGGTACCGACGACCTCGATGCCGCGCCCGCCCAGCGACGCCCGCAAGACCAGCATGCGCAGGGCCTGGGTCACCCGCAACACGCCCATCGCAAAGCAGACGAGTGCCAGCGGCAGGGCCAATTGAAAGGGGAGAGTGCCGGCTACACCTACCCCCAGAAAATAGAGCAGCGCCAGCCACCAGGCGATGCCGGCATAGACCTCGTAGGCCCGGCGCCAAGGCATTTCGTAGCGGCGCACCAGCATCTCAGCTTCCCTCCGCCGGTGGTTCGGCAAAGCCCGCCAGATCGAGTCCGCTTACGCAGTGCGGATCGAGCACGATGCCGACGGTGGGATTGCCGTTGAATTCGCGCGACAGCGTCGGCGGGCCGTTGCGGTTTGGTTTCACCAGCAGGTTCACCTCGGTAAGGGCTCGCATGGCCAGCGAAGGCTGGACGCCGCGCCGCCCGAATTCCTCCAGCGGTACGAATACTCCTTGGGCGACGGTGCACACGGTGGGCGGACCCATGCCATCGTTGAGCGTGCGAACGGCATCAGCCAAGGCGTCCCGAACTACTGGATTCAGACGCATGGGGGCTTGCAAGGAGAATGTGGCCGTCGGCGGTGTCGACGGTTCCGGCGATGGTGATCTGGGTGTTTCCTCGACCGGCGCCACGTAGCCGTCACTCTCGGCGGGCGGCTCGGGCGGCGGAATGAGCGACAACTGGGTGCCGCTCTTCACCGGTGACATGGATGGAGGCATTTGCGGCGCAACTGGCGCAGACGCCTGTGCTGGCTTGAATTCCAGTGCCTGGGGCAAGGTGACGGGTGGCGGATCGATTCCGGCGAGGAGAATGGCCGGGGCCGAGAGCTTGACGGCTTCCAGCGGGGCCTTGGCGCCTGGCGTCTGGATGGACCAGGTTGCGCGGCCCGCCGCTGCCGCTTCGAACACGCCAACTGCCAGCAGCAGTTCCAGCATGGTCTCGGGCGCCTTGGGGATGCCGGCTAGTTGGTCGGCTTCGAGTAGTTGGTGGACATCCTCGGCGGCGCCAGGCCAGACCAGGAACAGCCCGTCCTGTCCGAACCACAGGCGCGACTTCTCGCGGTTGGCTATCCAGGCCGAGTTGCCGCTGGTGAGCCGCCGCAGGGCGTCGACCAGGTAGCGCTCCAGGTGCGAGCCGTATTGCGGCGAACCGTAGCGGTCGGCGCTGGCGACCAGGTTGCGGTCGATGACCAGCGCCAGCGAGCGGCGGACCAGTTCGTCGAGGATGTTGTGGTCGCGATAGACCGGAATGCCGCCGATGCTGGCCAGCAAATGCGGCACGATGACTGCGTTGCCCTCGGAGAGGTCGGCCATCACCGCGGGCGGCACCACATGGGGCAGGGCAAACAGGCCCAAGCCGCGCGCCTCGACGGCTTGGGGCCGCCAGCGCAGGAAATAGCGCTCGCTGCCCCGGGTTGCCAGCCAGTCGGCCAGCGGCTGCAGAAAGGCCGGCCATGTCTCGCCGGCAGCATCGGTGACGATGATATGGCTCATCAGCCGGTGCAATTCGCAGCACAGACCGGCGATGAAGGTTGCATGGCGCCAGCGCGGTTCCAGTTGGCGGCGTGCCGAGATGCTCATCCGCCCCGAAAAAATGTGTGCATCGGTGCCTTGCAGGCTGAAGAAAGCGGTCTCCAGGCCGAGCCGCAAGAGCCCGCCTGGCTTGCTGAAGTAGTTGTCGGCGGTCGCCGGCAGCAGATGCACGCAGGCGGCGTAGCGGCGCACCAGCAATAGGACATCGCGCTCGAAGCTGTCCCGGTCAATGCCGTAACACAGCTTGATGCGTGCGATCAGGTCAGCTTCGCCCGCCAGTAGATCCTCGACCGGCACGGCGGCGAACCCTGGGTCGGAGGCGGGGTAGGAAGTGACAGGCGTTGGCGTGGCGGGCATGGCGGTACGGCGATGCCGGAAAGAATGCGAAGTAGGCATTCTTCGGCCGGCTATCTCGCTTGTCGCGCTGAAACGGGACCTATTCCGAGGGGCTATCGCCTTCGGCCTCGGGGCTGAGCTTGTGAAACAACGCGAGCATGCCCAGTTGGCGCTCGGTCATGTCGAGGGCAGGGCGAGCCGGGTAACACGCTTGGATGCGATGGTCCAGGTGAAAGCGTTCCAGCAGCTTGCAGAAGGGGCAAGGTTCACCGTGGTGCGCTACGGTGCCGACCGCAGCAATGAACTCGCAGCCGCACCCAGGACAAGTCAGGACGGTCAGCGTTGGTGCGCTGGCCAGCCAGATGCCATCGACGTAGGAGATAAGGTTGAAGGCCCGGTCCAGGCTGATCCGGTAAGGCGGCTGGGTGACCGACTGATAGGCGCGATACGCCAGGATCAAGGCTTCCGCGGCGGTCAGGCCATGGCTGCGCAATTGGTGGTACTTGGCACCAATGAGGCAGGCATCGATGCGCAGAATGAGGTTGGCACCGTGGTACCACTCGGCCGAGTCCGGGGCTCGGCCACGGGGAATCGTGTGTGCGTCGGGGAAGAAAAGGCTCTGTACCTGGCGCGGTGGCATGCCGGTCATGAGGTGAATCGTTTTCAAGCGGGCGCCGAGTGCAGCCAACTGTTTCGCCTGTTGCATCGCGTGCAAATGCCGGTCGCCTCTGGTCGGCATGTGAGTCTTCCTAGCGCCGAATTTCCATTGGTGCGGACGGATGAATGATGGCCATGGGGCCAGCCAGGGCTCGCGGCGTACTTAGCAGCGTCACCAGGTCGGCACGCGGCGGGAATAAGGTCGTGTCGCCGACATGAAGCACCAGAGACCACAGTTCATCGAGGCTCAAGCCCTTGAGGTAGTCGGCTAGTTTTGTATCGAGTGAGAATTTGCAACAGGTTGAAGCCCGATCATGTTGTAGACCGGCGCGAATGACGGCAAGCACATTCAGGTTAATCCATTCGACATCGGTAAGCGTCACATGACTCATGGTCCTGTTCTCCGGTTGGCCCTGTTGGGATGGGGGCATCAGGCATTGGAGACGGAAACCTTCGTGAGCGATCCGGCGCGCCAGCCTGGTCAAGGCAAGTGGGCAGTCTATTTATAATCGAAGTGAAATGGCAATAGCATTTGCGGAAATGCTTGAAGGGTGACGTTCTTGCCATACTCAAGGGCTGATTGATACTGTCGCTTGGTGAGTGGCGCGGTGCAGGATGGACTATCTCGTGACGCCGGAGAGGTAATAAAGATAGGGGGCACAGTGCTCTTGAGTGATTGAATGCCGAACCAGGACAAATGTCCCGGCCGGCTTTCAACATGCTTCTGGATCAGGCCGCTTCGGCCAGTCCTTTCCACTCATGGGCCGACAAGTCGATCAGCCGACCGCCCAAGGCTTCGAACTCCGTCGCGCGGTCATAGTCCTCGACCTCCTGACTGAAATGCGTGACCGCATTGACCAGTCCGTAACCTGACAACTCTCCCTCGGCGATCAGATGGCGAAGTACGCCGGCCCGTTCGCCGTCGTTCAGGGTGTAGCGCTGAGCCAGCACCTCGACCGTCTTGACGGGGTCGCCAACCAGCGGGATGTTGAGCGTCTTCTGCAACTTCTGCGCTGTCTGGCGAAAGGTCGCATCCGACACTGCAGCCTGCACCACATCGCGGACCTTCAGGAAGAAGGCCTTGTCATCGGCTTGCAGGGTGTCGTCCTGGTAGACCTGGATGCGTTCATCCTCGCCGCCGAGCGCGCGACCGACGTGGGTTTTGCGCAATGAGCGATCCGGGACGATCAGGCCGTTGCTGCATACCAGCCGGAACAGCAGCGGCTGCACCGACAGTGTGCCCTGGCCGACCTCCGAATTCGAGATGACGACGCCGGCTTGCACTACGTCGCCGGGTGCCATCTCGTACTTTAGGCGCGGCGTGATGCACTTCAGGTACATTTTCGTTTCGGTCAGTTCCACCGACTCGAAGCGCACTTCTGGCAACTGCTGCAGGATGGGGAGCACGCTCTCAGCCAGGTCGAAGTTGTCCAGGCGGCGATAGCGATCCGACAGCACGGCACGCACCTGACCATCCAGGGTGCGCAGCATGCGCCGGTCTTCATCGTTCTGCAGCCAGGTGTTCACATTGCGATCGAGCAGTGTGGGCTGATCTTCGCGCATGCGCTCGAAATAGGCATACGGAATCTTCAGCTTGTCCGCCAACTGGCGGCGCGCCAGGGGCGTCACGCCATACTGGACCGGGTTGCCGCCTTCCTCGATGACGAGACGAGTCTCGCCCTGCTCGTCGGTGGCATGGCGTATCAGCGCCGAGGGCACGATCAGGTCCTTCTTCGAATGCAGTTGGCGTTCCAGTTCCTGGGCCAGGCTGACGAGAGAACGTCCGTTTTTCATAGCAATCTCCTTGTCGGAAAAGA
>DAIMCQ010000309.1:0-5298 GCA_036726285.1 Azonexus sp.
GAGCGCGCTCATCCAGCCGCGGATCGTCACGCCATAACGCGCCTTCAACCACTTGCGGGCGATGGCGCCAGCAGCCACACGCACTGCGGTTTCCCGCGCCGAAGAACGGCCGCCCCCCCGGTAATCGCGGAAACCATATTTCTGCGTATAGGTATAGTCGGCATGGCCGGGCCGAAAGGTATCGGCAATGTTGCCGTAATCCTTGCTACGCTGGTCCTGATTGCGGATCAACAAGGCGATCGGCGTCCCGGTCGTCTTCCCTTCGAATACACCGGAGAGAATCTCGACGGTATCCGGCTCGCGGCGCTGAGTGACGTGGCGGGAGGTACCCGGCTTGCGACGGTCCAGTTCAGCCTGGATATCCGCCTCGCAAATTTCCAGCCCGGGTGGGCAACCATCGACCACGCAGCCGATGGCTGGACCATGGGATTCGCCAAAGGACGTGACGGTGAAAAGCGTGCCAAAAGTGTTTCCGGACATGGGAAATGAGGATCTAAAATGGAATCAGGAGTTTACCATGACGAGCAAAAAGCCCTCTCCCACCCCGGGCCACAACAGCAAACGATCGACCCAACCGCCCATCGGAAAGCGGACGACAACACCGACTGCGCCCCGCCAGCAGGGTGACAACCGTTGGCAACGGACCAAACGCTATGGCTGGGACAGTCGCTGAGTTGATAAAGGCGACAACAAAAAATCGGCCAACGGCCGCTTTTTGACAGAAACGCAACGGACTCGTCAGATCTGCGGATCTTCCGGCCAATTCTTGATGTAGTTCTTGAGCATCTTGTTCTCAAGGCTCTGCTCTTCCAGCACCGCCTTGGCGACATCGAGGAATGAAATCACCCCAAGCAGCATCTCGCCTTCAAGTACCGGCAGATAGCGGGAGCGCTTCTCGATCATCAACTGTCGCAGGTCGTTGACTTCCATTTCGGGGAAAGCCGTCACCGGATTCCGGACCATGACCTCGCCAACCGTCAATGCATCGGCCGATCCATTCTGCGACCTGAGCGACTGCAGCACCTCCCGAAACGTCAGCATGCCGGCCATGCCACCGTCGCTCATCACGACCAGCGAGCCGACATCGAACTCAGCCATGGTATCGATGGCAGAAGCCAAAGACTGTTGCGGCGTGGCCGTATACAAGGCTTTTCCTTTGACCCGGATGATTTCCCGCACCTGCATCGCAGTCTCCCGAAAGTAAAAATATTGACCCGACCGATCTTAGAACATCAGCCCCCTTTGGGGAAGACCGACCGCCAAGAGGCTCGCCTGACCGGCATAACAAGGGAACAACCCTCTGATAATTATGGTTTTCTATCGAGCCAGTTAAAAAATTTTATGGCATAAGCGCTTGCGGATTGTCATAAGCATCTATACACTAGGTCATATTACCTAAGTCATACATCGCTAGGATGCTTGGGTAACCCTAGAACACTAGCGTATGGAGAATCGATTATGACCTCTGTCAAGACCATCGAAAAAATCGACGCCCGCGAAATCCGTCGCAAACTCGGGCTCAACCAACAGCAATTCTGGTCCACGCTGGGCGTCACCCAGAGTGGTGGCTCCCGCTACGAAAGCGGCCGCAACATGCCGAAGCCGGTACGCGAACTGCTCCGCCTGGTTCACGTCGAACAGATCGACATCAAGTCGATCAAGCGTGAAGACTGGGATGTTGTCGAATATCTGAAGACGCAAGAGCCGGAGCTCTTCAAGTCGCTGAAGAAGTCGGCCCGCAGCCGCACCAAGAAAGCTGCCTGAGTGACAGGCTGAGCCTGCGCTCAGCCCACCGAGCGGGCATCACGGGGCAACATTGACCCGGATGCCCGTTTTTTCGTTTACTTCACCGGCAAACGCTTCGAGTTCCTGGGCAGACAAACGCGACAATCTTGCAGCGGCCGGCTGCATCGATGGCCGAGCCAATCCATAGAGATGAATGCCAGCCAGCTTGCCCGCCAAGGGCTTGAGCAAATCGCAATATGCCGCCCGCGACGCCGCCGATGGACTCCTACCATCCAGGGCAAACCAACAGGTCTGCACCCAGGTTGGCGCCAAACCGGCGCATAAGGCCAGGTTCCGGGCAACCCGATCAGCCTGGGCCGGCACCCCATTGATTTCAGCGATCTCATCTGGCCCCGCCCGATCCAGCTTGAACCAGACCTCACCGCCCAAGTCGCCGAGCAGGCGAATCCCCGTCTGCACTTCCAGACGATGCAACAGGCTGCCGTTGGTAATCAGTCGGACCGGCAATGCACCGCGCAGGGAAAATTGCTCAAGAACCATTCCCACACGACGAACCGCTTCGGCAAACTCCGGCGCGCTGGTTGGCTCCCCATTTCCGGAAAATGCCACATCAACCAGCTTGCGCGCCTCCGGCGGGACCTGCCGCACCATGAAGTCGCCGTGCAGCGCCTGATTGAGAAAATAGCTGAACTCGTCAGCCAGCAAATCCGGATCAATCGGCGGCGGCCCGCCACGCGTCAAATTCTCGACCTGGCAATAGAGGCAAGCCCAATTGCAGGCGTTATTGACGTTCAGGTTGATGCCGATCGACACGCCGCCGGCGCGGCGCGAAACGACTGGATAAACATAGCGCAGACCGGCACTGTCCCGGCGGTGATCATCGGTGGAAAGCATGGCGCATTGTATAATCCGCAACCGACTTGCAGAGCAATAACACCATGCTGATCACCCGCCGACTCGAATTTGATGCCGGACATCGAATTCCCGATCACAAAAGCCAGTGCCGCCACATGCATGGCCATCGCTACGCCATCGAAATCACCTTATCCGGCAGCATCATCAACAAAGCTGGCGATGCCGCCAACGGCATGGTGATGGACTTCTCGCAGGTCAAGGATCTGGCCAAGACTCACCTGGTGGATGCCTGGGACCATGCTTTCCTGACCTATGCCGGCGATACCGCAATCGTCGAATTTCTCAACGGCATGCCCGGCCACAAGACGGTCATTCTCGATCGCGTACCGACCGCCGAGAACCTCGCCCATATTGCCTTCGAACGCCTGGACGCGGTATATCGCGACACCTACGGCAATCACTTGCAGCTGGAACAGGTCCGCCTTTACGAAACGCCCAACTGCTGGGCGGATGCGGTACGCCAGAAGATCGATTGAGCCGTCGGTCGGCCTCCCCTATACTGGCCGAAAAATGCTCCGGAGTTACCGGGCATAACGAGGGGAGATGACATGCAAGCCTGGCACTCATGGTTGGTGGCATTCGTATTGTGCTTCGCCCAGACCGGGCCGCTGCACGCCGGTCAGGACAGCTTGCGCATCGGTGTCATTCCTTATCTCACCCCCAGCGTCCTGCTCTCGCTCTTTCAGCCATTGCGCCAACATCTCGAAAGGGATCTCGGTAAGCCGGTCGAAATCTTTACCGCTCCCGACGTACCAACCTTTGCCCGGCGTGTACTCAGGAAGGACTTCGACATGGTCATCACCGCCGCCCACCAGGCCAGATTGGCCCAGGTCGATGCCGACTATTTGCCGGTTGCCCGATTTAGCGGCCCGCTACACGCCAGCATCGTGGTCGGCAAGGACTCCCCACTGAAGCAGATCGGCGACCTGAAAGGAAAGCGCGTCGCCGTGACCGACCGCTCCATTCTGGTCAACATTGCAATGAGCAAGATTTTTGCCGATAACGGCATCCGCGACCTCGATATACAGTATGTACCGGTCAATTCCCAGAACACCGGCATCCTCACCGTGGCCCGCGGCGAAGCCGATGCAGCGATCATTGCTCATTTCGCACTCGATCAAAGCCCGCCCGAGCAACGCAATGCCGTACGCAGCATTTTCCGCTCACCGGAACTACCGAACGTCACTTTGCTGCTCGATCCACGACTTCCCCCTCTTGAGCGTGAACAAATCAGCAAATCGCTACTGCGCCTCGCGAAAACCAGTGAGGGCAGCAATTTTCTTGAGCAAAGCAGGTACCAGGGCATCGTGCCGACCAATAACGAATTCATGAAATCACTCGACCCTTATCTCGCGGAAACCCGCAAGCAGCTGGGCTTATGACGCGGATTCACGCTCCGTCAATGCGCTGGAAGCTGGTTATTGCCAGCGTCCTGATCGAGCTTGCGATGTTCGCGATTCTGGCCTGGAACGGCCTACGCTTGATCGACGAAATTCTGCAAAAGCAGGTTGAGTTGCAGCACCAGGAAATCTCCATCCTGCTCAATGCCGCCATCGGCCCGGATCTGGCAACCCAAGACTATGCACCGATTTCCGACACATTGAACCAGAGCCGGCAACGTGATGGCATTCATTACTTCCTGCTAACCGATGCACGCGGCAAGGCCATCCTGGCCGAAGGTTGGAATATCGATACCCCACCTCCTGCTAGTGACGACCGGGTTAGCATCGGCGGAGACAGCGACATGTTCCACTCGCGCATTCCGATTGTCATTTCCGGTCAGGTTTATGGGCAACTCTACTTCGGCATCTCGATCAAGCACATCGCCGAAGCACGGCAGCACCTGATCCGACAAAGCCTGGTCATCGCATTCTTTGAAGCGGTGCTCTCCATTTTCTTGCTCTCGGCGCTGGCTATCTGGCTGACACGACACCTCAGCCGCTTGCGACAAGCCAGCGAAGCCGTTGGCAAGGGCCATTACGGCATCGAACTGGAAATCGATTCGAACGACGAGATCGGCCTGCTGGCCAAAACATTCAACCGGATGACCCAGCAGATCAGCCAGCAGTTGAGGGCATTGCGCGACTCCGAAAGCCGTTTTCGCAGCCTGCTGACCCTCTCCACCGATGTTTACTGGGAGCAGGATCGTCAGTTCCGTTTTACCCAGCGACGTTCCGGACGCCTGGGACAGGAACCCGCCCAAGTTGTCGATTGGCTGTTGGGCAAGACACGCTGGGAACTCGACACCACCCTGACCGCCGAACAATGGGCCGCCCATCATACCGCGCTCGAAGCACATGAGGTGTTCCGCGGGCTGGAGTACGGCGTGCGCTTCCCAAACGGCACACTTCATTACTTCCTGACCCATGGCGAACCGATATTCGATAGCAATGGCGAATTCGCCGGTTATCGCGGCACCGCTTCGGACATCACCCAGCGCAAGCTGGCCGAAGCCTCGCTGCACCTCTCAGCCAGCGTCTTCGCCGAAGCCCACGAAGGCATCATCATTACCGACCAGGCAAGAAACATCATCGACCTGAACCCGATGGCCTGCGAACTCACCGGGCACGGTCGAAGTGAAGCACTCGGCACCAACTTGGATCAGTATTTCGCCAGCGAAGGCCCCGGCGCCTTCAA
>DAIMCQ010000310.1:0-5281 GCA_036726285.1 Azonexus sp.
GGAACGGTGCCGGTTCGCATTCTGGAATCCGATTGCGCGCTGGGGCGCTCGGCTGCGGCGAACCAGCTGCTTGCAGCGTGTACTGGCGACTACGCGCTCTTTCTCGACGACGATGACTGGCTGCTTCCCGGTCATGTTTCGGCCTTGTGCTCGGCGCTGGAAAAGGCACCCGAATATATTGCCGCTTATGCCGATACGATCTGTGTCGAGCGCGAAGGCGACCGATGGCGTGAAATCAGGCGTTTTTCCGGGGCTGTCGAAGCGCAACGGTTAGCCTTCGAAAACCGTTTACCCATTCACGCGGTCCTGTTCCGGACGGAGGCGGTTGGTGACCTTCGCTTCGATCTGCGTTTCGACTTGTTCGAGGACTGGGATTGGTGGTTGCAATTAGCAACCCACGGCAAGATGATCCATGTCCCGGCCGTGGGTGCCGTTTACCGCATCCATGCAGCGGGTGGCGAAGGGGTGCGCGCCGAACCGCAGCGCTCGCTACTGGCCCTGCGTCAAATCGTCGAGAAGTGGCATGCAACGGTTGCAACGGATGTCCTGGTCGAACGTCTGGCCTATGTCCGGCAGGTCATCGCAGCCTTGACGTCGGAGTTGGAGCGCTCCACCCATTTGTGCGAACAGCTTGATGCGAGCGAACGGGAAAATGCCAGAATGCGCGCGCATTTCGAGGAAACTCTCCGTCTTAAGAACGCTCTGCTCAAGCAAGGTGTCGACCATATAGATTTGTTGCAGTTGCAGCTCGATTCCTCGCGCCAGAATGATCAGGCGCGGGAAACGGCGGTTGCTGAACTGCGCGATAGCGCGGCGGCACTAGAGGAACATCGGCATGAACTGGGGCGCGTGAGGCAGGAGCTGGCCGACACCCAACAGCAGTTGGCGCGAATCTATCGCTCCAATTCATGGCGGATTACGCGACCTGTCCGCGGTTCAGCCAGAATCCTCCGCCGCGTCGTCGGCTTGGAAGCCGGCGGTATCGGATCGATTGCACCGGGGCCGGTGGTCGGCCGGCTGAAGCAGGCGGTATTGGCACGGGCCAGATGTTCGGGCATGGTGCGCTGGCTCTATTTTCGCCTGCCTTTGTCTGAGTCCCAACGCTTCAAATTGCGAACCTGGGGGCGTGGGGCGCATGTTCTTGCGCCGAGCGAGCATTCATTGCCTGTTTCCATTGCCAAGGACGTGCCTGCGGAACAGGCTACGTCGTACTTGGCCTTGCCTGCTGCCGGTTCGTTTGGTGGAGATATTCCTGCGTCGTGGCCATTGGTCTCGGTCATCATTCCTTGCTTCAACCAGGGCCAGTTTCTGGTCGATAGCATTGCATCCGCCTACGCGGCGTACGATGGGCCGTTGGAAATCATCGTCGTTAATGATGGCAGTACAGCCGGTCTGACCTTGAGATGCCTGCGGGATATTGCCCAACTCTATCCCGATGTGCAGATCATCAATCAGGAAAACGGAGGGTTGTCTTCGGCTCGCAATGCCGGTATCGATGCTTCGCGTGGACAGTTCTTGCAATTCCTCGATGCCGACGATCTGCTTGTTCCTGGAAAGCTCAATATCCAGGTGCAACATTTGCTCGCCGGCAATTTGAATATTTCCATCTGCAATTATTTGATTGCCGATGCGGCGCTCAGTGAGCACGCCAAAACGGATGAGACGATCGCCATTCATGCCTCCTTCGAGCTGGCAGATTTCCTGTTCAAATGGGAGCGTTCGTTATCCATTCCGATCCATTGCGGTTTGTTCTCGCGCCAGGCCCTGCAGGAAATTCGTTTTAATACCGATCTGCACGCGAAGGAAGACTGGTTCTTCTGGTGCACCTTGGCCAAGGCGGGATTCACGCCGAAATACATCGATTTCCACGGCGCGGTTTATCGCATGCACGAGGGCAGCATGCGTCGTTCGTTCGTTCGCATGGCCAGGCAGTGGATGCAGGCAGTATCGATTCTCGACCGTATGGTTGGTGACGAATTCCCCGACTTTCATGAACAGTCGTTGCGCTGGTTGAACCAGTATTACCGCAGCAATCCGATTTACCAAGATGAAATCAAGGCAATGACGTCTAAATCATGAAAAATGAATGGACTATTGATGCACTGCGCGAATTTGCGCGTTCCTCCCACGGATTGAGTGCTGAAGGAGCGCCCTTACTCTCGGTCGTCGTTCCGATTTTCAATCATGCAGATTACCTTCCGCAATGTCTTGGTTCGATTCTGTCGCAAGGGCTTCGAAACATCGAACTGATCTGTATCGATGATTGTTCGACCGATGCCCGGATTGCCCAGATTCTCGAGGTGGTTTCGCCACTACCCGGCGTCCGTTGCCTGCACAATGCATCGAATCGGGGGATATCGGAAAGCCAGAATACCGCCGTTGCCGAGGCCAGTGGGCGCTACATTGCGTTTGTCGATTGTGACGATCAACTGATCCCTGGCGCCTTGGGGCGGATAGTCGACGAAATTGCGCAGCAGGATTGCCCTGACTATCTGTTTACCGATCGGCGCAATATCGATGCAAACGGTAAGAAGCTGTTCGATGCGGTATACAAGCTGGTTGCCTCCGAGCGAGGTATTGTTCGCGACCTGGCCGATCGGATGATCGCCTCTCATCTGAAAGTGATTCGTAAGGATAGTTTTGTTCGGGCCGGCGGATTCGGGAACCGCTATAGCGGGATCCAGGACTGGGAGCTGGCATTAAAAATTGCGGAGTTCGGCCGCTTTGTATACGTGCCGGAGGTCTTGTACGCACATCGTCTGCATGTTGCATCGGTGACCAGTTCGGATAGCCGGGGACAAGCCAAGAAGAGCAATTTGTTGCGCCGCGCTTATCTTGGGCGTGAGTCAATCAATCCGGGGCAAGCCCGTCTTTTCAGGTTGGCCGATTTGGTTGGCCGGGGGTGGTATTGCCCTGAAGAATTGTTTGAAGCCTGCCGACGGGGCGAAGCGTGTCATCTTGATGCACAGGGCTCGCTGTCCGCTGCGGAAATCGAGTTTCTCATTGATTTCAACAGTTATTTTGATCGCATCTATATCAACCGTGTCGACGTTGCTTCGCAGGTGGTCGGGAGTCTGTGGTCGCCACGCATCCTGAGAACCGGTCCCGTTGACGAGACGCCGCGGGTGCCGGGATGAGCCATCGTGGGGCGGAGACTCGAAGAGTCTTGCCCCTCGACTCAATGAAAGTCGCTATCGCCCGCCATCAGAAACCATTTCCGTTCGCTGATCCGCGCCAGAGCGGGGTTCTTGGCAAGAGGGATGGTTATACCGGTTTCACAAATCTGGTTGTCGCCGGTGGACAGTAAGGCCGCACAGCCGGAGGTGATCCATCCTCTGAGTTGTTGCCGACCTGATGCCGCAGTAAAGCGCCGGGCCGCTGCCAGCAAGGTGGCGAGCGAGTCGCGGTGGCCGATCAGGTCGATCAGTTCAACCCAGTCATCATGCTGCCGCAGTACGGCAATCCCCAACGGTTTTGCCGACCAGCGAGATTGCACGAGCAGGCAGTCATACTTGAACAGTGGATGCTTCAAATAACGGTGTTCGAGAAAGGCGGCGTCGCGCACCGGCAAGACATAGTCGGCAAACGAAGCAGCCATTTCGCTCCAGCAGTATTCGGCTTTCTGCTGATAGTGCGCGGCATGTTGCCAGGGTCTTATCTTGTAGCTGAGGGACGGAGACTCGGGCCGGCAGTGCCAAGCGAGCTCGACGATCTGGTCGAGCTTGAAATAGAGGCCCAGGCGTTGTCCCAGACGAAAATGGCGATCGCTGGGGAAACCGAATGCCAGGCGATATCCCCGCGCGGCGGACAGGCAGCATTCCGAGAAGGTTTGTGTTGCCGCAAAAAACGGTCCCTCACGGGACAGCATGCCGCGCTCTGTCGGGTCGGTCATGACATCGCAGGACTGTACGGCGGCTAACGGCTCACCGAAAAAGAGCAGATGGCGAGGGGCGCAACCATAGAAGGCGACCAGTTGTTCGTTGCGCCAGACGCCGATTCCGGATTTGGGCGCTTCGCGGTATTTCCAAAGCCATAGTCTGGCATCCATCGATTTGCCGAATGCCTTGGAAAAAAGAGCGAGTGCCGCCGCCATCTGGTTTTTCCCGGCCCAGCCCGTTCTCCAGGTGGGTTGGGCAATTTTTTCGCACGATGTGGCATGCCGTGGGTCATTGCGAATCAGGCCGAATCGCCGCAATAGGCTTGGGCTGGCCTCCTCGGTGCCAAAGTCGAAATGCGTGCCGATATCTGCTGACCAGCTTGTTTCCAGCTTGCCGAGGACGTCTTGAGCGGCTTGTTGCGGCGGGATTGACCACGACCAATATCGGCTCGCCAGCTTGCCCGGCTGGCTGAGACGAAGGAAATATTGACCCGGCGCGAGGTTGTCCCACCATTTGATATCGAACCCGATGCTTCCGCCTTGGCCCAGACGTCCGGCCGAGGGGACAAAAAGCGGAGAGGGGCTGATTTCGAGCAGCCAACCGGTGGCGAGATCTGGCGGAACCTGAAGGCAGGGTGGCGCCTGCAGTGCGCCAAGCGGCACGAAAGGAAATGGCAAGACGGCTTGGTAGGCGACACTACGCAGTCGGTCCACCCGGTTGAGCAAGGCATTGTTCGGATAGTACTTGGCCATGTAGCGGCGACGGCCATCGGCCATCAACGGGCCTTTGTGGGCATCCATTCGCCAGGCATGAATAACCTCGGCCCGGGGTTCCAGGAGCAGCTTCAAGCCGTGTTGATGGACTCTTTGGGCCAGGTCGGTGTCTTCATAGAACATGAAGAAACGCGGATCGAACAGGCCGCCAATGCGGTCGATATTCTGGCGGCGCAGCATGAGTGCCGCACCGGAGGCCATCGGCAGGTCGATTGGAGCGGTAGCGGTCCAGGTACGCAGTGCGAATAGCTGATTTCTGCGCGAAAGGAATCGCCCAATTCGGGCATGTCGTCTGGCCAACTCCATGCCGAACTCACGCCCCGGCGACTCCATCAGGCCGGTTGGCAGGCAAAACTGACGTTCTTCATCCCAGTACGAGCGAGGAGCCACGATGCCGGCATCGGGCCGTTCGGCGAGTGTCGAGGCAAGGCGTTCAATGCAGCCCGCTCCGATGATCGCATCCGGGTTCAGCAGCATGACGAGTGGCGCCGAAGCATGGGCGAGTGCCCATTCGTTCGCAGCCCCGAAACCGAGGTTGTGCTCGGCGATCAGCAGGCGGCAACGCGTATCGAGTAATTCGCTCAGTCGGGCGCTTTCGTCCGCATCGACGCTGTTGTCGTAGAGGTGCAG
>DAIMCQ010000311.1:0-5263 GCA_036726285.1 Azonexus sp.
TTCAATGACAACTTGCCCTTTTCGATGTTGTAACCGGCATACTTGCCAGCATAGGGCGACAGGCCGACCAGATCGACCCCGCTGATCGCCGCCTTGATATCGAGGAAGGATTTCGCCGCCAGCGGATTGAGTCGTCCGGCAATCTGCACCGGTGCCGAATTGGCATAACTGCCGCGCAGGTCCATATCGGCAACACTGCTCTCGGCCGACGACAGGCCGGTCACCCGACCGCCCAGCTTGGTGACATTGACCGTGTAATTCGGCTTGACGAAAAAGTCCGAGAAATTCACCGTACCGTTCTGCAGCGTGATCTTGGCAATCTTGATCGGCAGCACCGGCTTGGCCGCTGCCTTGGTGTCCGCCGGCTTGGCAGGCCCGGCGGTTTTGACTGGAACCACCTCGCCCTCGGGTTTCCTGACCATGTCCTGCAGGTTCAGGCGGCCGGTCTGGCTGAGAATCAGTCGGGAATAGAAGTCCGACAAGGCGATTTCGCCGACATTGATGCTCATCGGCAACAAACGGAAATCGATGGCACCAAAGTACAGCGATTTCCACTTCAGGAAATCGGCACTGTTAACCTTATCCACCGCCAGAAAATCGCCCAGCGTCAAGGAACCCTTGTAGCCTGCCTTCAGGCCATCCTTGTCGATCAATGCGGTGACCTCACCCTTGTTCGAAACCTGCCCCCGGGCCAGCGCGATATTCAGTTGCTCGGCAAAATAGGGCTGCAAGGGCATCACCGGGATCGCCACCGTCTCGACCTTGAGCGCGAGGTTGAGCGGCATGATCTGGACATTGCCCTCCACCTTCAGATCCCCCTTCTTGTTGATCTTGCCCTTGAGCGAGACCGTCCCAGACTTGCCCGGCTCGTTCGTCAGGTTCTCGCCATGCAGGCTGAAGCCTTCAAGCTCCTGCACCGCGGCCGGTTTGCTTACCTGGTCCTCGAAGCGGAAGGACAGGTCTTCGATCGACAGCTTGGCCACCTTGCCAATCCATGGCTTCTCGTCCGCCACCTTGGCATCCGTGGCGCGAATCGTCTTCAATACCGGCGAACCGACCCATTCGATCTGCCCCTCGGCATTGCGCAACATGCGAGCCCGCGTCTTGGTGTTGATCACTTCGGCAATATCGATCCGGTGGGCCGCCAGGTCGACCCGAACCGCTTTGGCCACCATCCGTTCCAGACGGAAACGCTCACCCAGATCAGCCTGGTAGCTGGCCTCGCTGATCTTGATCGGTGCATTCAACCGGCTGTCGATCTTGCCGACACGCGCATTCAACTCGCGAATTTCGCCCGCCACCGGGGTCAGCTTGGACAAATCACTCCAATGCACCAGCGCGTTGCTCAGGACAAACTCATCGAGCGACCAGGCCAGCGGCTTGGCATCCGGCGCCGGCTTCGCTTCGCCTGGCGACGGTTTGCTCAACTTTTCCGCCAGCATCAGGACATTGAACTCCCCCTGGCGATTGACCGACAGATTGGCCTCCAGACCATCGAGCGCCACCCGCTTGATCGCAAACTGCTGGTTCAGCAGATCCGCCTTGTCGATTTCGACATCCAGGCGCTTCCAGCCCAGCAGAGGCTGGCCATTGGCTTCGCTCAGGGCCAGCCCCGAAACATGGGCACGACCGACCACGGCCAGTGAAAAGACCTTGTCCGCCAGTTCCTTGAACACCACCTTCAGTTCCGAATCGAGCCTTCCGCCGCCGAGGCGGAGCGGCAGGCTATCCGGCAAATAGGGTTGCAAGCGCCCCAGATCGAACTGGTCGAGATCGAGGTCAAGCTCACTTTCATGCGTGCCGGCGAAGGGTTTGGCCCGCCCCTTGAGCGTCAGCTGCGAACCGTCGATATTGGCCGAAAAACTCGGCTCGACCAGCACCTCGGCCTGATAGGGCAGGCTGGACACGAAAGGCAGGGCGAGGTTGATCTCGGTAACGCGATGGACGGTGGCTTCGGGCTGGTCATCGAAAACCACCGTGCCGTCAATCAGTTGAATGTTGTTCAACGAAAAGCGCGGCGTCGGACTATCCGGCTCATCCTTCGGTTTCATCCATTCATCGAGCAGGTCGGAAATGTCGTAACGGCCGTCTGTTTGCCGGGTAACCGCCAGACGCAGTCCTTGCAGACGGACTTCATCGACCACGGCGGCAAACTTGAAAATCGAAGCCGCCGACAGATTGACGAACAACTCGTCAAAACCGGTCACTTCCTTGCCGTTCGTCGCCTTGATCGATAAGCCGCTGATTTTTGCTGACAGCGCGTAAGGACTGATATCGACCTTTTCGATGCTGACTTCGCGATGCAGCACCTGTGAAAGTTGTGTCTGCAAGACCGACTTGAGCAGTGGGGGCGCAGCAAAATAGCCCAGGACACCAAAGACAAGCAGAAAAACCGCCAAAGCCCGGACCATACGCCTAGCATATTGAGAAGTCAGGAACTTGCCGAGACGGGCCTGCACCGATATAAGGTCTTGATCCTGTGCCATGTTAATCTACCGTCCGTACTTTACTTTGGCTGAATTTAGCACATTGGATGAACTGAAAACTTGGCAAAAATTCATGAAATGGCTGTTTGAGCAATTATTGGATGTCCTGGCGCAATTTAAACGGGCCGAAACCTGGTTCGGTATCGGACTGATCACCGGCTTCGGCTTACTTGCCTACCTTGTCGCAAAATTTGCGTTTCAGACTGATTCGGTATTGCGCTATTTGCATCTCACCGCATCAACCTGCCGCGACCTGTCGAACGGCCCAATCATTTTCCTGTTTTTCGGCATGATCTTTTTCATGCTGGCCGTCGTCGTCACCTTCGGCGAATTCCAGCGCTACTTCACGCTGCGCCACCGCTCGGCTCATTATGAAACTCGCCAGGCCCTGATTCACGGCATTTGCTGGGGCCTGGTTGCCATTGGCATATCAATCGCCGCCTTGCTGTTCTTCAACGCCTATTGTCGTTAGACTGCCGCAGCCCCTAACGCTTGCCTGTCATGAAAATCCTCGTCGTCGAAGACACTCGCACCAGCCTGCTGATCATCAGTCAGTACGTTCAGCGCCTCGGTGCTACAGCCCTTCAGGCCGATTGCGGCGCGCGGGCAATCGAGATTTTTCAGGCCGAGCAGCCCGATCTGGTGCTCCTCGACATCATTCTGCCCGACATGGACGGCTTCGTCGTGGCCCAGCGCCTGCGAGCATTGGAAATCAACGGCGGCTGGACGCCGATCATTTTTCTCTCCTCGCTCAACCGCGACGAGGATATTGAACGCGGCATCGCTGCCGGCGGCGACGACTACTTACTCAAACCGGTCAGCGAAGTCGTACTGGGTGCCAAAATCCATGCCATGCAGCGCATTGTTCAGATGCGCACTTCGCTGGTCGTCCTGGCCCGCAAGCTCGATGCAGCCAATCAGGAACTCAAGCGTCTTTCCGCGATTGACGGCCTGACCGGCATCTCGAATCGTCGCCTGTTCGACGATTTCATTAACCGCGAATGGCGGCGTGCCCGGCGAACCGAAAGTAGCGTCGCCTTGATGATGTGCGACGTCGATCACTTCAAGCGCTACAACGACACCTATGGCCACCAGGCCGGCGACGATTGCCTGCGCCAGGTCGCCAGCGCCATCCAGTCGGTGATGGAACGCGCCTCCGATATCGTGGCTCGCTACGGCGGCGAAGAGTTCGTCGTGGTCCTGCCGGAAACGCCGATCGGTGGCGCCCTGTTCGTCGCCGAGAAAATCCGCCATGCCATCCATGCCTTGAATATCCCGCATGCCGAGTCACCGCAAGGACGGGTCACGCTCAGTATCGGCATCGCAACCCAGGTCCCGACCGAAAACGACACCCAGGAAGCCCTGATCAGCGCCGCCGATCGCGCCCTCTACCAGGCCAAGCACGACGGGCGGGACCGCGTCTGCCGCTTCGACTCACTGCTCTGCCACTGATATGCCGAAACGAACAACAATAATGATCGTCGACGACAACGACATGATGCGCACCATCCTGCGCGGCATATTGCGCGGCGAAGCCTACGAGGTGATCGGTGAAGCCCGCAACGGCAGCATCGCCGTCGAAATGGCGGAACGCATCAAGCCGGACATCATCTGCATGGACGTCATGATGCCGGAGAAGGACGGTCTCGAGGCCCTGCTCGAAATCAAGGCCGCCCGTCCGGTGACCGAAATCGTCATGATCACCAGCAATGCCGATCCGGAAACCGTGCAGAACTCGATCGAGAACGGCGCCAGCGGTTTCATCATCAAGCCCTTCAACGCCGCTCGCATCCTCGACACCCTGGCCAAGGTCAGCACCCGACTGGGCCAGAAATAAACTAGAAGTTGTTGCGCCACCCGCGAATCGCGGCAAAAACAGCCTCTTTAGACGTTCCAGCCGCCCCATGCTGCGCACCGGCCGCCACCACCACCGGTTCGGCGCAACGCAGGAAGGGATTGGTCGCCAATTCGTCAGCCAGGGTCGATGGCACACTACTCTGCCCTGCCGCCCGGAGTGCGGCTACCTTGGCCACCCGCTGCAGCAACGCCGGATTATCCGGCTCGACTGCCAGGGCGAAACGCAAGTTCATCTCGGTGTACTCGTGGGCACAATAAATCAGCGTCTCCGGCGGCAAGGCGGCAATCGCCTCCAGCGACGCCGACATCTGCGCCGCCGTCCCTTCGAAGAGGCGACCGCAACCGGCACCAAACAGGGTGTCGCCGCAGAACAAAACGCCTGGTGCGCGATAGGCCAGATGGCCCAACGTATGCCCGGGCACCGCCATGACGTCGAGCGACTGGCCGAGCACTTCGATACGCTCGCCACCACTCAGGGGCCGACTGCAGCCTGTGATAGACTCGGCAGCCGGGGCAAAAACCTCGGGCTGCCAGCGCTCGACGAGGGCGGCCACCCCGCCCTGATGGTCGGCATGGTGATGCGTGATCAGGATGCTTTCCAGGACCAGCCCGTCGGCTTCGAGCCGGGCCAGCACCGGAGCGGCGTCACCGGGATCGACCACGGCAGCACGCTGCCCCCGGGTCAGCAACCAGATGTAATTGTCCTTGAATGCAGGAATGAGAGAGACTGAAAACATACCGGAACTATCGAGCCAGGTGCCCCGGATGTCAATTCCCGGCCTCGATCGCTGGCTGGAAACGCCGCAGGGACGTTATGTACTCGATTGGGAACAGGCCACGCTCGATGCCATGGTGGCCGATGTCTTCGGCTTCAATGCACTGCAATGCGGCCTGCCGCAGCGCGACTTTCTGCGTTCCAA
>DAIMCQ010000312.1:0-5251 GCA_036726285.1 Azonexus sp.
CTGCCGAGACGCCGCTCAATGGGCAGGATTGGCCGATCACGATGCTGTCGGCAGCATTTACGGGAAGAATGCAACTGGGGCCGGCCAGGCAGGCTAGCGCGGTTGATTTGATAAATTGGCGGCGATCCATGGGGTCTCGGAGGAGTGAGGCGGCGGGAAGGCTGACAAGTATACGCGCCAGCCGGACGATTGCGGGCAGGGCGCATCTCATGATTTTCGCTAAGCTTATTTCAGGAAAGTCCGGAGGACGCCACGATGCGGCCGGAAAATAATGCTTTCCTGAGGCGCTTCCCGTTGCATTGATCGGGAAGAATGGTTCAAACGCACACTACAAAGATAAATCATGAGACAAGCTCCCAAGCGCATCGTCGTTCTTCTTGCTGCAGCCTTCCCCGGCCTGGCGTTGGCCCAGACGGTCGAAACCCGGCTCGATCCGGTGGTCGTCACCGGTAGCCGGATCGAGCACAACAGTTTCGACCTGCCGGCGGCGGTCGATGTCGTCGACGCCGCGCGGATCGGGGCCGATCAGGCGCGGGTCAATGCTTCCGAGGCGCTGGCTTCGGTGCCCGGCATCTCGGTGCAGAATCGCCAGAACTACGCCCAGGATCTGCAAATCTCGTCGCGCGGCTTCGGCGCCCGTTCGGCCTTCGGCGTGCGCGGCATCCGCCTGGTTGCCGACGGTATCCCGGCCTCGATGCCGGACGGCCAGGGGCAGGCGGCGAGTTTCAATCTCGACCGGGCCGAGCGCATCGAAGTCATGCGCGGGCCGATGTCCTCGGTTTATGGCAATCATGCCGGCGGCGTCATCCAGCTATTCACCGCCGACGGCAAGGGGGCGCCGACTGTCGAGGGCGGCTTCGTGGCCGGCAGCTACGGTACCTGGAAGGCCGATGTCGCCGCCCAGGGCGAAACCGGCGGCCTGGGTTACGTGCTCGATGCCTCGCGCTTTGCCACCGATGGCTATCGCGACCACAGCAGCGCCCAGCGCGACCAGACTTCGGCCAAGCTGACCTACGCGCCGGACGAGTCCAGCCGCCTGATGTTCGTCGCCAATGGCTTCACGCAGAAGGCCGACGACCCGCTCGGCCAGAGCTGGAGTACCTTCCGCAACAATCCGCGCGGTTCGGAGAGCGTTGCCGAGCAGTACGACACGCGCAAGACGATCGACCACATGCAGGGCGGCCTCAGCTACGAACGCCGCTTCGGCGACCAGACCGTGCAGGTGTCGGCCTATGCCGGCCAGCGCTCGGTGGTCCAGTATCAGTCCATTCCCCGTTCCGCCCAACTGATCACCGGTGCCACCCTTCCCAATGCCGCCGTGCGCAAGCACTCCGGTGGCGTCATCGACTTCGACCGGGATTTCTCCGGCCTGGCGAGCCGGTGGATCGGGAACTTCGCGCTGGCCGGCGGCAAGCTGACCACCACCGTCGGTTTCGATTACGAACAATCGACCGATGATCGGAAGGGCTACGAAAACTACCTGAGCGCCACCGTGCTCGGCGTCAAGGGCGCCCTGCGCCGCAACGAGCAGGATCGCGTCGCCAGTTTCGACCAGTATGCCCAGGCCGAATGGCAGGGCGAGCGCTGGACTTTCAATGGCGGCGTTCGGCACAGTCGGGTCGCCTTCAAGGTGGACGATCACTACATCGCGACCGGTAACGGCAACGACAGCGGCAGCGTCAGCTACGAGCAGACGACGCCGATGGCTGCGGTGCTCTACAAGCTGTCGCCGGCGGTCAATCTCTACTTCAGCGCGGCGCGCGGTTTCGAGACGCCGACCTTGAACGAGTTGTTCTACTCGGGCAGCAATGGCGGCTTTAGTTACGACTTGAAGGCGGCGACCAGCACGCATCTGGAAACCGGTATCAAGGCCTATGTCGGCGACGACAGCCGGCTCGATGTCGCGTTGTTCCAGATCAAGACCAATGACGAACTGGTCGTCGCCTCGAGTAGCGGTGGCCGTACCGCCTATCGCAATGCCGGCCAGACGACGCGGCGCGGCCTTGAGGCAGCGCTCGACAGCCGCTGGGGCGGCGGCTTCACCAGCCGGCTGGTCTATACCGGACTGGACGCCCGCTACGACGAGGCCTTCACGACGACGGTGCTCGGGGTGTCAACGGCGGTCGATGCCGGCAAGCGCCTGCCCGGTGTCGCCACCCACACCCTGTTCGGCGAACTGGCCTGGCGACATGCCGCCAGCGGCTTCCATGCCGCGGTGGAGACGATTGCCCGCAGCAAGGTCTATGTCGAGGACAGCAACAGTCAGCAGGCGGCACCGTCCTATGCCATCGCCAATCTGCGCGTCGGACTGGATCGGCAGCTTGGGCCGCTCAACCTGCGCGGCTTTATCCGTCTCGACAATGTTTTCGATCGGCAATACGTCGGTTCGGTGGTCGTTGGTGACGGCAATGGCCGCTTCTACGAGTCGGCGCCCGGCCGCAACTGGTTGCTCGGCCTGAGCGCGCGCTACGCCTTCTGAAGCTGTTCCTGCCTCAATCCAGACCCGCTGCGGCGGGTCTTTTTCATGGCTGCGCCATTTTTGCGCGTTGAGTTTTGGCTCAGGCAAATCTGAACAATTGCCCAATAAATGAACGGCTTGGCGCAGTATTGTGATGTTTTGAAAGGCTGTCTCGAAGTGGGCAAAAGCCCGTGGTTGCTGAGGCTCAGGCGAGCCACCCGGTTTCTCGGCCGGGCTGGCATGTCCTTCGCAATTCTTCCGGCTCCATGTCACCCAGCGGGTGGCAGCGGGGGAAAACCGGTCGGCGAATGTCCGGCCGGCAAGCATCACTCACAACTATATGGAGACATACTCATGCACAAGCACCTGTCCGTTCGTCCTCTGGTCCTCGCCATGCTGGCCTGCGCCAGCACCGCCAGCCAGGCGGTGAGTTTTACCCAGAACGACATCACTCTGGATATCAACGGTACGATCAACGGTTTCTACGTCAATCGCGAAGCCAAGACGATCAACCGTGCCACCGGCGCCTCGTCGACGACGACCAACAGCGAACTGACCAATGGCCTGCTGCCGGGCTGGATCAACTTCGTCGCCACGACCCAGTCGAACGGTCAGGACATCAAGGCGCACATCAGCTTCGCGCCGGGTATCAACAACAACTCCACGGTGGTCGGTCTGCCGATCGGCAACAATGCCAGCGGTGCCGGGACAACCAATCCCTATAGCCAGATCGATACCCGCAACGTCTATTTCCAATTCGGGAATAACAGCTGGGGTACGCTCAAGTTTGGTCGCGACATCGGCCTGTTCGGTCAGCACATCATCCTTTCGGACATGACTTTGCTCGGCGTCGGCGGTACCAGCAATGCCGGTATCCCGTACAACACGACCTTCGGCATGATTGGCCACGGCTACATGTACACCGGCTTCCAGCCGCAGATTACCTATACCACCCCGACGGTGAGCGGCCTGCAGGCCTCGATCGGTATTTTCCAGCCGAGCAAGTTCGCCGGTGACGAAACCAAGACGCCGGGCGTTCAGGCTATTGCCAGCTACGACTGGAAAGCTTCCTCGGTCAATGGCAAGTTGTGGGGGGGGGCAGTCAGCCAGAGCACCAGTTGCTCGGTTTCGCCTTGCACGACCAGTTCGTTTACCGCCACCGGTTTCGAAGTCGGCGCCAAGGCGGCGCTCGGCAACTTCGAGGCGGTAGCCTATGGCTTCAGCGGCAGTGGCCTGGGTTTGTCGACGATTGGCGCCCAGTTTTATGGCGGCAGCGATGGGGCCGGCAACAAGACCGATTCCCAGGGGTATTTCCTGCAAGGCACCTACAAGTTCGGTGCCACCAAGGTGGGGATCAACTACGGCGAGAACAAGGACAAGAACGGTTACGCCCTGGCCAACAGCCGGATGATCGGTGGAGTGTTAGCTGGTACGCCGATGAATGAAATCAAGAACCGCGCCTACACGGTTGGCGTTTATCATTCGCTGAACAAGTACATCACCCTGGTGGGTGAGTTCAACGACGAGAAGGTGACCAACGTGGCTGATACCAATTTCGACAACAAGAACCGGACGATTTCCTTTGGCGGTTTGATTTTCTTCTGATCAATCCCGGTTTCCCTTGTTCGTGCGCTGGATGATTTTTTCCTCGCATCGATTTTCGGCGCCCGCTGGGGCGCCGTTTTTTCTGCTTTTACGGCATTCGCTGCTGGCGCTGTTCCTTGTTCTGGCGTTTGGTGGCGTGCGTGCGGCGGACGATATTGATCGCCTGGTGCTGAACGGCAGCGATTTTCCGGCGGCGCACGATGCGTTGATCGAGGCCGTCGAGGCCGAAGGGCTGGTGGTCAGTGCAGTCATTCCCTTCAACCAGATGCTGGAAAGAACCGCCGGCAGCCTGGAGAAATCGGCCAGTCCCTATCTGCAGGCCGAGATCGTCCAATTTTGCAGCAGCGTGCTGGCCTGGCAGATGGTTGAGGAGGATCCGGCGCAATTGGCGCTCTGTCCGATGTCGATGGTGCTCTACGTCACTCGCCAGGCACCTTCGCAAGTTACCTTGGTCTGGCGCCGGCCGGCGGTGAATGGCTCGGAAAAAACGGCGGGATCTGGGCGGGAACGGGCAGGTGCCTTGTTGCAGCGCCTCGCCAAGCGTACTGCCGAGCTGAGCCGGCAGCGCTGGTAGTGTTTGTTGAAGCCGCTCAGGAGCGGTGATTCATCAGGGCTTTCAGCCCATTCACATTGAGAATCCGGATGTGCTTCTGCTGCACGGCGATATGGCCTTCTTCCTGGAAGCGAGAGAAGGCGCGGGATACCGTTTCCAGCTTGAGGCCCAGATAACTGCCGATTTCATCGCGGGTCATCCGCAGATAGAACTCGGCATGCGAGAAACCGCGGGCAGTGAAGCGTTGCGACAGGTTGAGCAGGAAGGCAGCCAGCCGCTCTTCGGCGCGCATCGTGCCGAGCAGCATCATCACCCCATGGTCGCGGACGATCTCGCGGCTCATCACCTTGTGGAAATGGTGCTGCAGCGTATGGATCTCGCGCGACAGGCTTTCCAGGCGGGAGAAGGGAATGGCGCAAATTTCGCTGTCTTCGAGTGCGATGGCGTTGCATGTATGGTGCTCGGTGCTGATACCATCGAGGCCGAGCAGTTCGCCGGCCATTTGAAAACCGGTGACCTGATCGCGGCCATCTTCAAGTAATACGTCGGTCTTGAAGAAACCGCTACGGATAGCGTAGATCGCGTCGAAGGCTTCGCCCGCCCGGTAAAGGTGGTCGCCGCGCTTGATGCGGCGG
>DAIMCQ010000313.1:0-5229 GCA_036726285.1 Azonexus sp.
AGTTGACGGAAAAGCGCGCACGCTGGCCGATGTCGTCATGGCGCCGACCCGCATCTACGTCAAGCAAGTGCTGGCGCTGCTGGAAAAGGTTACCGTAAAGGGCATGGCCCACATCACCGGCGGCGGCCTGCTGGAAAACGTGCCGCGCGTGCTGCCGGAAAACACCGTCGCCGAACTGGAAAAGGCTGCCTGGCCGCGTCCCAAACTGTTCGACTGGATGCAGGCCGAAGGCAATGTGGCCGAAAACGAGATGCACCGCGTCTTCAATTGCGGTATCGGTTTGGTCGTTGTCGTGGCTGCGGCGGATGCCGATGCCGCGATGGCCGAACTGAAAGCCCAGGGCGAGGCGGTTTATCGCATCGGCAAGATCCGGGCGCGTCAGGGTGACGAAGCGCAGACCCTGGTGGTCTGATCTGCGGCGGTGGGCTGCGGCCTTGGCCTGCAGCCTGCTGTTGCTGAACGCCTCGTCGACCGTCTGGGCGGCGAGCAAGAAGCCATCCGGCAAGCCGGTGGCAGCCAGGTCGGCCAAGGCGTCGGCTCACAAGAAGCCGGGCAAGGCGGTCCGGAACAAAGCGCAAAAACAGCACGTCCGGGCAGCAATCGGTTCGGAAGTGGTGGCGGCCGAGATTATCCCGTCTGAAACCATCGGCCTGCATGGTTCGGCCAGCTTTTATGGCGTCGGATTCCAGGGGCGCCGCACTTCGACCGGCGAACGCTTCGATGTCCGCGAATTTTCGGCGGCCAGCAATCACTTTCCTTTGGGCAGCATGGTGGCGGTTCGTCGCCTTGACAGCGAGCGCTGTGCCATCGTCAAGATCAACGACCGCATGCACAGCAAGCATCAGCGGCGCATTATCGATGTCTCGCGCGGCGTTGCCGAGTATCTCGATATGATCCGGGCTGGTGTCGTGCTGGTCCGGGTCGCGGCGTTGAAGTCGGGGTGGCGCCAGCGCGGCTTGGGCGCATGTCATGAGGCTTTCGAAGTTGAACCGGATTGCCCTGCTTGCGGTCAACCGCCTCGCCTGATGGAATACGGTTCGGAAAACTAGGCAGTGCCGCGTGGCTTGTGGTGCCTGGCGTTTCGGCAGACAATCAAACGATCAGCCGGGAGGAATACATGGGGACAGGTCTGCGCCTTTTTGTCGTCGATGACGATCCGATCTTGACCGAAATTTTTGTCGAAGCACTTGAAGATGAATTCGTGCTCGAAACCTTTGCTTCGGCGGAGGCGTGCCTGCAACGCCTCGAGATTCAGAAGCCCGATCTGTTTCTGCTCGATGTCACCTTGCCCGGCATCGACGGTTGTCAGCTCTGCCGTCGCTTGAAGGATGATTGGGATACGCAGGACATTCCGGTCTTGTTCGTTTCCGCCAGCGACGATATTGACGCCCGCCTGCTCTGTTACGACGCCGGCGGGGAGGATTTCATCGCCAAGCCCTTCGATCCGGCCGAGTTGCAGCGCAAGTTGCGGATTGCAGCGCAACTGATCAGCCGCCGCCAGGCTTTGCACGAACAGGCCGGCTATGCCCAACGCACGGCGATGTCGGCGATGGTCAGCATGGGCGAGCTGGGTATCGTGCTGCAATTCCTTAGCAAGTCCTTTGCCTGCAATACGGCGGAGGAGCTGGCGCAGGCCGTGCTCGACTCGATGCAGCAGTACGATCTGCAGGCGGCGGTGCAGGTCAGGGTCGGCGACGAGGTGATCAACCTCAGCCAGAACGGCCGCAACCTGCCGCTGGAGACCTCGGTGCTCAACCATGTGCGCAGCGCCGACCGCATCTTTCAGTTCAAGTCGCGCTGCGTCTTCAACTACGGCCGGGTAACCCTGCTGGTCAATAACATGCCGGTCGAGGACGGCGACCGTTGCGGTCGTGTCCGCGATAACGGCGCGTTACTGGCCGAAGGGGCGGATGCCCGGCTCAAGGCCATTGAGCTGGAAATGCTGGCGCAGCGTCGGCGCATCGCCATCGAGACGGCCCTGCCGCGGGTGCATGCGACACTCGATGCGGTGCAGGCCAACTATCGCCGCAACTGTTTTCAGCTGACCCAGGAAATGATCGACTTCCAGGAAAGCCTGATGAAATCTTTCGTCCACCTGGGCCTGACCGAGAGCCAGGAGGAATTGCTGACGGTGATGGCGACCGATTTCATGCAGCGCATGGTCGGTACCCAGGACGAAAGCCTGGCTATCGTCAGCGAACTGGAAGTCCTCGCCAAGACTTTGGCGGGTTTGCTTAAAAGTTGAGAAAGGCGGCGCTGCGCTCGGCGACCTTTTGCGCCAGCGCCGGGTCGAGGCAGTCGAAATGCTCCGCCTCGAAGGAGTTGGTCAGCCAGGTGATCTGGCGTTTGGCCAGTTGCCGGGTGGCGAAGATGCCGCGGTCGCGCAATTCCTTGGCCGGAATGATGCCATCCTGGGCTTCCCAGGCCTGGCGGTAGCCGACACAGCGCATCGAGGGCAGGCCGAGGCTGAGGGTGTATTTCCGGCGCAGTTGGCGAACTTCCTCATCCAGACCGGCCAGCAGCATGGCGTCGAAACGTTGGGCGATGCGCTGGTGCAGTGCGGCGCGATCGGAAGGCAATAGGCCGATTTGCAAGAAATCGTAGGCCGGCTTTTCCGGCTCGTTTTCCGCCAGCAAGGCCGACATCGGTCGGCCAGACAGGCGGCAGACTTCCAGCGCGCGTTGCAGGCGCTGAGCATCGGTCGGGTGCAGGCGCGATGCCGTGATCGGGTCAAGCTCGGCCAGTTTTGCGTGGATGGCCGGCCAGCCTTGGGCTGCTGCTTCGGCATCGATCTCCGCCCGCAAGGTGGCATCGGCCTGGGGCAGTTCAGCGATGCCCTGCAGCAGGGTGCGGAAATACAGCATGGTGCCGCCGACCAGTACCGGTACCTTGCCTGCTGCGGTGATCTCGCCCATGGCGAGCAGCGCATCGCGCCTGAATTGGGCGGCGGAGTAGCTTTCCTCGGGCGAAATCAGGTCGATCAGGCGATGCGGGTAGCGGGCCAGGCTTGCCTTGTCGGGCTTGGCGGTGCCGACATCCATGTCGCGGAAGACCTGGGCGGAGTCGACGCTGATCAGTTCGACCGGCAAGCAGTCGGCCAGCGCCATGGCGGCAGCCGTCTTGCCCGAGGCGGTCGGGCCCATGATCAGGATGGCAGGAGGCAGGCGGGGCGGATTCATGGCGGCGAATGCTACCACGCGCTAGGTTGGCTGCTCCGGCCTATAATCGGCCGTAAAGGGAGGAAAAGCATGCCGCTCGTACCATGCCGCGCTTGCGGCCATCAAGTCGATACCTCGGCCGAAGCCTGTCCGGGCTGCGGTGCCACCAACCCGGCGCGCAAGATGAGCCGGCAACAATCCGACCTGATCGTGCTGTTGATTCAACTGATCCTCGGTTTTGTGCTGCTGGTTGGCGGCGGTACGCTGGCCTGGAACGCGGTCGGACCGATCATCAAGAGCCAGCTTGCCAAACCGTCGCCGTAGCGCTCAGGGAACGATAGCTAGGAACAGGAAGGCGGCGAACAGCACCAGGTGAACCGCCCCTTGCAAGACGGTGGCACGACCGCTGGCCAGCGTGATGGTGCTGACCATCAGGGTCAGGATCAACAAGACGATTTCCTTGGCCGGCAGGCCGAGCACCAAGGGGATTTCAAGCAGGATCGAAACCATGCCGACGGCAGGAATGGTCAAGCCGATGGTGGCCAGCGCCGAACCCAGCGCCAGGTTGAGGCTGGTCTGCATGCGATTGCGCAAGGCCGCCCGCAGTGCCGCCCAGGTTTCCGGTAGCAGCACGAGGAGGGCAATGGCGATGCCGACCACGGCTGCCGGTGCCGAGGCGGCCTCGACCGCCTGCTGGATGCTCGGCGCCAGCATCTTGGCCAGCCCGACGACGGCAACCAGGGCGGCGACCAGCAAGACGAGGCTGATGACGGCACCGGCTCCGGTTGTCACCGGGCCGTGTTCCTCGTCGTTTTGCGTGCCCGGCGGCTGGAAAAACTCGCGATGGCGCACGGTTTGCACGAATACGAAGACGCAATAGAGCAGGAGCGACATCAGGCCGGCGAATGCCAGCTGCGAGGGGGCATAGCTCGGCCCCGGCGACGTGGTGGTGAATTCCGGCAGGATCAGCGTCAGCGTGGTCAGGGCGGCGAGTACCGAAAGCGCCGAACTGGTGCCCTCGACGCGGAAGGCCACCACCCGGTGGCGCATGGCGCCGGCCAGCAGGCAGAGGCCGATGACGCCGTTGCAGATGATCATCACCGTTGCAAAGACGGTGTCGCGTGCCAGGGCATGGGTGTCGGGGCCACCGGAGAGCATCATCGAGATGATCAGCGAAACCTCGATGACGGTGACCGCCAGCGCCAGGACCAGCGTACCCAGTGGCTCGCCCACCCGGTGCGCCACCACTTCGGCGTGGTAAACGGCAACCAGTACCGCCGCGATCAGTCCGGCCGCAATCAGCAGCAGCAATCCCCAGCTCGCACTTAGCCCCCAGGTTGCGGCCAGCAGGCCGCAGGCAGCAAGTGGAATGGCGACGCTCCACAGTGGGAGTCCGAATAATGTGGTACGAGACATAGGGAACCGGAAAAAGGTGTTTGTTCGATGATAAATGATGCCGTTCTTGGCAGCTGTAGCGGTTTGTCACCGTGGCGATGACCGCGGCAACCGTCCGTTGGCGCTTGTTGCGGCACCGATCGCCTGCATGCCGGCTTGCCGTATGGGCGCCGCGATTTTTTCGAGGGATTGAGGGGAGTGGGGCGGACAGGTCGAGCGGTATGCCACAATTGATGCGGGAAGCGCCGGAATCGGCGAAGATGTCGATAAATTATGCGGACGGACTGCTTCAAGCCATGCCTTACCCAGACCATTTCATGCCATGAACGATTCACACACCATTCAGCCTTACTGGAGCCGTTTCGGCAGCTTCTTTGTCTATCCTCTGGGTCTGGAGCCCCTGCTTGCTTGCCTGGCACTCGGCTTGTTGTCAGGCTTGGCCAGCATGATCATGGCGAACGACGCCAAGAGGCCGACGTACGTGACGACGAAGACGGCAACCACAGTGTCGCGGACGAGCCCTTGTCGGGTGACGCCCAGGCGAGCCGCCACGACCACCACGATCGTCAAGGAGTACGCCACCGCGAGGGTGTCCGGGCCATCGAGATAGGCGGCAGCGAGCATGATCGCGCTGCCGGCCACGATCGGGACGATCGGGAGCACCACGCCGGCCGAC
>DAIMCQ010000314.1:0-5196 GCA_036726285.1 Azonexus sp.
GCCCCCTGCTGGTCGCCCGCATCCTGCATGGCGGCCTGACGCTGGGGGCTTTGCTGCTGGCCGCCGGTTTCTATTTCTCCCGCCCCGTCTTGCTGATTGCGGCCGCCTGGATACTGGGCGGTGCGCTGCTGGCCTTCCTGCTGGCCAGTGGGCAGGCATTGGCGGGCGTGGTGTCGACCAGCCCGACCATCCGTGGCATCAAGTTGGCGTTGTTCGGCCTGTTCGGACTTGCCGCGCTGGGGGCAACCATGGCTTTGGGACTGGCCGGCGGCTGGGCCCTGCCATTCGGCGGCTTGACCGATCTGCATGCCGCTTGGGGCCTGGGCGCCTGGGGGGGCGTGCTGTTGGCCGCTGTGGCCTACGTGGTAGTTCCGATGTTTCAGCTGACCCCGGGCTATCCGGCCTGGTCCGGCTGGTGGTTTCCGCCCTCGGTGATCGGCCTGGCCTTGCTCTGGAGTGTGTCCGTCGTTTTCGACCTGCCATTGCTCACCCGATTGGCGCAGGCCGGCCTGGCTGCGGCCGGCCTGGTTTTCTGTGCCCAGACCCTGCGTCTGCAAGGGCAACGGCGGCGGGCCCGGGCCGATGTGACTTACCGCTATTGGCAAATCGGCTTGCTTGCCGCACTGCTCGCCCTGGTCCAGTTGCTGGTTGGCGCCGCCTGGCCCGATGCCAGCGAGTTGCCGGGCTGGACACTGGCTTTCGGCGTGTTGCTGGTGGCTGGCGGATATTTCTCGCTTATCGTCGGTATGTTGTACAAGATCCTTCCTTTTCTGGCCTGGATGCATTTGCAAAACCAGGGCTTGGCCAAGGTTCCGGCACCGAACATGAACAAGCTGCTGCCGGATCTCGATATGCAACGACAACTGAAGACGTGGGTGATCGCCTTGACCTGCCTGCTGCTTGCCGTCTGGATCCCGGACTGGCTGGCGCGCCCGGCGGGCCTGGCCTTGCTGGTGAGCAGCGGCTGGCTGTGGCTCAATCTCTTTGCCACGATCCGGCGCTATCGCGGCTTTCGCATGGAGATTGATAGCAAGCTGGCGGCCCTGTCATGAGCTACCTGTTGCTTAAGCATCTGCACGTCACCTGCGTCGTGCTGAGCGGACTGGGCTTCTGCCTGCGTGGCTACTGGATGCTGCACCAGTCGCCGGCGCTCAAATGGCGTCTGACCCGGGTCATGCCGCATCTGGTCGATAGCTTCCTGCTCGCCAGTGCCTTGAGCCTGGCCGTACTGAGCGGACAGTATCCCTTCGTCCAGAACTGGCTGACGGCGAAATTCTGCGCTCTGCTGGCTTACATCATTCTCGGGTCCATGGCCCTGAAACGGGGCAAGACGCGGGCCAGCCGGGCAGGATTCTTCTGCCTCGCCCTGCTCGCCTACGCTTACATTGTCGGCGTTGCGCTAACCAGGAATCCATTTCCCTGGGGGTGAGGTCGGATAAGGGCGGTAAAATGCAAATGGAGTACAATTTTTCCCGTTAGGGGAGGAGATCTTTCCGGCCTGCATCGAGGAACGATCGCTCATCCAGGCGAGTCCGTTGCCAAAAAAGCTTAAGGTGTGGCTGTAATGATTAGCGAAGCGCAATCTCCCCGTATCGTCGCCTTCGGCGCGTCTGCTGGTGGTCTGCAGGCGTTGCGGCCGATAATCAACCGATTGCCTCGCGATGGCCAGCATGCCTATCTGGTTGCCCATCACCTCTCGCCGCTGCATCCGACCAGTCTGGCCGAATTGCTCGGCGCGCAAAGCCAGCTCACCGTCGTGGTCGCCACCGATCATGGCGTGCCGTTGCCGGATCATGTATATGTCTGTCCTCCCGGATGCGACATCGAGCTTGTCGACGGACGTTTGAGCGTGACGTCGTCCGATCCGAATGGCGCGATTGCCCCATCGATTGATCGCCTGTTTCGTTCGCTGGCGACGAGCTGTGGCGAAAAGGCGATCGTGGTCATTCTTTCGGGATCGGGGAGCGATGGCGTGCACGGGGCCGAAGCCGTCAATTCGGTCGATGGCACAGTGTTGGTACAACTGCCGGAAGAGGCGGTGCAACCCGGGATGCCGCAAGCCGCGATTCATGCCGGGTTTGCCGACCTGATCGGCGGTACGGATGAAATCGTCAAATGGATCAGCCTTAGCGACAACCCCGATGTCACGCCCGATCCGCTGGCTGAAGATGAGGCCAAGCAGACCTTTGCCAGTATTTTCCGGATGGTGGCCGAGGCGACCGGACTGGATCTCGGTCAATACAAGGAAAGTACCTTGCGCCGTCAGACGCTGCGGCGCTATCGCTGCCTCGGCCTTGATACCTTGAGCCAGTATCTCGGTTATCTGAAGTCGCACCCGGAAGAACTGCAGCCCCTGCAGCAGTCCTACATGATCTCGGTTTCGTCGTTTTTCCGCGATGCCGAAGCGTTTCAGGCGCTGGCCAAAGCCTTGCGCAAGCAGATTGCCGGCAAGCGGCAGGGGGATTCGATCCGGGTCTGGGTGCCGGCCTGTGCAACGGGCGAGGAAGCCTATTCGATTGCCATCTTGCTGAGCGAGATCCTGGGAGAGCGGCAGGCGCAGTTCGACGTCCGGATATTCGCCACCGATATCGATCAGCGGGCACTCGATGTCGCCCGTGCCGGCGTTTATACCTCGTCGGACCTGGGGCATCTCGATCCGGCCAGACGCCAGCGCTGGTTTTCGGCAGATGGCAGCGGTTGGCGAATCGACAAGACCGTGCGCGAACGCTGTGTTTTTTCGCTGCACGACGTGATCGCCCATCCCCCCTTTATCAAGATGGACCTGATCAGCTGCCGCAACCTGTTGATCTATTTCAAGAACGAGCAGCAGGCGGAGCTGATTCATACCTTCCATTACGGATTGAATCAGGATGGCCTGCTGTTGCTGGGCAAGTCGGAGGCCGCCGGTTTCAACTCGCGGCTATTCGAAGCGATCGATGGCAGTCAGAAGCTCTATCGGCGGCGCAACGGCGTGGCGGCCTATCCGGCACGGCATGCCCGCTTTGGCCTGCCGACTCAGGTGAGCCGGCCGCACCTGACGAGTATCGCGGTCAATCCGCAACGCCAGACCCTGGTCGATGCCAGCCTGGCGACGATTGCCCGCGAATACGGCCCCCCCGGCGTGCTGGTCAATGCCGGTTTCGAACCGCTGCATTTCTTCGGGCGTTCGCAGCGCTATTTTTCCCTGCCCAGCGATGATGCCGATTTTTCGGTCTTTTCCTTGTGCCTGCCCAATTTGCGCAGTGAGTTGAAGGCACTGGCTTACCGCTTCATCCAGGAAAATCTGGAACGCCTGGAAGGAGTTGGCATCGATCTGCAAGTCGAGGGCGAGTATCTCCGCATCCGGCCCGTACTGCGCCGCGTCACGCAAGCGGAGAGCGACGATTTTGCCTTCCTGATTACCTTCGAGGAGGTGTTGCTGGCGGCCGATCTGTTGCCGTCGGTGCGGGTGGAATGCCAGGACACCCAGCGCAGCGAGGAGATCGTTCGTTTGCGACAAGAGTTGGGCAACAGCCGGGAACAGTTGCAGGCCGTGATCGAGGAGTTGGAAGCGTCGAATGAAGAGTTGCAGTCGCTGAACGAGGAGGTTCAATCTTCCAGCGAAGAACTCCAATCCTCCAACGAGGAGCTCCAGTCTTCCAATGAGGAATTGACGACGCTGAACGACGAGTTGCGCATCAAGTCCCTGGAGGCGGCGCAATTGTCCACGACGCTGAGCAACATCCAGAACTCCATCCGGACCAGCCTGGTGGTGATCGATCACGAGGGCCGCATTACCCGCTACAACGGCCTGGCAACGCGGATTTTCGGACTGGTTGCCAACGATATCGGGCAGTTCATCTATGGCATTCCTTGCCATTTGCAGCTCCCTGATTTGCGGCGGCAGGTGAGCGGGGTTATCGCTTCCGGTGAGTCATTGGTCGAGCAGGTGCGGCAGGGGGATTTTCACTATCTGATGCAAATCGATCCTTACCGGAACGAGCTGGGTGAAAATGCCGGCGCCGTGCTGACGTTTTCGGATATCTCCGACATTGATCGCGCCGAACAGGCTCGGCATGACAGTGAGATTCGCTTCAGTCGTGTCTGGGAGGCCTGTCTGGAAGGATTGCTGGTGGCGAATGCTGCCGGCGTCATCGTGATGGCGAATCCGGCCCTGGAGTCGATGTTCGGGTATGCCACTGGCGCTCTGCTCGGGAAAAATCTGGAAATCCTGGTTCCGGATGCGCTGCGCCGGCAGCACGTCGAATACCGGCAAACCCTGACGGCAAGTGCGGAGATCAGGCGGGCCGATCGTCTGATCCGCAATTTGCGGGGCTTGCGCGCCGATGGCAGCGAGATTTTTGTCGAAGTCAGCCTGAGCGGCATGGAGGTCAATGGCGAATCCTATGTGCTGGCTTCGACCTCGGACGTCACCGAGCGCAAACTGGCCGAAGATGCCCTGCGAGATCGGGAGTACAAGCTGGGGGCGATCATCGGCAACTCGCCTTCCGCCCTTTCGCTGAAAACGGCAGATGGCCGCTACGTGCTGGCCAATCCGAATCTGCAGCGGATTCATCATCTTTCCGAGGCGGAAATCGTCGGTAAAACCGATTTCGAACTCTATCCGGAAAGCGTTGCCAGGGCGTTCTGCGCCAATGACCAACTGGTGCTGCAGTCCGCCGAACGGCATTCGATCGAGGAGGTCGTGCCGGTTGACGGCTGCTTGCGTACGTTCATGTCGCACATTTTCCCGATCTTCGGTGAAAACCAAGCCGTACAGTTCATTTGCCGCATTTCCCTCGATATCACCGAACGCAAGGCGGCCGAGTTGGCGTTGCGACAGAGCGAGCAGCGTTTGCGCCTGGCGCAGGATGCGGCGAAGGCCGGCGCTTGGGAGTGGACGGTCGGTACCAATGAAAATTTCTGGTCCGACGAAATCTGGAAACTCTACGGCCTGACCCCGCATTCCGTTCCCGCCAATTTCGACAGCTGGTTAGATACGGTTGATCCAGACGACCGGGAGAATGTGGTCAAGGAAATCGGTGAGGCGGTTGCCGGCGCGTCCGAGTTCGAAATCGAATGGCGGGTTCTGCTACCCGAGGAGGTGCCGCCGCGTTTCCTGATGTCGCGGGGGCGGCCTATTCTCGGCAAGGACGGGCGACCGGAACAATATATCGGGATCGTTCTCGATATCACCGAACGCAAGTTGGCCGAAGC
>DAIMCQ010000315.1:0-5187 GCA_036726285.1 Azonexus sp.
GATTACTTGATTGCGGTGGCCGGTCGAGATGGCGATTACGTGATTGCCAGCGAGGAAGTCACGCCATCGGAAGTCGTGACGTCCCCGCAGGAACGGGAGCCGAACGATGAGTTGGATCAGGCTCAGCCGCTTGACCAAGGCAGCCAACTCCGCTGCAGGCAATTGCTTCATGTAGTGCTGATTCAGCCACAAGAGCTTTTCGGTATTGAACTGCGCCGCCGAAGCGGTGATGTGATCCAGGTCGAACCACTCGACAAATTGTTGCCGCGAAAAGACCTCATCATCGCCATGCGACCAGCCAAGGCGGGCCAGATAATTGATCACCGCCTCGGTCAGGAAGCCGTCTTCATCGTACTGCATGACTGATACCGCACCATGACGCTTCGACAGCTTGGCACCGTCGTCCCCCAGAATCATCGAGAGATGGGCGTAAGTCGGCGTCTCGGCCCCCAGCGCCTGCAGAATGTTGATCTGACGCGGCGTATTGTTGACATGGTCGTCGCCCCGGATGACATGGGTAATGCCCATATCCCAGTCGTCCACACACACACAGAAGTTGTAGGTTGGCGTGCCATCGGCCCGGGCGATGATCAAATCGTCCAGTTCGGTATTGGCGAACTCGATACGTCCCTTCACCTGGTCATCCCACGCCACAACGCCGTCCTTGGGATTATTGAAACGAACCACCGGCGGCACATCACTCGGTGGCGGCGGCAAAGTCTTGCCGGCTTCGGGACGCCAACGCCCGTCGTAGCGCGGCTTTTCCTTCTTCGCTTCCTGTTCGGCACGCAAGGCATCCAGCTCTTCGCGACTGGTATAGCAATAATAGGCACTGCCATTGGCCAGCATCTGCTGGATCACTTCCTTATAGCGATCCATGCGCTGCATTTGATAGAACGGGCCTTCATCATGCTCCAACCCAAGCCAGGCCATACCGTCGAGAATCGCCTGAACGGCCTCCGGCGTCGAACGCGCAACATCCGTATCCTCGATGCGCAGAACGAAAGTGCCGCCGTGGCGGCGGGCAAAGGCCCAGGAAAACAATGCGGTACGGGCACCACCAATATGGAGATAACCGGTTGGACTGGGAGCGAAACGTGTGCGGACTGGCTTCATGGCTGCGGAATCTATATGGAACAAAGACCGGTATTCTAGCCGACACGGGTTTGACCCGTCGCCTGACATGTGGTTAAATGCGCCCCTCTCGAAATGGGCGGTTAGCTCAGCGGTAGAGCACTGCCTTCACACGGCAGGGGTCACTGGTTCGATCCCAGTACCGCCCACCAGTCAAATTGACGTTCGAGAAAATACAAAACCCGCTCAGCACACGGCTCGGCGGGTTTTTTGTTTCAGGCGCAAGCTTTTTGAATCCGCCATGATTCATTTGGTCGCCAAGCCAGACTCGCTCCACGATTAGACGCACGTAAGCGTCAATTTTTCATGTACCTTGCTCGGGTCCGATGACCTAACCCGCCCGTTCCGTGCTCACGCCCCGCTCCACGCCCCCATCCGACAGCCTCATTCATTTCGCCAAAAGCCTCCGAAATATAGGCGCGGCACTCTGTCTGCTGGGCGCCGTTGGCTACATATCCCACGAATACAGCCTGCACGCCGGGCTCAACGCGCTGAAAGAAATTGCCGCAAACCGCCTGGAAACGTTCAGCAAAAGTTTCCTCACGCCGATGGACAAGTACGACTACTTGCCGGACGTCACCTCGAATCACCCGATTGCCATCGATGCGCTGGAGCACCCGAACGATCCGAAGCGGATCCAGAAGCTCAACACTTTCCTGGAAGGCCTGAACCGGACGGCGCGAACCGAAGCCATCTACGTCATGGACAGCCATGGCCTGACGATAGGCAGCAGCAACTGGCGCGAACCGGTCACTTTTCTCGGCAACAACTACCTGTTCCGCCCCTATTTCCGGGACGCCATTGATCACGCCAGCGGTCGCTTCTTTGCCGTCGGCACGGTCAGCCAGCATGCCGGCTACTACATTTCGCATTCGATCCGCTCGGACAAGGCCTTGCTGGGGGCGATCGCCGTCAAGGTCGACCTCGGCGACCTGGATGCCGCCTGGGAAGCAAGCGATGACGTCACGCTGGTCACCGACGAGAACGGCATCATTTTCCTGAGTTCGCGGCGCGACTGGAAATACAGCGCCCTGCATGCGCTCGACGAGGCCACCATCCGCCAACTCGAACAGACCCGGCAATACGGTTCACGCCTGCGGCCGGCACTCCGCCTCGATGTCGAATCGACGCTCGGCAATGGCGACCGCATCGTCCGCATCCGCGACAAGCACGGCAGCAGCCGTTACCTGGTCAGCACCGGCAAGCTGCAAGGCGGCAAATGGGAAGCCAGCATTTTTTCCTCGTTGAGCGAGATCGACACCCACGCCCGGCAAAGCGCCGCCGCCACGGTCGCCGGCACCACCTTTGCCATCCTGCTTGTCATGTACCTGCAGCAGGCCAGGAAGCGAAAAAGGGAAAAGGAAGCCGCACAACTCGCCCTGCTGCAGGCTCACCAGGCCCTTGAGGCCAAGCATGGCGAACTGGAACAACTCAACGACAACCTGCAGCGGCAAAGTGCGCAACTGACGCATACGGTATCCGAACTGGAACGCGCCAAACACGAAGCCGATGCGGCCAACCAGGCGAAATCGGAATTTCTGGCCAGCATGAGTCACGAAATCCGGACGCCGATGAATGCCATCCTCGGACTGACCAGCGTCGTCCTCAAAACCGAGTTGAACGCCAGGCAGCGCAGTTATCTGACCAGCGTCGACGGCGCCGCGACGACCCTGCTCGGCGTACTCAACAACATTCTCGACTATTCGAAAATCGAAGCCGGCAAGTTGCAGCTCGAACACATCGCCTTCGACCTGCGCGCCGTTTTCCAGCAGCTCGCTGCCATCCTGGCACTGAGCGCCGAAGGTAAAGGACTGGAATTGATTTTCCGGATCGACCGGACCGTCCCGGCGGAATTGCTCGGCGACCCGCTACGCCTCGGCCAGGTTCTCCTCAACCTGATCGGCAATGCCATCAAATTCACCGACCAGGGCGAAGTCCTGGTTCGCGTCGTCTGCCTGCAGCGCCAGGCCGATCGCACCACGCTGCAATTCAGCATTGGCGACACCGGCATCGGCATTTCCGGGCAGGAAATGTCGCGCCTGTTTCAGCCTTTCAGCCAGGCCGATCAATCGACCACCCGGCGTTTCGGCGGCAGCGGCCTCGGCCTGGTCATCAGCCAGACCCTGGTCCAGGCCATGGGCGGAAAAATAACGGTCGCCAGCCAGCCCGGCGCCGGCAGCACCTTTGGTTTCACGCTCGATTTCGCACTCGGCGGCGACAGTTCGCTCCAAAACGATGACCCAGCTCCCGATCTGGCCAACCGGCGGGTGCTGGTCGTCGACGACAACGCCAGCCAGCGGGACTCGCTGTCTGCCCTGCTGCATGACTGGGGGCTCCAGGCCCGCTGCGTCGCCTCCGGCGAAGCGGCGATCACGATGCTAACGACGACGGACGATACCTTCGACCTGCTGCTGCTCGACAGCCGGATGCCCTCGCTCGACGGCATCGAAACGGCATGTCGTATCCGCGCCCTGTCAGGCCTAACCGAGCCCCCGAAAATCGTCATGCTGACTTCGCGCGGCGGCGACGATGCCATCCTTCCGGCCAGCGAAATCGGAGCCGATGCGCTGATCGCCAAGCCGATCGACGCCGCCGCCTTGCTGGCCGCCCTGCGTGAAGCCCTGACCAGTTCGCGCCCTGGACCCGGCACGGCTGCCCCGCCCATTGCCCAGGAAAAGGCCGGCCCACTTGATTTCGACCACCTGCGGCAGCTGGTCGCCGAACTCGACGCATCACTCGCCGGCAACAACATCAATGCCGAGGAACGTGCGCTTGAACTGCGCCAAGCCTTGCGGGGCGATGGATTTGACGCGCCACTGGCGCGCCTGGAAGAGGCCATTGACCGTTTGGACTACCGTCGAGCGCGGGCTATCCTTGCCGAACTCGCCGCTCAGTTGCAAAACTGAGCCATCGTCTCCCTGCAATTGCCCTTCTCCATGCCTTCAGCCAAATCGAACTCGGTGCTGCTCGTCGACGACGAACCGGTCAATATCAAGATCCTCTCGGATGTCCTCAAGGACGACTACGAGGTCATTTTCGCCACCAGCGGCGAAGAAGGCATCCGCCTGGCACTCGCCCACCAGCCCGACCTCATCCTGCTCGACGTGATGATGCCCGGGATGGATGGCTATGAAGTGTGTGCCCGGCTGCAGGCCGATCCGCGCAGCGCGGCAATTCCGGTGATCTTCGTCACCGCGCTCGGCTCAACGGCACAGGAAGTCCGCGGCCTGGAAAGCGGCGCCCTCGACTACATCACGAAGCCGATCAATGGCGACATCGTCAAGGCTCGCGTCCGCAACCACCTGAAGTACAAGGATGTGATCCTGGCAGCTTCGGCACCGCCGACCGCAAACAATGCCGCCAGCGCCCCGGAAGCCGACGTGCTGGCGGCGATGACCGACCGGCAGCGCGAGATTTTCGAATGGGTCAAACAGGGCAAGACCAACTGGGAGATTTCGAAAATCATCGGCTGCTCGGAAGAAAACGTGAAGTACCACATGAAGAACATTCTCCGCCTGCTCGGCACGCAAAACCGGACCCAGGCGGCAGCAATCCAGTCGAGCAAGAAGCCCTGATCGGGCACCAGCCCCCGCCTTCGCCCCCTCGGCAACACCTTCCTCCCGCCGTCTGGCTGCCTGGTCGGTACGCCTTGCGACACCCGACTACTCGACCGGGGAGTCGCTTATTTCCGCCCATTAACTATGATTTCCCCGCCCGGAAATCGACCCGTGCGGTTTGCCCCAACGTATTGATGGCTAGCGCATCGCCCCGCCTGCAGCAGAGAAAAGGCATAGGCAACACCCGGCGAATAGAGAAGTCGATTCCAGGCAGTGAAACGTGACCGGCAGGCCTCCCCTGAACGGGTCATGCGAGACAGCAGCTTAACTTTTTGGAGGAGACTCACGTGAGTGCATATTCAGAACTGGCCAACGGCATCGCTTTGGACAGTCCATTCCCGGCTGAACGCCCAGGATTCTTTACCCGATTGATGAATTTCAAGATCGGCATCCTGCCCTTGCCGGCCTTTCTGGTCATTGCCGCCATCATGTACGG
>DAIMCQ010000316.1:0-5168 GCA_036726285.1 Azonexus sp.
GGTTAGCTCAGTTGGTTAGAGCGCCACGTTGACATCGTGGAGGTCGTTGGTTCGATTCCAATACCGCCTACCAAATTCCTGACGGAGCTGAATTGATGATTTTCCGAACTTGCTTTGCAGTTCAGAAACACTAATCGAGTCAGCTTTCGTTCGACCAAAAAAGTGCGGCTCGCCCCGCACTTTTTTTTCGCCTAGAGGTTTTGCCATGCCCAATATCAAACTGCCTGACGGTTCCATTCGTTCTTTTGAGCAGCCGGTAACGATTGCCGGGGTTGCGGCCAGCATTGGCGCTGGTTTGGCTCGTGCGGCACTGGCGGGCAAGGTCGATGGTGTTCTGGTTGATACGTCGTTTTTGATCGAGAAGGACGTTGATCTGGCGATCATTACCGACCGTGATGCCGAAGGGTTGGAAGTGATTCGTCACTCGACGGCCCACTTGTTGGCTTTTGCGGTCAAGGAGTTGTTTCCTGAAGCCCAGGTGACGATCGGTCCGGTGATTGAAAACGGCTTCTACTATGACTTTGCCTACAAGCGTCCCTTTACGCCGGAAGATCTGGTGGCGATTGAGAAGCGCATGGCCGAGTTGGCCAAGAAGGATATTCCAGTCAGTCGTGAGGTCTGGGGGCGTGATGATGCCGTCAATTTCTTCCTGGGTCTGGGCGAGAAGTACAAGGCCGAGTTGATTGGTGCAATTCCGGCAGATCAGGAGGTGTCGCTTTATCGTGAGGGCGATTTCATCGATCTTTGTCGCGGTCCGCACGTGCCGACGACTGCCAAATTGAAGGTTTTCAAGCTGATGAAGGTGGCGGGCGCCTATTGGCGCGGCGACTCCAAGAACGAAATGCTGCAGCGCATTTACGGGACGGCTTGGGCGAAGAAAGAAGATCTCGATGCCTACCTGCATATGCTTGAAGAGGCCGAGAAGCGTGATCACCGTCGCCTCGGCAAGCAGTTTGATCTGTTTCACATGCAGGATGAGGCGCCGGGGCTGGTTTTCTGGCATCCCAAGGGTTGGGCCATCTGGCAGGAAATCGAGCAATACATGCGCGCCGTCTATCGGGATAACGGTTATCAGGAAGTGCGTTGTCCCCAGATTCTCGATAAGTCCCTGTGGGAAAAGTCGGGGCATTGGGAGCACTATCAGGACAACATGTTCACTACATCGTCGGAAAATCGCGATTACGCGGTCAAGCCGATGAATTGCCCGGGGCATGTTCAGGTATTCAATGCTGACTTGCGCTCCTATCGTGAGCTGCCGCTGCGTTATGGTGAATTCGGTTCCTGTCATCGCAACGAGCCGGCAGGTGCTTTGCATGGCTTGATGCGCGTGCGTGGTTTTGTTCAGGATGATGGTCACATCTTCTGTACGGAAGATCAGATCGAGTCCGAGGTGACGGCCTTCAATGCTTTGGTGAAGAAGGTCTATGCCGACTTCGGGTTCAATGATGTTGCGGTCAAGCTGGCTTTGCGTCCGGATAGTCGCGTCGGCTCTGATGAGGTCTGGGACAAGGCCGAGGACGCGCTGCGTCAAGGCTTGCGTGCGTCGGGGCTTGAGTGGACGGAGTTGCCTGGTGAGGGCGCGTTTTACGGCCCGAAGATCGAATTCCATATCAAGGATGCGATTGGTCGCTCGTGGCAGTGCGGCACGATGCAGGTCGACTTCTCGATGCCGGGTCGTCTGGGGGCGGAGTATGTCGGTGCAGACGATACGCGCAAGGTTCCGGTGATGCTGCACCGCGCGATTCTGGGTTCGCTTGAGCGTTTTATTGGGATTTTGATCGAGAACTTTGCTGGTGCCTTGCCGCTTTGGTTGGCGCCAACTCAGGCGGTCGTGCTCAATATCTCCGAAAAGCAGGCCGATTACGCGGCCGAAGTGGCGCAAAAGCTACACCGGGCGGGCTTCCGGGCTGAGGCTGATTTGCGTAATGAGAAAATTACCTATAAAATTCGAGAACATAGCTTGAACCGGCTGCCTTACCAGCTTGTTGTGGGCGATAAGGAAAAGGCGGACGGACTGGTAGCCGTGCGTACACGCGGTGGTCAGGATCTCGGGCAGTTGTCCGTAGATGATCTGATCAAGCGACTTCGTGAAGAAGTTGCGGCGCGTAGTGGCACGGCTTAATTATTGTAGTTTTCGGGGGTTTCACCATAGCTCAGAACAAGGCGCATCGCCTCAACGAAGAAATCACGGTACCGGAGATTCGTCTCCAGGGTTTGGAAGGTGAGCAGCTCGGCATCATGAGTATCCGTGCTGCGCTGCAACTGGCGGAAGAAGCTGGAGTCGATCTGGTTGAAATTGCGCCGGTCGCCAAGCCGCCTGTGTGCCGCATCATGGATTACGGCAAGTTCAAGTATCAGGAACAGAAGCGTGCCCATGAAGCCAAGCTGAAGCAGAAGCAGGTGCAGGTGAAGGAAATCAAACTGCGCCCGGGTACCGACGAAAACGATTACCAGATCAAGCTCCGGAACATGACGCGCTTCCTGGAAGAAGAGGACAAGGTCAAAGTGACCCTTCGCTTCCGTGGTCGCGAAATGGCGCATCAGGAATTTGGCATGCGTCAGCTGGAACGTATCAAGGCGGACCTTGAGGCCGTTGGGCAAGTTGAACAGATGCCCAAGATGGAAGGTCGTCAGATGATCATGATCATCGCACCGGCCAAGAAGAAGCCGTAAAACGAGTTTTTATAAGTGTTTTCGGGTAAGTGAAGCGTTCCCGTCGGGAGCCACCTGAATACATGTCATTAAGGAGCATCTAAATGCCCAAAATGAAGACCAAGAGCAGCGCCAAAAAGCGCTTTTCTGTCCGCGCCGGTGGTTCCATCAAGCGCGGTCAAGCCTTCAAGCGTCACATCCTGACCAAGAAGACCACCAAAGTGAAGCGCCATCTGCGCGGTTCCGTTGAAGTTAACGCGCGCGATACGGCTTCTGTCCGCGCCATGATGCCCTACGCATAAGGAGATAAAAGATGCCTAGAGTTAAACGTGGTGTAACAGCTCGCGCTCGTCACAAGAAGATTCTCGTTCAGGCCAAGGGTTACCGCGGTCGTCGCAAGAATGTATATCGCATCGCCAAACAGGCGGTGATGAAGGCCGGTCAATATCAGTACCGTGACCGTCGTCAGCGCAAGCGTCAGTTCCGTTCCCTGTGGATCGCCCGTATCAATGCAGCAGCTCGCGAGCTGGGCATGAAATACAGCACCTTCATGAATGGTCTGAAGAAGGCCAACATCGAAGTCGACCGCAAGGTCCTGGCCGATCTGGCTGTTTTCGATCAGCCGGCATTTGCTGCTCTGGCCGCCCAGGCCAAGGCACAGCTCGGCGCCTGAGCGAAAGCGTAATTAAAAAAAGGAGGCGCAAGCCTCCTTTTTTTGTTGGTGGTTTTAGTTGATGGATGTTTATGGACAATCTCGATCAAATCGTTAGCGAAGCCCGTGCGGCTTTTGCGACCATCGCCGACCCGGATGCGCTGGAGCAGGTAAAGGCCAGGTTCCTCGGCAAGAGCGGGCAGATCACCGAGCTTCTCAAAGGCCTCGGTAAATTGCCGCCGGAAGAGAAGAAGACTGCCGGTGCTGCAATCAATGTCGCGAAGACGGCTGTTGAGGCTGCGCTCAATGAGCGTCGCGAGGCGATCCGCAAGGCAGCCCTGGAGGCGCGCTTGGCTGAAGAAGCGCTGGATGTGACTTTGCCGGGGCGTGCCGAGGCGCGTGGTGGTTTGCATCCGGTAACGCGCACCTTGGAGCGCATCGAGTCCTTGTTCCGCTCCATCGGTTTCGAAGTGGCTGATGGCCCGGAAATCGAGGAGGACTTCTTCAATTTCACCGCGTTGAATACGCCAGAAGATCATCCGGCCCGTTCGATGCACGATACTTTTTACCTGCAAAACCCGGATGGCACCGTTGCCGACAAGGTTCTGCTGCGAACGCATACCAGCCCGATTCAGGCGCGCTACATGAAGGCGCACGTTGAGCGTTATGGTCAGCAGGAAAGCATGCCCGAGATCAGGATCATTGCGCCGGGTCGGGTCTATCGTGTCGATTCCGATGCGACCCATTCGCCGATGTTCCATCAGGTTGAAGGGTTGTGGGTCGGTGAAGGTGTCTCATTCGCAGACCTGAAGGGCGTGATTGCCGATTTTCTGCGCAGTTTCTTTGAAAGCGACGATCTCAAGGTTCGCTTCCGCCCATCCTTCTTTCCGTTTACCGAGCCTTCTGCCGAAATCGACGTCGCCTTCATGAGCGGCCCGCTCGAAGGGCGCTGGCTGGAAATTGCCGGCTGCGGCATGGTGCATCCGGATGTGTTGCGCATTGCCGGAATTGATCCGGAAAAATATACCGGCTTTGCCTTTGGCTTTGGGCCGGATCGCCTGACCATGCTGCGTTATGGCGTCAATGACTTACGCCTCTTCTTTGAAGGCGACCTCCGTTTCTTGAGGCAATTCGCATGAAATTCTCCGAATCCTGGTTGCGTACCCTGGTTGACACAGAACTGTCGAGCGAGGCGCTTTCTCATTTGCTGACCATGGCCGGCCTTGAGGTTGAAGGCATGGAGCCGGTTGCGCCTCAATTCAACGATGTCGTCGTCGCCCACGTGCTGGAAGTCGTCAAGCATCCCGATGCGGATCGCCTTAATGTCTGCAAGGTTGATATTGGCCGTGGTGAGGCGACGACCATTGTTTGCGGCGCGCCGAATGTCGCCGTTGGCCTGCGCGTCCCCTGTGCCTTGCCTGGTGCCATGCTGCCTGGCGATTTCACCATCAAGATCGCCAAGGTGCGTGGCATCGAGTCCTCCGGCATGCTCTGCTCAGCCAAGGAGCTCGGTATTGCTGAAGAGGCTTCCGGCCTCCTGGTGTTGCCGGCGGATGCGCCGGTCGGCCAGTCGATTCGCGATTATCTCGATCTTGACGACGTCCAATTCGAACTCAAGCTGACGCCGAATCGTGCTGACTGCTTGTCGTTGACCGGTGTGGCGCGTGAAGTGGCCGCCATTGCGGGGGCTCGAGTCAAACTGATCGACGTGCCGGAAGTTGCTGCAACCATCGCCGATCGGCGCGAAGTTGCCCTCGATGCGCCAGATGCATGCCCGCTTTACTACGGTCGCGTCTTTAAGGGAGTCAATGCCAAAGCGGCGACCCCGGAATGGATGATGCGCCGCCTGGAGCGTAGCGGTATC
>DAIMCQ010000317.1:0-5158 GCA_036726285.1 Azonexus sp.
AGCGCCGCCCCAAGGCCAACGTCTCCGAAGTGATGAACATCATCGGCGACGTCAACGGCCGCACCTGCGTGATCATGGACGACATGGTCGATACCGCCGGCACGCTGTGCAAGGCCGCCACCGCCCTCAAGGCACACGGCGCCAAGCAGGTTGTTGCCTACTGTACCCACCCGGTACTGTCCGGCCCGGCCGTCGAGCGCGTCAACACCTCCGACCTCGACGCCCTGGTCGTCACCGACACCATTCCGCTGCGCGACGATGCCGCTGCTTCGCCGCGCATCCGTCAGCTGTCCGTGGCCGAAATCATGGCCGAAACCATTCGCCGCATCAGCAACGATGACTCCGTCTCGTCGCTGTTCATCGACTAAGTTTTTTTTAACCTTCCCGATCTGGTCGCGGACCGGGAAAAACATTGGAGTATCACAATGACTTTTGAACTGATCGCGCAAGCGCGTACGCTGCAGGGAACGGGTGCGAGCCGCCGCCTGCGTCGTGCTGGCACCGTCCCGGGCATCGTTTACGGTGGTGAAGCCGCCGCCCAGGCCATCGAAGTTAATCACAACGACCTGCTGCTGAAGCTGAAGAAGGAAGCTTTCCATTCCTCCATCATCTCGCTCGTCGTCGACGGCAAGAAAGAAGCCGTTCTGCTGCGTGACTACCAGACGCACGCCTACAAGCCGCTGGTTCTGCACATCGACTTCCAGCGCGTTGATGCCACCCACGAACTGCACATCAAGGTGCCGCTCCACTTCGTCAACGAAGAAGCCGCGCCGGGCGTCAAGCTCAACGGCGGCCTGGTCAACCACGTCATCACCGAAGTCGATGTTCACTGCCTGGCAGCCGATCTGCCGGCCTTCGTCGAAGTCGACCTGAGCGCCCTCAACGTTGGCGACAGCATTCACCTGTCCCAGCTCAAGCTGCCGAAGGGCGTCAAGCTGGTTGCCCACACCACCGACGACGTCGTGGTTGGCGTGGTCGCCGGCAAGGGTGGCGCTGCTGAAGCCGCCGAAAGCGCTGCTGCCGAGTAATCTCCGGCATCCTGCAGTGATGGCCGCCGCTGGCAATTTGCCGCCGGCGGCTTTTTCATTTATTCGCCCATGAACCCACCCCGCCTCATCGTCGGCCTCGGCAACCCCGGGCCGGAATACGAAACCACCCGGCACAACGTCGGCTTCTGGTTTGTCGACCACCTGGCCGACAAGCTGAAGACCACGCTCGCCCCGCAAGCCAAGTTTTTCGGCAAGGCCGGCCGCAGCGGCGAAACCTGGCTGCTTGAACCGACCACCTTCATGAACCGTTCGGGACAGGCGGTGGCGGCGCTGGCCAATTTCTACAAAATTCCGGCCAACGAGATTCTCGTCATCCATGACGAACTCGACCTGCCCCCTGGCGGCATCAGGCTCAAGCAGGGTGGCGGCAATGGCGGTCACAACGGCCTCAAGGACATCCAGGCCAAGCTCGGCACGGCGGACTTCTGGCGCCTGCGCATCGGCATCGGCCATCCGCGCACGCTCGGCCTGGCCCAGCAGGTTGTAGACTTCGTCCTGCACCAGCCGCGCAAGGAAGAAATGCCGGATATCGAACACGCCCTCGCCCGCTGCCTGCTGGCCTGGCCCAAACTCGCCGCCGGAGACTTTGCCGGCGCTCAACAACAGTTGCACGGTAAAGCTGTTTAAGGAAAACCCATGTCTCTCAAATGCGGCATCGTCGGCCTGCCCAACGTCGGCAAATCCACCCTCTTCAACGCCCTGACCAAGTCGGGCATCGCGGCGGAAAACTATCCCTTCTGCACCATCGAGCCGAACGTCGGCATCGTCGAAGTGCCGGACAAGCGGATGGCCCAGCTGGCCGAGATCGTCAAGCCGCAACGCATGCAGTACGCCATCGTCGAGTTCGTCGACATCGCCGGCCTGGTTGCCGGCGCCTCGAAGGGTGAAGGCCTGGGCAACCAGTTCCTCGCTAACATCCGCGAAACCGATGCCGTGGTACATGTCGTGCGCTGCTTCGCCGACGACAACGTGATCCACGTTTCCGGCGGCGTCGATCCGATCCGCGACATCGAGGTCATCGATACCGAACTCGCCCTGGCCGACATGGGCTCCGTCGAAAAGGCGCTCAATCGCTACAAGCGGCCGGCCAATTCCGGCGACAAGGAAGCCAAGATCCTGGTCGCTGTGCTCGAGAAATGCTTCGCCCAGCTCGACCAGGCCAAGCCGGTGCGTGCCCTCGACCTGTCGAAGGAAGAACAGGCGCTGCTCAAGCCCTTCTGCCTGATCACCGCCAAGCCGGTGCTCTACGTTGCCAACGTCTCCGAAAGTGGCTTCGAGAACAATCCGCTGCTCGACGCCGTGCGCGCCCACGCCGCAGCCGAGAAGGCCGAGGTGGTTTCCGTCTGCGCCGCCATCGAAGCCGAGATCGCCGATCTCGACGACGAGGAGAAGCAGATGTTCCTGGCCGACCTCGGCCTCGAAGAACCCGGCCTCGACCGCCTGATCCATGCTGGCTACAAGCTGCTCGGCCTGGCCACCTACTTCACCGCCGGCGTCAAGGAAGTCCGCGCCTGGACCATTCATCAGGGCGACACCGCGCCGCAGGCGGCCGGCGTCATCCATACCGACTTCGAACGCGGCTTCATCCGCGCCCAGACCATCGCTTTCGACGACTTCATCGCCTACAAGGGCGAAGCCGGCGCCAAGGAAGCGGGCAAGATGCGCGCCGAAGGTAAGGAATACGTCGTCAAGGATGGCGACGTATTGAACTTCCTGTTCAACGTCTAAGCACTACCTGTCGAATCACGGGGTCTCAGGGACCTCGAAAAACCCCGCAAAGCCCCGTGCCTGCGGGGTTTTTCACATCTTGGCCGCCCTCAATGGCCACTGCCATCGACCGCCTTGGCCTGGCTGCTGTCGCCACAGAGGATCAGTGTGCGCCCATCTTTTCGATGTTCGTATTGGTCAGCAGGGTGACGGGGAAGAACCGCTCGGTGACAACTTGTTCATCGCCCCCCGACCTCAGAAGCTTCGCTCGAAGCGATTGATCCAGGCTTCGCAGTCTTCGGGTTCGTGCCACAGGTAATTGAGGATATCGTTCCTCTGAGTCTTGTCATCAATCCAATAAGGCCGCGTCAGGCGGGCCACTTCGCGCAGGGGGCCAAGGTCGGGCGCCTGCTGGTTGACGTCGCCGAGCGGCGGCATCTCACCGGCCATCAGCAAGGTACCGTGGGCCAGCGACTTAACCGCAACCGCCTCACTCAGCCGCGACCGCATGCCGTCGGCTCCGCCCAGCTTTTGGGATAACTCGGCACCCAGCAAGGTCAGCCAATTGACGTTGGCGAGGTGGTGGCGGGTGTAAAGCTCCCAATCGCTCAAATACGGGAATATCGCCAGGAAGCGCGGAGCCTTGAAACCGATCCAGGTGCGTTCCTGCTTTTCGTCGGTACGGATGTTCCATTTGAAGCTGAAGCCGACATGACCGGAATCGAACGGAGCAAGGGCCGCCAATCGCTCCACGAAGTCGATAAAGCCGCTGACTCCGCAACGCTGCAGTTCGTCGTGCGGAAATTCACAGCGGATGGCGCTTACACACGTTTCACGGAACGAGCCACCGTTCGCCTTGTTACGACCGTACAAACCCAGCCCGTAAGGTCCGACTTCATCAACGGCATAGATCTCTCCATCTTCCTCCACGATCGTATCGATCCGGGCAAAGTCGAGCCAGTGACCACGTTCTTCCGCATTGTTGAAACGGTTGAGCAGGCGGTTCAGGCTGCGCGACTTGTAGGGTCGCCATTCTTCGCCGCTGCAGTAGAAGTTGATCGAGTCGGGCGGGATAAAGGCCTGGAACAGATCCAGCGCGGCCCGAAAGACCGGCTGCAATTCGGTCATGTCCTGCGCGTAATAGAGGTTCACCGTCAGCCCAACCTGCCCGAGCAGGTTGCCATGGCGCGCATCACGCAGGCTGAGTTCTTCCATCAGGGTTTGGGGAATGCTCAACATCGTTTCGGTCCTGGTTATTGGTCAGCAAGGTGGCAGGGAAGAACCGCTCGGTGGGCAACGCAGCGAGATCGGGCGAAGCTGGTCGGGTAACATATTTTTTGCGCGAAGCGACGTAAGCGCAAAGCCCCCCAACCACTCAGCCGACCACCTCCAAAGACAAGGCATTGATCTTGAGGCGACGATTCCAATCAATGCATAGCCCGACGATGAGTGCAAAAGCATCCGGTGCGGCAACCATGCCCTCGCCTTCGATTATGGCTGTCGTCGGGTCTTCAAAACGGCAAACATGCGGCCCCACCACCGACGCCAATGTTGGTGACTCCGCCATCGGAAAGGCGCCTTGACGGTCGACAATGGCGACCCAGGCATCGAGTGCCTGGCAAAATTGCTCACGCATTTCGGCAGGAACAGTCGCTTCGAACTCGACACGCAATACGAAATCCTGCAGATAGCCGTTAGCCGCTGCCAAATCGATTGCAAACGGGGCCCGTACCGGTGGGGCGTGGTAAAGGCGAGGCTCAATTAGCATCTCGAACGCGCCTTGCCCTCCCTCGATATATAGCGGGCCAGGCCAAGCTCCAGGGGGAGTGGAAAAAGCCAGGAGATTGCTCAAAATCGTCCATTCCCGCCCGGCCAACTGGCTAACCGACAAGCACCAGGCAGCCCCTTCGTCCGTTTCAGAAACCTGCAGCCCGCGCCCCATTCCAGGAAAGAAAACACCGCGTTCCAGCGCAGCAGCAAATCGCGACAAGGCGTTGCGGACATGGTTTCGCAAGGCGGGATCGGATCCAGTCGAGAGATGCCCGGAGACGTTGCCCTGCCAGGTGTTTGTCATGGCCGCATCAAAATTGAGTGTTTCACGGTTCGTTTCCATCAGGACTCCACGAAGAAGCGATTTCGCCAAGTGTTGTAGGCTTCAAATGAAAAGCCTGGGTGATGGTGTTCCCGCTGGGCACGTAAGTCACGCAAAGCTCGCCCCACCGCCCGATAAGCGGGTATGGGGTCGCCGGCTTCAAGATCGCCCAGCTGGGGGCTGTCACAGGCAATGACCATGAAGGACTGACTATCACCCGGGATGGGGCGAATTTGCGCCGAAGAGCCAGCTAGATGTGATCTCTCTGTAGGTTGTTCACTCGGGGTGTCTCCCCGGAGAATTGGAGGCG
>DAIMCQ010000318.1:0-5148 GCA_036726285.1 Azonexus sp.
CCATGGCCCGCCGCGGTTCAGCCACCGATATCGGCCCGCAGCTGGGCCAGCGCCTGGCGCAGTTCGGCGACTTCGCTCTCCAGGGCGGCAACCCGCGCTGCCAGACCGCCCGGCTCGACGGCCCCCGCCCCGCCCCCCATCGCTTCGACAGTGACCGGGCCGCTCAACAGGTGAGCCCAGCGATTCTCCCGGGAACCGGGCAGGCGCGGCAGTTCCTGAACCAAGGCACCGTCCGGCCGGTCGGCGAGTTCTTCGAGAAAAGCTTCGACCGAGGAAATATCGGCAAACTTGTGCAGGCGTTCGCAGTTCAGACGCAGTTCGCCCGCTGTCTGCGGCCCACGCAGCATCAGGACGACCAGCAGGGCCGATGCCTGGGTCGGCACGGCCAGCCGTTTCTCCAGATGATGCGCAAAACGCACGACGCGGCTGCCACTGACTTCACCGACCAGCCCGGCCTCCTTCAGCACATCGATGGCGGCGAGGATTTCGGCTTCGCCGGCATCAAGCACCGGGTTGCGACTGGTCTTCTGGTTGCAGCCGGCAGCCAGCGCATTGAGCGACAGCGGATAGGTATCGGGCACCGTCCGTTGTTTCTCGGCCAGCGTCGCCAGCACACGGGTTTCAAGCAGGGACAGCGAGGGAACAGGATCAAGCATGGCAATACACTTTCAAAAGCAGGGCAGGATTCATTGGTTTTCGAGGGCCGCCGGTGTCGCCGATGCGGCCGCCAGGGCCTCGTCATGACGGCGTTGCAGCCAGGCGCGGTAAACGCGCAACGCCACCTGCGCATCGTTGGCGGCATACAGCACCTGCCGTTCGCTCAGGCTGGCGCTCGCCCAATTGCTGGTACCGATCTTTTTCGATTTTTGCAGTTTCTGACCGAAGAAATGCGCCACCGCCACCTTGGCCCCGACCGTGCCGCGATGCCCCGGTCCGCGCAAGACTTCGCCCAGATCGAGCACGTTGCAGACGGCAATATCGAGCCGCGTTTTCAGCACGCTGTGGTCGTTGCCCAAACCAAAGCCGACCTTGAGCAGCCGGGGCGCTTCGAGTATCTGCTTCAGTGCCGCATTGCTGCCCAGGCGCTGGACCTGGAAAAGGAAGGCACGCTCTTCGGTGGCCAGTTGCACCAGATGCGGTCCAGTGGAGACTTCGCCTTTACGGAAGGTCGGTTTCGACTCGGTATCGAAGCCAATTACATCGGCAGCGCAGAGCACGGCCCGCGCCTCGTCGGCCAGGGTTTCGGAATTGACCAGGCAAATGTCGGCCAGCGCGATGCCCGGATAGGGCGGCAATTCGGCCTCCCCCAGCTCGGCACGGCTCATCATCGCCTCGCTCATGCCAGCTCCGCTCTGGCCGCGGCCCGCAGCAAGCTGCCGGTCGGCGGCAGGAATCGGCATCGCGACATATTCATCAGGGTATCCTTGGCGTTTTGACAGCAGGTGAATGTATGGGATCGCGCCAGCGTAAAGGAATGCTTGCCTGGCTGAAAGGCGTATTTTCGGCGAAAAAGGCGCCCTTGTCCGATCTGGATCAGGCCCGGGCGCTGATTGCCGCCATCGACCGCGGCGGCGTGCCGCTCAATCCGCTGCGCGTCAATCACATCGCCCGTCAGCTCGGCCTCGAAGTCTCGCGCCATGCGCCGGTGGAAGCGACCATCGAACGGATACGCGCCGCCGTCCGGCGCGCCGCCCCGCCGCCCCCCTGACCCCAGGCCTCCCGTCCCAACGACCTCAGGCCGCAAGCGGCAGATGGATGGCGAACTCGGTGCCCGACTCGCCGGAACTCAGCCGGATCGAGCCGCCATGGGCCTGCACGATGGAACGGGCGATGGCCAGGCCTAGGCCGCTGCCCTCACTGCCCGGATCGAGGCGGACAAAGCGATCGAAGATGCGCTCGATCGCCTCGTCGGGAATCGGCGTGCCTGAATTGCCCAGCGTCACCACCGCCTGACCGGCCTCGGCGCGGATGCGCAAGCTCACCCAACCGCCGGGCGGCGTATGGTTGATCGCATTGACCAGCAGATTGCCGATCGCCCGCTGCAACATCAGGTGATCGCCTGGCACGGTCAGCGCTTCGCCGGCCAGGCTGAGGTCGAGTTGTTCGGCCAGCAGGCCGTAGTATTCGAACAACTGCTCGCACAAGGGGCGCAGCGCGACGGTTTCGCGCTGCGGTACGACCAGTCCGTGATCGGCCTTGGCCAGGAAGAGCATGTCGGCAATGATGCGCGACAGACGCTCGTAGGCCTCCAGGTTGGTCGCCAGCAATTCGCGGTATTCGTCGGCCTGGCGCGGCTTGCTCAAGGACACCTCGGTCTGCATGCGCAGGCTGTGAATCGGCGTCCGCAGTTCGTGCGCCAGATCGGCCGAGAAATCCGACAGCCGCTGGAAAGACTCTTCCAGGCGACCGAGCATGGCGTTGAAGGCTTGCACCAGTTCGGCCAGCTCCGGCGGCACCTGCTGCTCCGGGATGCGCTCGGCCAGCTGCCCAGCGGAAATCCGCCCGGCCGCCGCGGCAATCTGCCGAACCGGCAACATGCCACGCCGGGCGATCAACATGCCGACCACAACCGTCAGCAGTGCCGCCGCCACCACCGCCAGCCAGAAATCGCGTTGCAACTCGTCGAGAAAGGCCGTGTGATGGTGGATGTCGCGCCCGACCACCACCCGCCCGCCTTCGCCGGTGGCCATTTCGAGATCGCCGGCCACCACGCGATAGTCCCGACCGCCGGCACTGAGCCGGCTTGGCACGACATCGACCCGTGCCGCCGCGACGAAGACTTCGCCGGCGACACCGGGCTCGGGCCAGCTGAACAGTGTCCCCCGTGGCCCCTCGACGCCGACAATGATGCCGTGCTCGCCAACCAGCGCATCGCCGAGGCGGGCGGCCAGCGCCGCCGGATCGACCTCCTGCGCCGCGACATGGCGGACCAGGGCGAGCTTGCCGAGCAGCTCATGGGCATCGAGCTCCGCCATGTGGGCATCGGCCGATTTGCCCAGGTAGAGGCCGAGGGCGGCGAACACCAGGGTGGCCAGCAGTGCAAAGGCCAGCGACAGGCGCAGCGTGATCGAATGCTGCCAGCCCTGGACGCTCACCGGATCTCCATGACGTAGCCCATGCCGCGCAGGGTATGGATCAGGCGCGGCGAAAAATCGTCATCGACCTTGGCGCGCAGGCGGCGAATCGCCACCTCGACAACATTGGTGTCGGAATCGAAGTTCATGTCCCAGACCTGCGAGGCGATATAGCTGCGCGACAAGACCTCGCCCTGCCGGCGCAGGAAGAGTTCGAGCAAGGCGAACTCCTTGGCGGTCAGGTCGATCCGCTGACCGGCCCGGCTGGCCCGCCGTTTCAGCACATCCAGCTCGAGATCGGCCAGGGCGAGGCGTTCGACCTCCTTGCTGCGGCCGCGGCGCAACAAGGTGCGCACCCGGGCGAGCAATTCGGAAAAGGCAAAAGGCTTGACCAGGTAATCGTCCGCCCCCAGCTCCAGCCCCTTGACCCGATCCTCGACCTGATCGCGGGCCGTCAGGAACAGCACCGGCAGCTCGCGCCCGGCGGCGCGCAGGGCTTTCAGCACCTGCCAGCCATCCAGGCCGGGCAGATTGACATCGAGGATCAACAGGTCGTGATCGCCCGCCAGGCCCTCGTGCATGCCATCCAGGCCGTTGCGCACCAGATCGGCGGTAAAGCCGGCCTCGGAAAGTCCCTGTTTGAGGTAGTCGCCGGTCTTCGCTTCGTCTTCGACGATGAGAATTTTCATGGCCGCATTTTGCCCGAGGCGCCCGGCCTTTGTCCGCAGATTACAAACTTGTAATCCGGGGGTCAGCCCGCTGTCGACCTGCCCGACCCACAATCGCCGCATTCATCCATCAAGGAAAGCATCATGCGCCTGCTCGTTACCCCCCTCCTCGCCCTGATCTGCGCCTTCAGCCTGCCCGCCCAGGCCCAGCACGACCATCATGCCGCCGCGAATGCCACCAGCGCCAGCAAGGCCGCACCGCTCACCGAAGGCGTCGTCAAGAAAGTGGACAAGGCGGCAGGCGAAGTGGTGATCCAGCATGGCCAGCTCGACAGCATCGGCATGCCGCCGATGACGATGAGCTTCGGCGTCGCCGACAAAGCCTGGCTGAACAAGCTCAAGGCCGGCGACAAGATTCACTTCGCCGCCGAACTGAAGGACGGCAACGCCATCGTCAGCCGCTACGAAGCCGTTCGCTAAGTCGCACCCGATGTTGGACATCCTTCCCAACTGGCACCCGGCGGTCGTGCATTTTCCGATTGCCCTGACGCTGACCGCGACTGGCCTGTTGCTGGCCGGACAGCTGCGGGGACAGACCGACCGGCTGTTGAGCGGCGCCCGGCTACTGCTGCCGCTCGCCGCAGTCAGTTCGCTGATCGCCGCGGGAATGGGCTGGCAGGCCTTTGCCACGGTCGAACACGATGCGGCCGGGCATCTGGTCATGCTGCGCCACCGCAACTGGGCCCTGGCCAGCAGCCTGGCACTGCTCGCCATCGCGCTCGTCGACGCCTGGCGCCAGCGCAAGGGCAAGGCACCCGGCCCGGCCCTGGCGCTTGCCATGCTGGCCGTCTCGGGCGGGCTGGGCATGACCGGCTGGCTGGGTGGCGAAATGGTTTATCGGCACGGCGTCGGCGTTTCCGCCAGCGCTTTTGCCATTCCGGCTCCGCCGCCGGAACCGCCGGCACTGCTCCCGGAAAGCGCCAGCCCGCAAGAGAGCAAGCCGCCAAGCGTGCATGGCGAGCATGTCCATAAAGATGGCAAACGCCATCATCACTGAGCCACACACATGCCGCCCACCTTGCTCATCGCCCCCCTGTTCGCCGCCCTCATGCTGGCCGCCACAACGGCCCAGGCCGAGGCGCTGCCCGGCGCCAGCGTCGAATCGCTGTTGGCCGCCGCCCGCGAAGGCAGCCCGGAACTGCGCATGGTCAGTCTGGAAGCCGAAGCGGCGCGCGAACGCATCCAGCCGGCCGGCGCCCTGCCCGATCCGGTGCTGCGCATCGAACTGGAAAACCTGACCCGCAACGGCAGCCAGGGCGCCACGCTCGATCCCCGCCGCGTCGGCGACACCAAGTACACGCTGATGCAGCCGCTGCCTTTCTGGGGCAAGCGCGACCTGAAGCGCG
>DAIMCQ010000319.1:0-2536 GCA_036726285.1 Azonexus sp.
GCAGGCGGCGCAGGGCGGTGACGAAGCTTTCCGGCCAGACCGGCGTCCGGCCGGCGGCGAGCGCTGTGGTGGCTTCGAGGATGAGCTGCGAAGCCAGGCGCTGGCCGGCTTCCCAGGCATTGAACGGGTCTTCCTCATGGGCCAGCAGCAGGGTCAGCTGTTCCGGCGTATAGGCGAAATCGAGCACGACCGGCGCCGAGAAATCGCGCAGCAGCGAGGGCACCGGTTCGGCGGCCAGGTTGTCGATATGGAATTCCTGGGGCGTTTCGGTCAGCTGCAGGGTGTGCTCGCTGCCGGCCAGCAGATGGCCTTCGCCGTCGAACAGGGCGACGCGGATGGGGATCAGGTAGGGCGCGGTGTCCGAGGCGCGCGGGTTGGACTGGGTGAAACGCAGCGTGTAGCGCCCGCTGGCGGCATCGAAACTGCCGCTGGCGGCGACGTGCGGTGTGCCCGGCTGGTTGTACCAGCGCATGAATTGCGTGAAGTCGAAGCCGGAGGCGGCGGCCATCGCGGCGACGAAATCCTCGCAGGTCACCGCCTGGCCGTCGTGGCGGCGGAAATATTCGTCCATGCCGCGGCGGAAGCCGTCGCGGCCGATCAGGGTCTGGATCATGCGGATGACTTCGGCGCCCTTTTCATAGACCGTGGCGGTGTAGAAGTTGTTGATCTCGACGAAGCTGGACGGGCGGATAGGGTGCGCCATCGGGCCGGCATCCTCGGGGAACTGGGCGGCACGCAGGCCGCGCACTTCGCGGATGCGGGCGGTCTGGCGGTTGTGCAGGTCGGCGCCGAATTCCTGGTCGCGGAAGACGGTCAGGCCTTCCTTCAGCGACAACTGGAACCAGTCGCGGCAGGTGACGCGGTTGCCGGTCCAGTTGTGGAAATACTCGTGGGCGACGACGCGGTCGATGTTCTCGAAATCGACGTCGGTGGCGACGTCGCTACGGGCCAGCACGTACTTGGTGTTGAAGATGTTGAGGCCCTTGTTCTCCATGGCGCCCATGTTGAAGTCGCCGACGGCGACGATCATGTAGTGGTCGAGGTCGCATTCGAGACCGAAGCGTTCTTCGTCCCATTTCATGGATTTCTTCAAGGCTTCCATGGCGTGCGGGCACTGGTCGAGTTTGCCCGGCTCGACGTAGATGGCGAGCTGAACCGTCCGTCCGGAGGCCGTCTTGAAGGTGTCGAACAGGCCATCCAGCTTGCCGGCAACGACGGCGAACAGGTAGGCCGGCTTCTTGAACGGGTCGGCCCATTTGGCCCAGTGCCGGCCGTCGGCTTCATCTCCGGTGGCCACGGGGTTGCCATTGGCGAGCAGGATGGGCAAGGCGGTCTTGTCGGCGTGCAGGGTCACGGTAAAGGTGCTCATCACGTCCGGCCGGTCGAGGAACCAGGTGATGCGGCGGAAACCCTGCGCCTCGCATTGGGTGAAATAGCCGTCCTTGGAGCGATACAGGCCGGAGAGGCGGGTGTTCTTGTCGGGATCGATGCGGACCACGGTCTGCAGCGTGAAGGCTTCGGGCAGGGCGTCGAGGCTGAGCGTGGTGGCCGTCAGCGTCGGCGTCACCGGTTTGCCATCGAGGCGGACGGCCAGCGTTTCCAGTTCTTCGCCATCGAGCACCAGCGGCTGCGCGGCGGCGGCCGGGTTACGTCGCATGGCCAGCGTGCTGGTCACGGTCGTACCGCCGGATTCGATATTGAAATCGAGATCGACCGTGTCGATCAGGTAGGCGGGAACGGTGTAGTCCTTGAGGTAAATCGTTTGGGGCGTATCTGTTTTCATTGTCTGACGGGCGTTGGGGTAATGGGGCGATGATACGGCAAAGGTCGGCCGGTCTAGCGGCGTTGCCAGACCTGCCAGCGCTCGCGGCCGGCAAAGACCGGGATCGAGTCGTCCGGTGCGAGGTCTTCGATGCGGACGAAATGCGGCGCGAGCAGGGCATCCAGCTGCTCGGGCAGAATGCCAAATGGCGGTCCCTTGACCTGATCGGCCAGGAAAAAGAAGCCGGCCAGCCGACCGCCACTGGGCAGCAGTTCGGCCACCCGGCGGCCCCAGTCGTCCCACAGCTTGCGGGGCAGGGCGCAGAGGAAGGCGCGTTCGTAGATCAGCGCATAGGGGGCGCCTGGGTTGAAGGTGAAGAAGTCGTCGCAGCGCAGTTCGACCTCTGCACCGCCGAGAACCTGACGGGCGGCGGCAACCGCGGTCGGTGAAAAATCGAGCGCTGTCACCGGCCAGCCGGCCTCGGCCAGGTGGCCCGCTTCCCAGGCGCTGCCGCAACCGGGGATCAGTGTGTTGAGGGGCTGCGGCTGGCCGGCGACGAAATCGGCAAAAGCTTGCGGCACCTTGCCGGCATCCCAGGGCGTGGTGCCTTCGCCGAAGCGCTTGCCGTCGTCGTCCGGGGCAACACGCCCGTAGAAAAGGAAGAGTGCCAGCCCAATCAGCAGGAAGTGGAGCAGCGGCTCACGGAGAATTCGGGTGACTTGCAATGACGCTCCCCAACGCGCAGACGGTTCACAATGCACGTTCGGGAAAGAC
>DAIMCQ010000319.1:2546-5098 GCA_036726285.1 Azonexus sp.
ATCCGGGTGCTCGGGGCGCTGCTCGGGTGGTTTGATCTGTGTCGAGGGGGGCGTCTGCTCGCTCATGTTAAGATTGCCGCCTCCAAAACCATTGCTGCGTGCCGTTTCATGACCGCTCCTTCGAAGATTGTCATTGCTTCCCGTGAATCCCGCCTGGCCATGTGGCAGGCGGTTCATGTCCAGGGCCGTCTGGCCGGCCTGAATCCGGCGGCCGAAGTCGTCATTTTAGGCATGACCACCAAGGGCGACCAGATTCTTGACCGGCCGCTCGCCGAAATCGGCGGCAAGGGCCTGTTCATCAAGGAACTCGAAGTGGCGATGCAGGAAGGCCGGGCCCATCTTGCCGTGCATTCGATGAAGGATGTGCCGATGGTGATGCCGGAAGGTTTCGTGCTGGCGGCCATCTCCGCCCGCGAGAACCCGCGTGACGCCTTCGTTTCGAACAATTACGCCGGCCTGGACGATCTGCCGGCCGGCGCGGTGGTCGGGACCTCCAGCCTGCGCCGCGAATCCATCCTGCGCGCCAAGTATCCGCAGCTGGTGATCAAGAGCCTGCGCGGCAATCTCGATACCCGTCTGAAGAAGCTCGATGCCGGCGAATACGACGCGATCATCCTGGCCGCCGCCGGGCTGATCCGCCTCGGCCTGGAAAACCGCATCAAGTCGGTACTGACCGCCGAGCAGTCCTTGCCGGCTCCCGGTCAGGGGGCGCTCGGTATCGAACTGGTCGATGGCGACGCGACGATGGCGGCGGTGGTCGCCCCGCTCAACGATCCGGAGACCGCCCACTGCGTCAAGGCCGAGCGTGCCTTCTCCCGTGACCTGGGCGGGTCCTGCCAGGTGCCGCTGGGCGGCTACGCGGTGATCGACAACGGCCAGCTCTGGCTGCGCGGTTTCGTGGCGACGGTCGATGGCAAGGAAATGGTCAGCGCGGAACTCCGTGGCAACCCGGCCGATGACGAGCAACTGGGCCTGCAACTGGCCGAGCAACTGCGCGCCAAGGGTGCCGACGCCATCCTGGAAAAGCTCGCCCACTGCAAATGAGCGCCAGTAGCCCGCTGGCTGGCCGGACGATTGTCGTCACCCGGCCACGGGCGCAAGCCGAAATGCTGATCGCGGCGATCGCCGCCGAGGGCGGTCAGGCGCTGCTCTTCCCCTTGCTGGAAATCTCCGCCGCACCGGATCCGCAGCCTCTGGCCGAAGCAGTGGCGCAGTTGGCCGACTATCAGCTGGCCGTATTCATCAGTCCGAATGCCGTCGACCATGCGCTACCCGCCATCCTGGCGCGGGGCGTCTGGCCGGCGACGCTGACGCCGGCTGCGGTCGGGCCGGGTACGGTCAAGGCCCTGCAGGCGCATGGCGTTGAGGGTTGCCTGGTGCCGAGCCAGCGTTTCGATTCCGAAGCCCTGCTCGAATTGCCGCAACTGGCGGAAGCTGCCGTGCGCGGTCGGCGCGTGGCCATCTTTCGTGGCGACGGCGGCCGCGAGTTGCTTGCCGATACCTTGCGCCAGCGCGGCGCCTGGGTCGATTGCATCACCTGTTACCGGCGCTCCGGGCCGACCGGGGGCGCCGAGCCGCTGCTGGCGGCATGGCGCGCTGGCCGGCTCGATGCCTTGACCGTGTCGAGCAGCGAGGGCCTGCGTTACCTGGTCGATCTGCTCGACGACGCAGGTCGCGCCCATCTGACCCGTACCCCGCTTTTTGTGCCGCATGCCCGCATCGCCGAGAATGCGCGGGCATTGGGTTTAAGCAACATTGTCCTCACCGAAGCAGCGGACGCCGGCATCCTGGCCGGCTTACGTGCTTATAATTGGCCGGTATGATGCCTGAAAACGAAAATCCCCCATCCCCCAGCCCGACGCCGGTCAACGTTCCGGCCCGTTCCTACCGCCAGACCCTGACCCTGGTCATTGCCGTTCTTGCCTTGCTGCTGGCCGGCGGGCAATGGCTGGAAAGCCGCCAGAAACTGGCCGAAGCCGAACAGCGTCTGAACCAGCGGCTGAGCGAAGCCGCCGCGGTCGATCAGGAAGAGCGGGGCGCCCAGAAACAATTGCGTAGTCAGGTCGAGGACCTGCAGGCCCGTCTCGGTGCCTTCGAAGGCAAGTTGAATGAATTCCAGGCCCAGGGCACTGCCCTGCAAAGCCTGTATCAGGATCTTTCGCGCAGCCGCGAAGAGGCCACGCTGCTCGAGGTCGAGCAGGCGGTGACGCTGGCCGCCCAGCAACTGCAGCTGGCCGGTAACGTCCCGGTTGCCCAATTGGCGCTGCAAACGGCCGATGCCCGTCTGGCCCGCCTGGAAAGACCGCAGTACCTGCCCTTGCGCAAGGCCGTGGCGCACGACCTGGCGCGCCTCAATGCGCTGCCTTTGGTCGATGTGCCGGGGATCAGCCTGCGTCTGGAAGAAATCGTCACCGGCGCCGACAAGCTGCCGCTGGCCGCCCAGGGCCGTCCCCCGGCCAAACCAGCCAAGGCGCAAGCGGCCGAAGCGGGCGCCTGGTGGCAACGGCTGGGCGGTGAAGTCTGGCAGGAGCTGAAGGGGCTGGTCCGCATCC
>DAIMCQ010000320.1:0-5046 GCA_036726285.1 Azonexus sp.
CGCTGACTGTTGGCTTCTTGACAACTCTGCGCAGACCTCCAAATCGATCACCGCATCAGCCATGGCGGTCAGTTCCGGTGTCTGGGAGACAAAGAACTCCCGCTGATAGCCACCCAGACAAAGCACCGCCCGTTTCATCGCCATGAACATGCGCTTGCGCTCGGGGTCCAGCGGCCCATCGGCTTCGTCCGAGAACAAGGCGCCATAACGGCGTCCCGTGCTCTGGCAGAGATACAGTGCCACCGCCCGGATCAAGCACTCATTGATCCACACCCGTTCGCCGCCGCTCATCAGGCCGACGCTCTTGCTTTCGCCCGAGTCGCCGTCGTGCACCTGGATGTCGAAACCTTCCTTCTGTTCGCCCTTGACGGTCTCCACCTGCGTCAGGATGGAGACCGTGAAACGGGAACCGTAGGAAGCAAGCAGCAAATCGTTGGCCAGTCCCGCCAAGGCGGGTCCGGCATCATCAATGGCCAGGGCGATCAAGCCATCATTACTCATGCACTTGGCGAAAAGAGTCCAGTTACCCAACTCGGACTGGACCTTGGCGATACGGCTCGCCACCTGTGCCTGGCGAGTAGCCAAGGCTGTTGCCTGCTGCGTCAGGACAGTGAAGTTTTCGGCATCCCGCACGGTGCTCAGGTAATTCTGTTCGGCTGTAGCGACTGACTGCGCAGCATCTTCCATCTTCAAGCGCGACTCGCTCAGACGCTGCTCGTCATAGCATGGAGGCAAGGCCGCCAACACCTGCTTGAGCCTGTCCAGTGTGGCGCGGTAGTGCTTGGCCTGTTGTTCGTGCTGGGTTGCAATCGCTTGCCGTGCCGTGCCGATTTGTTGGCGCTCGGCCAACTCATCCGGTGTTTCCGCCCCTTGCTGGCAGGACGACGTTTCGTCACCTAACGCCGCCAGCTCCGCCTCAATCTCGGCGAACGCGTTCTTCGCTCGTGCCTGTTCTCCCGCCTTGGCTGCCAGTAGCGCATACCGCGAGCTTCTCGCGCCTGCCACCTCGGCCCGATGTTCGGCCCACGCCAGTTTCTGGGGCGCGACGGCAATCCCTTCGGACTGCCTGCCAAGAACCGCCAACTCCTCTTGTGCCGCTGCCTTTTGGTCTGCCAGGCGCTTGATGGCAGCCTGGGCACCGGGAACCAGCGCCTGGGCTTCCCGCGCGTCCCCCAAAAGCTGGCACTGCCCCTGCAGGTCGGTACCGGCACAGGGCACCACGCCAGCAAGGCCGAAGCGCCGCGCCAATTCTTCGGCTTTGAGTGCCGCCTGCCCGGCCTCGCGCTCGATCCCCGACAATCTTTGCCGGACCAAGTACTCGGAAGCTTTGCACTGGGTCAGGCGCTGAGCCTGCTGGCGCCAGTGGCCGCCCCGAGCCAGACGCAGCGACAGAACCTGTTCAGCCATGGGTAGGCGTGCCTCGGCTTGCCGTACGGTCGGTGCACTGGCCAACACCTTGAGGCATTGCTGACGCTGATTGTGCAAAGCCTGCCGACGGTTGCGCTCCTGAGTCAGGCGTTGGGCGATACGCTGCTCCAGTCGTGGCAGGCGCTGCGACTCGCTATGCTCCTGGGCCTTCAAGGCTTCGATGGCCTCGGTGCCAGCCTGGATCACCGCGCTGCATTCGCCCTGAAGCTGCGTCCGACGCAGCTCAACACTCTGCGACTGCTCCCGTTCGGCCGCCAATTGCGCATGCTGGCTTCGGGCTGCTTCCAGGGTGGCCTGAGCCGCTTGGCGTGCCGCCAGACTCTGGGCGATGCGGCCCGCAGCACCCTCAAGCCGTTGCAGTTCCCCGCCGATGCGTTGCGCATCATTATCCAGTCCGGACTGCTCCTGCCATATCGCCGCCAGACCAAGTTTGAGTAGCCGCGCCGTTTCGGCTGCCTTCTGGCCCAGTGCCCGGATTTCCTCCTGCCCCAACAGATCAGCCAGCAGCGTCTTGATCTCGGCATTGCGATAGGCGCTCAACTGCCGTTTGCCCTGGGCGGAAAACACCGACGTGAAGAAGGTGTCGGCATTGCCGCAGATCGCCTCGACGCAGCGGGTATAGGTCTCTACCTTGCCGTCCGCGACGGTACCATCTTCCAATACCATGGGTTTCCACGCACCATCAGCAGAAAGGGCAAACAAGAATGCTTCGGTCTTGCGCCGGCCGTTGAGGCGGATCACCACCTGCGAACGGTAGGTTCGGCCAGCATGGGACCACACCAGGTCCTTTTCGTTTTCCGGAAGGCAGACATGGTCGTAATAGGAAAAGCCGCCCGGACCCGCCGTCGCCGCCCGCGATGGCATGGTGAGATAGGGGTGCATATTATCCATCACGGTGGTCTTGCCGCGCCCGTTGGCACCGGCAATGGCAACCAGTTCGGCACCGTCGGCCAGTTGCTCGAAATCCAGGGTGAGGACATCGCATCCCAGGCCGGCGCGAATTCCACGAAAACCTTTGAGCGTCAGTGAAAGCGGTTGCATAAAATGGACTCCAACGAGGTCACCAGAACAGTCTGCGACACAAGTAAAGGTCGGCAAGCCTGCTCGGATCAGAACAGCGAAAGGGGCTCAAGATCGGTCATTGGCTCGATAGTGGTGCTGCTCTCGCCACAGGGAATCTCTTGTCCCCGCAAGACACGCTCAACGATGGCTTCAGGCTCCTGACCGGAAAGCATCTGGAGGCAAGCGAGCAAGGGTTCCGCCCTGACCTCGGTTACCTGCGCCCATACCCGCACCTTGTCGGTCAGATGTGCCAACTGCGAAATGCCAGCCGCCCGTGTCCGCACCACTGGCACGATGCGCCCCTCCAACTTGGTTTCCGCAGCGCCCTCCAGCAAGCGCTCAATTGCCCTACGGTCGACTTCATGGCGATCTTCATCGGCAACCGTCCAGCGCACGCGCACGAAGGCACCGGCGATATCCTGTTGGGCGACGGCAGCGCGGAGTGCGTCGAGGTCAGGTTTGCCGTCGAACACAACGTCGACCGTTCGTCGCGCTGGCGTTGGCTCCAGTGCACAGCGCACCTGATTGGCATCCACCTCCCATACCAGAAATCCCTTCTCGCCTTCCTCGCCATAATGAAAACGGCCGATAGAACCGGGATAGGCAATGCACTGCCGCCCGGCCCTACCCTCCTGCTCCCAGAACTGATGTCGATGGATATGACCGAGCATGAAGGCCTGCACCTCGGCTGCGAACAGCGCCCCGGTGGTGAATTCATGATCGAAGCCGGCCATTGGCACGCCGTGCTCGCTCAGGCAGCCGAATACGGTGCCGTGCGAGATACCGATGGTGGGCAGACCTTGCAACCGTGCGGCCCGATTAATCGGTACAAAACCGCGCATGAGGACGGCCAGATGCTCGCCAACGGCCTGCGCCGCGTCTGCCGCACCAACCGTTGCGGCGACCACCGCCTTGTTCACCGTCGGCACACAGGAGAACAAGGCACGAGTACCGGCCGGCAGTTGTTCGAAGCACCAGTCCGTCGAAACAAGCCATTGGCCCTGGGCGGTAAGTGCCACTTGTTCAATACGCTCGGCCACATGCACCGGATAGCGTCCGCCCAGCAGCTTGAAAATCGCCAAGGTACCGGGCGGCTCGTGCGAAAACGTGCCTTGCAACATCAGCACCGGGCAATGGTCGGCCAGTCGCCGCACTTGGGCGAACAGTCGTTCGGCGGCCGGCGCGTGTAAGTCCAGTGCATGGTCAATGGCATCCCCCGACAGCACGGCAGCTTCTACTTCCTGTGCAATGGCCCGATCGATGGCGGCGCCGAAGCAGTGATCCGCCTCCACCCGATTTTTGGTGCCGTAGTGCAGATCGGAAAAATGCGCGATGCGGATCATGCTGTTCTCCCGCGCGACGCCAACTGCATTTCGCTTTCGATCTTGTCGCGGTAGCCCTGTGGATCGTTGTCGTAGCGCTCCAGCTCATTCCAGGCCCGGGCACGGCCATGCGGGTTGATCTTCCAGCCAGGACCCCAGCGCCGGTCGGCATAGGCCCGGAACTGCTCAGGAACGATGTTATAAGCCAGCACCCGTGCCATCAGTTGCTCGAAACTGGGATGCCCGTTCTGGAGCGGCAGTTCGTCGCCAGGCGAGGCATCGACCATTGGGGATGAGCGGACCTCGCCCTCATCAGATTGCGCCATTTCAGCAGAGGCCTCGACCGTACTGACTTGCAGCACCTGCGTCGCTAGTTGCGCCTGCAGCAGGGCCGTCTCGATGTCCTCGTTATCGCGCAGCAAGGCAGTGACGTCCACCGGTGCCTCAAGATCAATGATCCACTGTGGTACGCGCACGGCTCGGCCCTGCTCGTCAATATGGGCGACATCCATCAACCTCTTGGTCAGATAGAACGGCGTGCGCTGCCGATCGAGAAAACCGGAGATACGCCCGCCGCGCAGAAAGCCGACAGTCTCGAACTTCTGGATCGCCGCATTCATCGCGTAAAAGCTGTTGGTGTGCAATTCGAAAGCACTGATCGAGCGGATGCCAGGTATGAAAAACAGGAATCGCCCGGTCAGGTTGCACTGACGCGATTGGTACTCGCGGCAGGCCTCCGGTTCGCACAGGCCGTTATTCTCCTCGCGGACCACGGTCTTGCGCCCACCGAAGAGACGGATCGTGCGCCGCCCCGTATCGTCCACCGGTACCGGCGCATGGCACATGCAATGGCGCACCCGGCCATCGGCCGAGTATTGCGACCAGTAGTGCTTGTCGTTCATCCCCCAGGCTGCCAGTTCGTGCGGCATCACGGTCTGCCAGTAGTCGGAAGGAAATACCACCGGGAAGCGATACAGGTGCATCCCCTCGCCCCGATTCTCGCCAAAAGCCGCCAGAATTTGCGCGGCAATTTCAGGATTAGGGAAATCCTGGCCCCGCACCGTAAACCACGGCACATTGCGCGGCACCAGTGGCGTCTTGAGGGCGGGCAGCACCTCGGAGATAGTGCGTTCGATCTGCTCGAAGGACTGGCCAGCGGCTACGCCCTGGTCGTAGATCGCCTTGGCCTTGGGCTGCTCGGCAGCTTTCTTCGTCAGCACCTTGATACCAGCGC
>DAIMCQ010000321.1:0-5001 GCA_036726285.1 Azonexus sp.
GCCGATACCGGCCACGATGGGCATGAGCGCGGCCAGCGCCACCAGCTTCTCGATGCTGCCCTCGAACAGCCCGATCACCCGTGAAGCGATGAAGGCCGTCACCAGGTTGATCGCGAGCCAGGTCCAGCGGTTCTTGGCCGATTTCCAGACCGAGCGGGGTCAGTCGATATTCGACATGCGGCGGTACGACCGGATAGGAAATCCGCTCGACGAAACCGTCGCTTTCCAGCCATTGCAGCGTTTGCGCCAGCATCTTTTCGCTGATGCCGTTGACCTTGCGGCGCAGGTCGCTGAAGCGTTGGGTACCACTCAGCAAGCCAACCAGCAACAGGACGCCCCAGCGACTGGTGACATGCTTCATCACTTCGCGCGATGGGCATTTTTCCGAGAACAGATCACCGCGCAACATCATGTCCGCGAGTTTGCTCTGTCCGTCCGGTGTGTATTTCGAATTCGCATTCATTTCAAGCTTACCTTTGGGTGCGTACTTACAAAAAGTTAGCGTTGTCGCTATTCTGCCGACTCCCCTCAACAAAATAAAGGAAATTCGAACATGGTTATCGTTACTGGAGCGACCGGCCAACTGGGCCGTCTGGTTATCGACGCGCTTTTGCAGAAGCTGCCGGCAAGCGAAATCGCCGCCGTGGTACGCGATCCGAACAAGGCGGCCGACCTGGCGGCGCGCGGCATTGAAATCCGTCAGGCCGATTACGACCAGCCGGCCAGCCTTGCCGCTGCCTTCAAGCAGGGCGAAAAACTGTTGCTGATCTCGGCCAACGAGGTTGGTCGCCGTGTTCCGCAGCATCAGGCGGTCATCGATGCAGCAAAACGCGCTGGTGTGAGTTTGCTGGCCTACACCAGCCTCTTGCATGCCGACACCTCGCCGCTGCCGCTCGCTGCCGAGCACAAAGAAACCGAGCGCCTGATCAAGGCCTCCGGCCTGCCGGCGGTGGTCCTGCGCAATGGTTGGTACACCGAGAACTATCTGGCCGGCGTTCCGACCGCCCTGCAGTACGGCGTGGTGCTGGGCAGTGCCGGCGAGGGCCGCATTGCCTCTGCCGCCCGTGCCGATTATGCCGCTGCGGCCGCCACCGTGCTGACCCAGGATGGCCACGCCGGGCGCATCTACGAACTGGCGGGCGACGGGGCTTACACCCTGGCCGAACTGGCGGCGGAAATCACCCGTCAATCGGGCAAGACCGTGGTCTATCAGAACATGCCGGAGGCGGATTTCAAGGCGGCGTTGCTTGGTGCCGGCTTGCCCGATTTCCTGGCGACCTTGCTTGCCGAGTCAGATGTCGGTGCCAGCAAAGGCGGCTTGTATGACGATGGCCGGCAGTTGAGCCAGCTGATCGGTCGCCCGACGACACCGCTGGCCGACATGGTCAAGGCTGCACTGCCCGCCGCTTGAGTTGATGCTTGAACGCAGGCCAGCCCAAGCGGACTGGCCTGTGGGCGGTCAGGCGGCGCTGGTACAGAGCAGCGTCGCTTCACCTTCCAGGACGACGGTCTCGCCGACTCGGCAGATGGTTTCGACGATGGTGCGGCGTTTTTCGACCAGCACTTCCTTGATCGTTGCGGTGGCCACCACCGTGTCGCCGGCCCTGACCGGCGCCTTGAATTTCAGCGTCTGGCCGAGATAGACCGTCCCCGGCCCGGGCAGCTTGTTGGCCAGTACGGCGGAAATGAAGCCGGCGGTCAACATGCCATGGGCGATGCGGGTCTTGAAAGGCGTGGTGCGGGCGAAGTCTTCGTTCAGATGCACCGGATTGATGTCGGTCGACAGGCCGGCATAAAGCACGATGTCGGTCTCGGTGACCGTCTTGGCGATGCTGGCCGTCTGGCCCACCTGCAAATCCTGAATATCGTAACCACCTTGCGAGTTCATGCGTCTTTCTCCATTTGATGGCCCCAAGGCCGGTATCGGGGCGGATGCTATGGAGCGAACCGATAATCCGGAACGACGTATTTCTGCATTGCTTATGCCCAATCAGCAAGGTGGGTGAGCTGACGATCCGGCTGATATGCAAAGCGGCGGACGGCTTATGTCGATATGACAATAAATTGTTTGGGTACGTCTGATCGCCCGGCTAAATTGCAGGCCGTGACTGCCCAACAGCAATCATGATCATCTCTCTCCAAGCTTCGGCCCGCCGCGTTTTCCGGTGGGCTTTTTTTTGGGGCGGCGATCGGCGAGGGGGCTGCTGCGTGGGCAACAGCATCGCCCGTCGGTTGCTGCCGATGCAGCAGTCGACTTAAGGCACGCATACTCCGAAGTATCGAGCTGAAGAACATGGATTTTTCTGAGTTCTTCAATAAATCAACGCGTTGAATGGTTTTAGGGTGTTCTTGCCGTGCTTTTTCCGTACGCCCGCGGTGTGGCATGAATGCTGCCAAGGAGTATGCGTTCCGCCTTTAAACGCCTGCCTGGCGGGTCTGGGGCGATCGATGCCAACCTTATTCGAAGAAAGCGAATCACACCGATGCAACTCAAGAACCTCTCCACCGTCCTGCTGCTGGCCCTGACCTCCACCCTGGCGTTTGCCCAGCAGACGACGCCCAAGTTGAGTCGCGCCCAGCTCGACAGCCTGTTTGCCAAGCCCGATCAACTGGTCGTCGTCGATGTGCGACGCCCCGACGAGCTGACCAAGATCGGTGGTTTCCCGGTCTATCTGAGCATCCAGGCCAAGGATCTGGAAAACAGCCTGGCCTACATTCCGAAGGACCGCCAGGTGGTTACCGTGTCCAATTACGCCGGGCGGGCCGTCAAGGCGGCTGATCTCCTGAGTGCCAAGGGCTTCAAGGTGGCCGGTGCGGTCGGTGTCCAGGACTATGAGGCCGAAGGCGGCACGCTGAGCAAGATCGCTCCGCCGGCACCGAAGCCGGCCCAGTAAGCCGCGCCTGTCCGCCATGCCCGGCGGCCGGTCGGTCCGGCCGCCGGGATGCCCATGTTCATCACGGAAACCCCTACATGAAATTCAAGCTGACCTTGCTTGGCGCCTGTCTTGTCGCGCCGACCTTACTTTTTGCCCAACAGGCCGCCGCCCCGTCTAAGCCGCTGCCGCCGCTGGGCTTCTTCGTCACCAGTGTCGGTCTCGGCAAGGGGGCCGACCTGGGCGGGCTGGCCGGAGCCGATGCACATTGCCAGGCGCTGGCCAGTGCGGCGGGCGCCGGGAGCCGGACCTGGCGCGCCTATCTCAGCACCCAGGCAGCCGATGGCAAGCCGGCGATCCATGCCCGCGAACGGATCGGGACCGGTCCTTGGCACAACGCCAAAGGCGCCGTGGTGGCGCGCGATCTCGAACATCTGCATGGCGATACGCTGGATGGTGCCCGCCTCGGCAGCAACCTGAGCCGGACCACGGCCCTGAACGAAAAGGGCGAGGCGGTGAAGGGGGCCGGCGACAAGCCGAACCAGCACGACATCCTGACCGGTTCGCAGCCTGATGGCCGCGCCTACGCCGATGCCGCTGACCATACCTGCAGCAACTACACCAGCAGCGCAGCCGAAGGCTCGGTCCAGGTCGGTCATTTCGACCGCACCGGTGGCGGCAATACGTCGTGGAATTCGGCGCATGGCAGCCGCGGCTGCAGCAACGAGAAGCTTGAGAGCAGCGGCGGCGCCGGCCTGCTTTATTGCTTTGCTGCCAACTAACGCGACGGGGAAATGACGATGCAAGCCAAACTGTTTCTCCTGATGCTGCTCGCCGCAACCGGTGGCGCCATGGCGCAGACGGCGGCGCCGAATTCAGCTGCACCGGCGGCACGTCCGCCGGCCCAGCCGGCCGCCCGAGGACCGGCGCTGGACCTCGCCATCGAGGCGGCACGAATCGCTGTCGATACGTGCAAGGCTCGTGACCAGAAAATCGGTGTCAGCGTGGTCGATTCGGCCGGCGTGCTGAAAACCCTGCTCGCCACCGATGGCGCGTCGTCGCGCGGCGTCTCGTCGAGCACGGCCAAGGCGGTGACGGCGCTGAGCTTCAAGGCGGCGACCAGCCAGCTGGCCGAGCAGATCAAGAGCGATACGGCACTGGCCGAGAAGGTCTCGGCCAATCCGGCCTACAACGCCCGGGCCGGCGGCGTGCTGCTCAAGGTCGGCGACGAGATCATCGGTGCCGTCGGGGTCGGTGGGGCGCGCGGCAGCGATGTCGACGAAGCCTGTGCCGTGGCCGGTATCCAGGCCATCCAGAGCCGGCTGTATTGAGTCCGGTGATGCCCTTGCCAGCAGGCTTTTCGGCTGCTTTGGATATCCCGGCCAGGGGCATATCGAAATAAAAAATACGTCGTTCCGCAGTTTGGAGCGGCTCCGTAGATTGACGTTTCCAACCCTCTATTTCAGGAAAAATAACGATGCAATTCCAGAAAACCCGCCGTGCCCTGATCGCACTCGCACTGGGTGCCGCCCTCGGCGGCCATGCCCTGGCCGATGTCTCCCTGCTCAACGTGTCCTACGATCCGACGCGCGAGCTGTATCAGGAATACAACGCCGCCTTCGCCAAACACTGGAAGGCAAAGACCGGCGAAAGCATCTCCGTCAAGGCTTCGCACGGCGGCTCCGGCAAGCAGGCGCGTGCCGTGCTCGACGGCCTCGATGCCGACGTCGTCACCCTGGCCCTGGCCTACGATATCGACGAAATCGCCGAAGCCGGCCTGCTCAACAAGGATTGGCAGAAGAAGCTGCCGCTCAATGCTTCGCCCTATACCTCGACCATCGTGCTGCTCGTCCGCAAGGGCAACCCGAAAGGCATCAAGGACTGGAACGACCTGGTCAAGCCGGGCGTTGAAGTCATCACCCCGAATCCGAAGACCTCCGGCGGTGCCCGCTGGAACTACCTGGCCGCCTGGGGCTACGCCAAGCAATTGAAGGGCGGTTCCGATGCGACGGCCAAGGACTTCGTCAAGAAGCTCTACGGCAACGTCAAGGTGCTCGATTCCGGCGCCCGCGGTGCGACGACGACCTTCGTCGAACGCGGTATCGGCGACGTGCTGATCGCCTGGGAA
>DAIMCQ010000322.1:0-4969 GCA_036726285.1 Azonexus sp.
GCCCGGCCGGAGCCGAGATTGAAGATTCCGGATTTCTCCGGATGATCGAGGAAGAACAGATTGACCTTGGCCACATCGCCAACATAGACGAAATCGCGCATCTGGCCGCCGTTCTCGTAGCCATGCGAGCCCTCGAACAACTTCACCTTGCCGTCGGCACGGAACTGGTTGAAGTTGTGGAAGGCCACCGAAGCCATCCGCCCCTTGTGCATTTCACGCGGCCCGTAGACGTTGAAGTAGCGGAAACCGACGATCTGCGAGGACGGATCCTTGGCCAGGCGCTGGCGAACGATCTGGTCGAACAGGAATTTCGAGTAGCCGTAAACGTTGAGCGGCCCTTCGTACTGGCGCTCCTCTTTGAAGACGCTGCTGCCACCGTAGGTTGCAGCGCTCGACGCATAGAGGAACTGGACATCCTGCTCCTGGCACCAGTCGAGGAGAATCATCGAATAACGATAGTTGTTCTCCATCATGTAGCGACCGTCGGTCTCCATGGTGTCGGAACAGGCGCCCTCATGCAGGATGGCATCGATCTGGCCATCGAAATGACCAGCCTGGATGCGGTCGATGAAATCCTGCTTGTCGAGGTAATCGACGATGTCGCAGTCGATCAGATTCTTGAACTTGTCGGCCTTCGAGAGGTTATCGACGGCGATGATGTTGGTCACGCCACGCTCATTGAGCGCCTTGACGATATTGGCGCCGATAAAGCCGGCGGCTCCGGTCACAACGATATACATGGTTTATTCCTTACAGAGCAGCTGCCAGTTCTTCACGGGTGACAACGGCGGTTCCCAGCTTGCCGACAACAATGCCGGCGGCGACATTGGCCGTGCGGATCGCCTCGGCCCAACCCGCCCCGGCGGCCAGCATCACCGCCAGCGTGGCGATCACGGTATCGCCGGCACCGGACACATCGAATACTTCGCGCGCCTGAGCCGGCTGATGATGCCGTTCTTCGCCTGCAAACAGGGTCATTCCCTCTTCGCTGCGCGTCACCAGCAAGGCTTCGAGGCCCAGTTCAGCGCGAAGTTTCTGCGACTTGGCGACCAACTCCTCTTCCGAAGACCAACGGCCAACCACTTCGCGCAATTCGGAGCGATTCGGCGTAATGACCGTTGCCCCAGCGTATTTGCCCCATTCATCACCCTTTGGGTCGACCAATACCGGCTTGCCGGCGGCACGCGCCAGACGAATCATGTCGGTGATATGGGTCAGACCGCCCTTGCCGTAATCGGAAAGGATAACCACATCGGACTCCGCGACCCGCCTCTCGAACTCGGCCAGCTTGGCCTGCAGGATTTCGTGCGAGGGCGTGGTTTCGAAATCGATGCGCAGCAGTTGCTGCTGGCGACCGATGACCCGCAGCTTGACGGTGGTATCAATCTCGCCGTCGATATGCAGACCGGCATCGATACCCCCTTCGGCCAGCAGGCGGGACAGGGTCCGCCCGGCATCGTCATCACCGACCACCGACAGAAGAGCCGTTTGCGCACCGACCGCCGCTGCATTGCGGGCAACATTGGCGGCACCGCCCAGGCGCTCCTCGCTGCGCTCGACCTTGACCACCGGCACCGGCGCTTCCGGCGAAATCCGGCTCACCTCGCCGAACCAGTAACGGTCGAGCATGACGTCGCCCACCACGAGCAGGCGAACCTGCGAAACCTTATCCAGCATCCCGCTTACCGTCCGATGGCGAAGTACTCGACCCCCAGTCCGCGCACGAACTTGGGATCGTAGAGATTACGGCCGTCGAAAATCACCGGGTTCTTCAAGGTTGCCTTGATCGCCGCGAAATCCGGACTGCGGAATTCCTTCCACTCGGTCACGACAATCAGCGCCTCCGCCTTATCGAGCGCCCCCATCGGGCTTTCGGCGTATTGCAGACGCGGTTCATCGCCAAAAATACGTTGCGTTTCATGCATGGCGACCGGGTCATAAGCACTGACCGTGGCACCGGCTGCAAACAGGTCGGCGATCAGCTCGCGACTCGGCGCTTCGCGCATGTCGTCGGTATTCGGCTTGAAGGACAGACCCCAAAGGGCAAAATGTTTGCCCTTGAGGTCGCCGAAGCGGGCCTTGATCTTCTTGGTGAGCACGTGCTTTTGCTCGTCGTTGGCTTCTTCGACGGCAGTCAGTACCTTGAGGGTGATATTGGCATCATCCTGGGCGGTGGCGATCAGTGCCTTGACGTCCTTCGGGAAGCAGGAGCCGCCGTAGCCACAACCTGGATAGAGGAAATGGTAACCAATGCGCGGGTCGGAGCCGATGCCCTGACGAACCATTTCGATATCGGCGCCGAGCACTTCGGCCAGATTGGCCAGTTCGTTCATGAAGCTGATGCGGGTGGCCAGCATGGCGTTGGCGGCATATTTGGTGAGTTCGGCACTCTTCACGTCGGTGATGATCAGACGTTCGTGATTACGCTGGAAGGGTGCATAGAGGGCGCGCATCAGGTGGATGGCCTGCTCCTCCTCGGCGCCAACCACGATGCGATCGGGGCGCATGAAGTCTTCGACTGCGGCGCCTTCCTTGAGAAACTCCGGATTGGATACGACGCTGTAGGGAATATCGACGCCGCGCTTGGCGAGTTCGTCGGCAATCGCGGCCTTGACCTTGGCGCCGGTGCCGACCGGCACGGTGCTTTTGTCGACGATGACCTTGTAGTCGGTCATCAGACGCCCGATGTTACGGGCAGCGCCGAGTACATATTGCAAATCGGCCGAACCGTCTTCATCGGGCGGCGTACCGACGGCGATGAACTGGATGGTGCCGTGCTGAACGGCCTTTTCGACATCGGTGGTGAAATGCAGACGACCGGCCGCAACATTGCGTCGAACCATCTCCTGCAACCCCGGTTCGAAGATCGGGATCCCCCCGTCTTCAAGAATCTTGATCTTGGCCGGATCGACGTCCAGGCACAAAACATCATTCCCTACCTCTGCCAGGCAGGTGCCACTGACCAGACCGACATAGCCGGTTCCGACAACGGTGATTTTCATGGGTGCTTCCTACAAGGATTGATCAAATTCTTCACTGCGCCGCGGCGGATAGGTTTCCCAACCACCGCAGGCCGGGCAACGCCAGTAGAACTGGCGCGCCTTGAATCCGCAATTATCGCATCGATAACGGGACAGACGCTTGGTATAGCCCTGAATGATGGTCTTGGCCAACTCAACGTCGCCTCGCATTTCGGGCGACACCAACGGCAAGCGGGCGCTCATCAGCTTTTCCAAACCGAGCAGCGTCGGGTTACGCTGCAACTCGTCGCGCACCAGCCGGTAGGCAGACTCCGTCCCTTCACCTTCGAGAATCAACTGATAAACGACGTCCAGCAGGTCGAGCGAGGGATAACGCTCGAGATAAGCCCGAAGCAAGGCAATGCCCTCCTCCCGGCGATCGAGCTTGCGATAGGTTTCGAGCAAGCGCTGGGCAACTAGCGCGAGATACGCCGGATCCTGCTGCTCTATCCGCTGCCAGGCCTCAATCGCGGGCTCCGGCCGTCCTTCCTGCAAAAGCAGATCGCCCTGCAGCAGGCTGGCACGAACGCATTTGCGGTTTTGCAGCATCGCCGTTTCAAGATATTCACGCGCCGAATCCGAGCGGGAACGCATGATTTCATTGGCAGCCAGTTCACAGTAATACTCGGCAACATCGCGCTGAGCGACGCCATCCGACAACTCATGCGCAATCTCGATGGCTTTGAGCCACTCTTTCTCGACCTGATAGATTTCCAGCAAATTTCGCTTCGCATCTTCATCGAAGGCCGTGTTACGCAGCTTGTTGAATATTTCTTCCGCCCGATCGAGTAAACCGGCCTTGAGAAAGTCCTGTCCCAATTCGCTCAAAGCGTGCAAACGCACGTCGTCGCTCAAATCGGGACGATCAATCAGGTTCTGATGCATCCGAATCGCCCGTTCGGTTTCGCCACGACGCCGAAACAGATTACCCAGGGCGAAATGCAACTCCACGGTCTGCTGGTCAACCTTGGCAACTTCGAGAAAAGAATCGATTGCCTTGTCAGGCTGCTCGTTGAGCAGAAAATTCAAACCCTGGAAATAGGAACGCGGCAATGCACTCGACTCGTGCACCACTTGGCGCATATCGACACGCGCCGCCGCCCAGCCCAGAGCGAAAAAGACTGGAATCAGCAGCAGCTGCCAGTATTCGAAAAGATCGTTCATACCGCGGGTGGCAGTTCTGGTGTCGCAACAGCAGCAGGCTTGCCGAGTTCACGTTTCAGACGCGAAATTTCACGACGCTGACGATAGATCACACCCAACAGCGACAAGACACCGAGCACCGCACCACCACCAAAGAAGGCAAGCAGAACAATGACCAGGGGGGCCTGCCAGGTCTGTCCAAGCATAAAATTCAGACTGACCGGATCGGTGTTCTGAACAGCAAAAACAAGCAGGAAGGCAAAGATGACGAGCCGGATGGCCCAAGTAAGTGCAGTCATGACATTCAATAAAAAAGGGCAGTGAAATCATTCACTGCCCTGAATCTACCACATTGCGCCTGCACGGCGTCAGATCGACTGATCAACCCGCTCGCGCAGTTCCTTGCCCGCCTTGAAGTGGGGAACCCACTTGGCGGGAACGCTGACCTTGTCCCCCGACTTGGGGTTACGACCGGTGCGCGGCGGCCGATAGTTGAGCGCAAAGCTGCCGAATCCGCGGATCTCGATACGATCCCCACGCACCAGTGCGTCGGACATCGCATCGAGAATCATCTTGACCGCAAAATCAGCATCCTTCGCCACCAACTGCGGAAATCGCTCCGCCAGCCGGGCGATGAGCTCGGATTTGGTCATGCCGTGTGCCTATCAGCCTTGCTGGTTGAGCTTGGCCTTCAGCAGGGCGCCAAGGTTGGTCGTACCGGAAGCGGCAGAGGAAGATTCGGCAGAGAACTTCTGCATCGCTTCGTGCTGCTCGGCTTGATCCTTGGCCTTGATGGACAGGTTGAT
>DAIMCQ010000323.1:0-4946 GCA_036726285.1 Azonexus sp.
GCAGCCTTGAGCACGCGCCGGCCATTCGACCAGACAGACTGCAGTATCGTTAAAGTATTCGCCAAAGCCCGCATCGAGAAACTCCTCTGGTGACTCGAAACGATAAAAATCAAAGTGATATAAGTATAAGCTCGAAATTACGTAAACTTCAACCAAAGAATAGGTCGGGCTTTTGACCGGCCCGAGATGCCCCAGCGTCCGCAATAAGGCCCGCACCAGCGTGGTTTTTCCTGCGCCGAGGTCACCTTCCAGAAATACAACCAGACCGCCAGACAGTTGCGGCGCCAGGCAAGCTCCCAGGCGCTGGGTCGCGGCCTCGTCAGGCAATTTGAAAACGGCGGTAACATCAGGGCTATGCACAATCAGGACTCCACGATGGATTACGCGGCACTCAAGGAAACGATCCGCGAGGCCGGGAAAAAACTGGGCTTTGCCGCATTGGGCGTGGCTCGGGCCGAACCCGGCCAGGCCGTCGATCATCTGCGTGAATGGCTGGCAGAAGGCTGTCACGGCGAGATGGATTATATGACCCGCCATGCCGAATTGCGCGCCAACCCGGCGCAGCTGCAGCCCGGAACACTGACCGTCATTTCGGCGGCAATCGACTATCTTCCGCATGACAAGAGTACCGACCAGCCTGGTCAAGCCGCTATTTCCCGCTACGCCCAGGGGCGCGACTACCACAAGGTGATCCGTAGCCGCCTGCAGAAATTGGCCGATGCGATTGCGGCCATCAGTGGCCCCTTCGGCTATCGCGTCTTTTCGGATTCGGCACCGGTCATGGAGGTGGAATTCGCCCGCCAGGCCGGCATCGGCTGGCGGGGCAAGCACACCCTGCTGCTTTCCAAGCAAGGATCCTGGCGCTTCCTGGGCGATATCTACACCGACCTGCCACTCCCCCCCGACACCCCGACTGAAAGCCACTGCGGCAGTTGCACGGCTTGTCTGAGCGCCTGTCCAACCGGAGCCATCGTCGCGCCTTACAAGGTCGATGCCCGGCGCTGCATTTCCTACCTGACCATCGAACTGGCCGGCCCGATTCCGGAAGTCTTTCGTCCGATGATCGGCAACCGGATTTATGGTTGCGACGACTGCCAGCTATGCTGCCCATGGAATCGTTTCGCCCAGCTTGGCGACCCGGAGTTTTCGCCCCGCCAGGGACTGGACCAGGCCAACCTACTTGAGCTTTTTGCCTGGACGGAAGAGCAATTCGAGCAACGCCTGGCCGGCAATCCGATTCGCCGCATCGGCCACGAACGCTGGCTGCGCAACATCGCTGTCGCACTAGGCAATGGCGTCGGCGATGCGCATGTCGTCTCTGCCTTGAAGGCCAAAGCCGAAACGGCCTCGCCTTTGGTGCTTCAGCATATCGAGTGGGCGTTGCCGCGCTTGGTGGAGCAGGGGCGGGTTATTTCAGACTGAGAGGCGCGATGTGGTCGCTTATTTGAAATCTCCGCGTTCGATCAGTTCAGCGAGCAAGGCTTGGTAGTCATGAGCCCCCGCGCTGTTGGCGTTATGGCGGAAAACATCCCGGTTTAAGGATGGGCTTTCGGCGACGGCAACGTTTTCCGAAATCACGGTGTCCAGTACTTCGTCGCCATAGCGGTCGCGTAGTTTGTTACGAACGTCATCGCTCATACGGCGGCGGCGGTCGAAGCGCGTTAGCAGGTAACGTCGTTCGATCCGCCTTTTAAGTACGGGTTCGAGTACTTGCAAGGTGCGGGTGATGTGGTCGGCTGCCTGCAAAGAGAGATAGTCGGTAGAGACGGGAATGATCAGGCGGTCGCAGGCGAAGATGGCATTGAGTGCCAGAACACCGATGTAGGGACAGCAGTCGATCAAAACCGGGCACGCATTTTCGTCGGACTCCATCGCATCCAGTCCGCCCCTTAGTTTGTTCAGGATGGCGGGGCCTTTGCCGAAAATTGAATCAACCTTGATGAGCTGTTGGTGAGCGGGGAGCAGGTAGCCAAGGTCGTCCCAGGCGATTTTCAGTGCGTTGAGCGGACTGATGTCCTGATAGAAGGCAAAAAGACTGCGATTCGCCTCGCTGGGGGCGTTGCCGTGAATGCTGGAGAGGTGTCCTTGTGGGTCAAGGTCGAGCATTAATGGCGGCATTCCGGCACGCTTGAGCGCAGCGCCTAGATTGAGTGTGGTCGTCGTTTTGCCGACGCCGCCTTTCTGGTTGAATATGGCGATGCGCATGATTTTCACGTTCTATACAAGGCTCTATTTTTCACTTAACATTCGATTTTCTGCAACTTTTTCCGGCATTTAGTCGTCGGTAACGTTGCGGTCGTTCCGGCGGCGATTGCCGCCGTTTTTGTTTTTGAGGTTGCATCATGTCGCATGTCATGAATACCTATGCCCGGTTGCCAGTGGCTTTTAGCCATGGGCGGGGTAGTCGGATCACCGATATCGAGGGGCGCGAGTATCTGGATGCCTTGTCCGGGATTGCTGTTTCAACACTCGGTCATGCCCACCCGAGATTGGTCTCGGCCATTTCAGAACAGGCCGGACGCATGCTGCACACCTCCAATCTGTACCGGATTCGCGAACAGGAGGCGCTGGCTGACAAGTTAGTCGCCTTGTCCGGTATGCAAGAAGTCTTTTTTTCCAACTCGGGGGCCGAGGCCAACGAGGCAGCGATCAAGCTGGCGCGCTTTTATGGTCACAAGAAGGGTATCGAGACGCCCACCATCATCGTGATGGAAAAAGCGTTTCATGGTCGTACCTTGGCAACCTTGTCGGCGACCGGAAATCGCAAGGCGCAAGCCGGGTTCGAACCGCTGGTGTCGGGTTTTCTTCGCGTCCCTTACGACGATCTGGCGGCAATCAAAACGGTTGCCGAACATAACCACAGCGTGGTTGCCGTCATGCTGGAGATCATCCAGGGTGAGGGCGGGATTCATCTTGCTTCGATCGAATATCAGAAAGCATTGCGCCAACTGTGCGATGAGCATGGCTGGTTGTTGATTTGCGACGAGGTTCAGTGCGGCATGGGACGAACCGGCAAATGGTTCGGCTATCAACATGCCGGGATTCAGCCGGATATCGCTACCCTGGCCAAAGGCCTTGGTTCCGGTGTGCCGATTGGCGCCTGTCTGGCCGGTGGCAAGGCGGCTGGCTTGTTTGGGCCGGGCAATCACGGTTCGACCTTTGGTGGCAATCCGTTGGTGTCGACGGCGGCCTTGACCACCATTGACGTGATCGAACAAGATGGCCTGCTGACCAATGCCGAGCGGATCGGTGCCCTGATTCGCCAATTGTCTGCCGAAGCATTGGCCGGGGTGAGCGGGGTGGTCGATATTCGCGGTCATGGCCTGATGATCGGTATCGAACTCGATCGGCCGTGCGGCGAATTGGTCGGCAAGGCCCTTGCCGCCGGGCTTTTGATCAATGTGACGGCTGACAAGGTAGTGCGTTTCCTACCGCCGTTGATTTTCAGCGAACAGGACGCGCGTGAGCTTGTCGAGCGCGTTACTCCCCTAATCAAGGATTTTTTGGCGGCCTGACCATGGCGATCAAACACTTTCTACAGTTCAAAGATTTTTCTCGCGACGAGTTCGATTACGTTTTCGACCGGACGCGCTGGATCAAGAACCAGTTCAAGTCTTACCAAAAATATTGGCCTCTGAGTGACCGGACGCTGGTCATGATCTTCGAGAAAGCCAGTACGCGTACTCGTCTTTCCTTCGAAGCGGGTATGCAGCAACTGGGCGGTTCGGCGATCTATCTGAATACCCGCGACTCGCAACTGGGGCGTGGCGAGCCGGTCGAAGACGCGGCTCAGGTCATTTCACGGATGAGCGACATTGTCATGATTCGCACCTTCGAGCAAAGCATCATCGAGCGTTTTGCGGCCAATTCGCGCGTACCGGTGATCAACGGGCTGACCAACGAATACCACCCCTGCCAGATCCTGGCCGATATCTACACCTACATCGAGCATCGTGGCTCGATTCAGGGCAAGACGGTAGCCTGGGTTGGCGACGCCAATAACATGTGCAATACCTGGCTGCAGGCTGCCGAAGTCCTGGATTTCAAGGTCCATGTCTCGACGCCGCCTGGTTACGAAATCAATCCTGAACTGGTCGGCAAGATCGATGCGGCTCGATTCAAGGTATTTGCCGATCCGATGGATGCCTGCCGTGGTGCCGATCTGGTCACTACCGACGTCTGGACGTCGATGGGTTACGAGGCAGAGAACGAAGCGCGGATCAAGGCGTTTGCCGACTGGTGCGTCGATGGCGAAATGATGCAGGTCGCCAACGAGGGGGCGCTGTTCATGCACTGCCTGCCGGCCCACCGGGGCGAGGAAGTGACCGCCGAGGTCATCGACGGGCCGCAATCGGTCGTCTGGGACGAGGCGGAGAATCGTCTGCATGTCCAGAAGGCTTTGATGGAATATTTGATGCTGGGCCGGATCAACGGCTGAGCGGTTTGGTTGAAACGAAACAAGGGAACAGAAATGAGCGACGTCAAAAAAGTGGTGCTGGCCTATTCCGGCGGTCTCGATACTTCGGTGATCCTCAAGTGGCTGCAGGATACCTATCAATGTGAAGTGGTGACCTTTACGGCCGACCTCGGTCAGGGCGAAGAGCTGGAACCGGCTCGCGCCAAGGCACTGCAGTTCGGCATCAAGCCGGAAAATATCTTCATCGACGACCTGCGCGAAGAATTCGTCCGCGATTTCGTTTTCCCGATGTTCCGTTGCAACACGGTCTACGAAGGCGAGTACCTGCTCGGTACTTCTATCGCCCGCCCGCTGATCGCCAAGCGTCTGATCGAAATCACCAATCTGACCAATGCCGATGCCATTTCCCATGGCGCTACCGGCAAGGGTAACGATCAGGTTCGTTTCGAGCTGGGCGCCTATGCCTTGAAGCCGGGGGTCAAAGTGATTGCGCCGTGGCGCGAATGGGATTTGCTGTCGCGCGAGAAGC
>DAIMCQ010000324.1:0-4940 GCA_036726285.1 Azonexus sp.
GAACAGGGTGAATTTTACGTCAACAACCGGGAAACCTGCCAGAACACCACTGGTAACGGCATCGCGCAAGCCCTTGTCGACCGCCGGGATGAATTCGCGAGGAACAACACCACCCTTGATGGCATCGACAAACTCATAACCCTTGCCAGCCTCGTTCGGCTCGATCTTGAGCCAGACGTGCCCGAACTGACCGCGACCGCCGGATTGTTTGACGAACTTGCCTTCCTGCTCGACTGCCTTCTTGATGCACTCGCGGTAAGCAACCTGCGGCGCCCCCACGGAAGCATCAACATTGAATTCGCGACGCATACGGTCAACCAGAATTTCCAGGTGAAGTTCACCCATACCGGAAATGATGGTCTGACCCGACTCTTCGTCGGTACGCACACGGAAAGACGGATCTTCCTGAGCCAGACGCCCCAGCGCCAAACCCATCTTTTCCTGGTCAGCCTTGGTCTTCGGCTCGACAGCAACGTGAATCACCGGCTCCGGGAAAACCATGCGCTCCAGGGTGATGACCTTCTGCGGATCACACAGCGTGTCACCGGTGGTTGCTTCCTTCAGACCGACCGCTGCAGCGATGTCACCGGCGCGCACTTCCTTGATTTCTTCGCGCTGATTGGCGTGCATCTGCAGAATACGACCCAGACGCTCCTTACGACCCTTGACCGGGTTGTAAACGGTATCGCCGGAGTTGATCACACCCGAGTAAACGCGGAAGAAAATCAGCTGACCAACGAACGGGTCGGTCATGATCTTGAATGCCAGCGCCGAGAAAGCCTCGTCATCGGCGGCACGACGCTCGCCTTCGGTTTCGTTCTCGAGAATACCCTTGACCGGCGGAATATCGACCGGAGACGGCAGCAACTCGATCACGGCGTCCAGCATCTTCTGCACGCCCTTGTTCTTGAAGGCAGTACCGCACAGCATCGGCTGGATTTCGCAGGCGATGGTACGGGTGCGCAGACCCAGAATAACGTCGGCTTCGGACAGCTCGCCGTTTTCCAGATAGCGATTCATCAGCTCTTCAGATGCCTCGGCAGCCGCCTCGACCATCTGTTCGCGCCAGTTATTGGCCTCATCAACCAGGTCAGCCGGAATATCGCGGGCATCATACTTCATGCCCTGCGATGCCTCGTCCCAGAAAATGGCCTTCATCTTGATCAGATCAACCACACCCTCGAACTTGTCTTCAGCACCGATAGGAATGACGATAGGAACAGGATTGGCCTTCAGGCGCAGCTTGAGCTGATCGACAACCTTGAAGAAGTTGGCACCGGAGCGGTCCATCTTGTTGACGAATGCCAGACGTGGCACGCCGTACTTGTTAGCCTGACGCCAAACGGTTTCGGACTGCGGCTGAACACCGCCAACAGCGCAATAAACCATACAGGCGGCATCAAGAACACGCATCGAACGCTCAACTTCAATCGTGAAGTCGACGTGACCCGGGGTGTCAATGATGTTGATACGGTGCGGCTGGAACTGCTTGTCCATACCGCTCCAGAAACAGGTGGTCGCAGCGGAAGTGATGGTAATACCACGCTCCTGCTCCTGCTCCATCCAGTCCATGGTAGCGGCGCCATCATGCACTTCACCGATCTTGTGATTAACACCGGTGTAGAAAAGGATACGTTCTGTCGTCGTCGTCTTGCCGGCGTCGATGTGGGCGCTGATACCGATATTGCGGTAGCGCTCAATGGGAGTTGTACGTGCCACGTTAGAACCCTTTGCTAATTAGAAGCGGAAGTGAGCAAAAGCCTTGTTGGCTTCAGCCATACGGTGCACTTCGTCACGCTTCTTGACAGCACCACCGCGGTTTTCGGCGGCTTCCAGCATTTCGGCGGCCAGACGCTGACCCATGGACTTTTCCGAACGCTTGCGAGCAGACTCGCGCAACCAGCGCATAGCCAGCGCAGCGCGGCGAGCCGGGCGAACTTCAACCGGTACCTGATAGTTGGCACCACCAACGCGACGGGACTTGACTTCGACCATCGGCTTGACGTTGCTCATGGCAGCACTGAACACTTCCAGCGGATCCTTACCACCCTTGGTGGTAATGATCTCGAAAGCGCCGTAAACGATGCGCTCGGCAACAGACTTCTTGCCGCTTTGCATGATGGCGTTAACGAACTTGGAGACTTCGACATTACCGAACTTCGGATCCGGCAGGATGTCACGTTTTGGTACTTCACGACGACGGGGCATATTGACCTCAAATAAACACGATTCAGTTGAAAAGCCGGGCTAGGGCTTGTACCCTCCCGGCCTCTCCCGACCACCCAAAAAGGCGGCCACTTACTTAAGCCACTTAACGAATTAAGCAGCCTTCGGACGCTTGGCCCCGTACTTGGAACGGGACTGCTTACGATCTTTGACGCCCTGGGTATCCAGGGAGCCACGCACGGTGTGGTAACGCACACCCGGCAAATCCTTGACACGACCACCGCGAATCAGGACCACGGAGTGCTCCTGCAGGTTGTGGCCTTCACCACCGATATACGAAATGACTTCGAAGCCATTGGTCAGGCGAACCTTGCAAACTTTACGCAGAGCGGAGTTCGGCTTCTTCGGAGTGGTGGTGTAAACACGAGTGCAAACACCGCGCTTTTGCGGGCACTTTTCCAGAGCAGGAACCTTGCTCTTGGTAACCTCGGCCACACGCGGCTTGCGCACGAGCTGGTTGATGGTCGGCATATCAAACTTCCTTCAACGGCCGGGCACCGAAACGAGGTGCACGACGGCAATTTTGTTATCCAAAGCGGAGACAATGATTAGTCACCGCCGACAAAGACCATAGATTCTATGGTTGATCAACCCCCATGTCAACGAAACATGGGGGCTGCTTACGCAATCAGGACGCCTGGTCGGCCTCCTGAACAACACTTGCATCTTCTGCATCGCCCGTCGGACGGACAGCTTGGTCATCACCACCGGTCGCAGCCTTGCGGGTGCGATGGTAGGCCAGACCCGTACCGGCCGGAATCAGACGACCAACGATGACGTTTTCCTTCAAACCACGAAGTTCGTCACGCTTGCCCATGATCGCTGCCTCGGTCAGGACCCGGGTGGTTTCCTGGAAGGAGGCAGCAGAAATGAACGAATCGGTCGACAACGAGGCCTTGGTAATACCGAGCAGCATGTGCTCATAGGTTGCCGGCAACTTGCCTTCGGCAATCACGCGATCGTTTTCGGCGAGCAATTCGGCCCGTTCGACCTGTTCGGACTTAATGAACTTCGTATCGCCCGGCTCGGTGATCGCAACACGACGCAGCATCTGACGCACGATGACTTCAATATGCTTGTCGTTGATCTTCACGCCTTGCAAACGATAGACGTCCTGGACTTCATCGGTAATGTAGCGAGCCAGCGCCTCGACGCCCTGCAGACGCAGGATGTCGTGCGGATCCGGTTCGCCTTCGACGATCTTCTCGCCCTTGTTCACCACCTGGCCATCGTGCACCAGAACATGCTTGTCCTTGGAGATGAGGAACTCATGGACATTGCCGTCGAGGTCGGTGATGACGAGACGCTGCTTGCCCTTGGTGTCCTTACCGAAACTGATGGTGCCGGTCACTTCGGCCAACACCGAGGCGTCCTTCGGAGTACGGGCTTCGAACAATTCGGCAACGCGCGGCAGACCACCGGTAATGTCGCGAGTCTTGGCCGATTCCTGCGGCATACGTGCCAGAACATCACCGACGCCGACCTGCTGACCGTCGAGTACCGAGATAATCGACCCAACCTGGAAAGCGATCGAAACAGCGTGATCGCTACCGTGGATTTTGACCTCCTGACCGGACTCGTCAAGCAACTTGACGACCGGGCGGACACCCTTGGTTGCAGCCTTGCCACCACGCTTGTGGTCGATAACCACCAGGGTCGACAGACCAGTGACGTCATCGACCTGCTTGGCAACCGTGACGCCTTCTTCGACATTCTCGAAGCGGACGGTACCGGCATACTCGGTCACGATCGGACGGGTGTGCGGGTCCCAGGTAGCCAGCTTGACGCCAGCCTTGACGACCTTGCCGTCATCGACCGCCAGCATGGCACCGTACGGCACCTTGTGGCGTTCGCGCTCACGGCCGTGGTCATCAGTAATCAGCACTTCACCAGAACGGGAAATGACAACCTTTTCGTCCTTGGCACTGGTGACATAACGCATGGTGGCGGTAAAGCGAACCGTACCCGCCGATTTCGACTCGACCTGCGAAGCGACGGCAGCCCGGGAAGCGGCACCACCGACGTGGAAGGTACGCATGGTGAGCTGGGTACCCGGCTCACCGATCGACTGAGCGGCGATGACGCCAACCGACTCGCCAGCATTGACCATGCTGCCGCGACCGAGGTCACGACCGTAACACTTGGCACACAAACCGTAGCGGGTGTCGCAGGTCAGCGGGGTGCGAACCTTGACTTCATCGATGCCCAGCTTGTCGATCAAGTCGACGAGGTCTTCGTCGAGCATGGTGCCGGCGAAAATCACTGTTTCCTGGGTTTCTGGATCAACCAGGTCGTCCACCGTGACGCGACCGAGAATACGCTCGCGCAACGGCTCGATGACTTCACCGCCTTCAACCAGTGCCTTGACCGGGAAGCCGTTCTTGGTGCCGCAATCGTCCTCGGTAATCACCAAGTCCTGGGTCACATCGACCAGACGACGGGTCAGATAACCGGAGTTCGCCGTCTTCAATGCCGTATCGGCCAGACCCTTACGGGCACCGTGGGTCGAGATGAAGTACTGGAGAACGTTCAGGCCTTCACGGAAGTTCGTGGTGATCGGCGTTTCGATAATCGAACCGTCCGGCTTCGCCATCAGGCCGCGCATACCGGCCAACTGGCGAATCTGGGCAGCAGAACCGCGGGCGCCGGAGTCGGCCATCATGTAGATCGAATTGAAGGAGTCCTGCTTGACCTTCTTGCCGAAACGATCAATG
>DAIMCQ010000325.1:0-4860 GCA_036726285.1 Azonexus sp.
AGCCGGCGGCTGTCGAGGGCGCGGCCTTCGGCCTCGGCGAGTTCGCCGCTGCGGCTGCGTTCGCCGGGCAGCCACAAGGGCAGGGCGAGGCCGACTTCGTATTCGCGATTGCCCCGGTTGCTGCCGAACCGGTCCGATTTGGTTTGTAGCGAAAGCGCGGCCGGTTCGACTGTCCAGCTTGCCGCAGCGGCCCGCGCGGCATTGACGGCTTCATGACGGGCGTCGTCAGAGCGCGCTTCGGGCTGGCGTTGCCAGGCCTGTTCGAATACTTCCCGGAGCGTCGTGGCACCGGCCGGCTGGGCATGGTCGGCCTGCGCCCATGATGGATTGCTGGCTGCCAGCCAGGCCGCGAGGGCGACCGGCAACAGGGTCTTGCAATGGATTCGGAACATCCGATTCTCTCCTGTGAAACATGAGGTGGAATCGGCGAGGAGACGACTTGCTACGATGCCGGCCAATGCCGGCGCCTGCCTGGTGGGCAGTCAAGTCAGGAAGATGGGTGGCCTGGACCCGCCTCGCCGTTCAGGCGAGGGTGTGCCAATTGGGGCGTTCCGGCGGCGACTGGGGCGGCGCCGGCAGGGCCGGTAGCTGGCCGAGGGTGGGGGCCGGCTGGTTGAAGGCGAAATGCACCGCGCTGAGCGCTAGCGGAACGGCGCTGCAAAAGGCGTGACAGGACTGGCAGTCGCCGTCGTCCATGCCCGGCAGCAGGGAATTTGCCGGGGTGTCGCCGCTGTCACCAGTATCGCCGGCGTGGTGGTCGTGCACGTGGTGCCCGGGGTGGAAGCTGGACGGTGCGCTTTCGTGCTGGCAATAGGGCGCCGCTGCCGCCCAGACGGCTTGCAGCGGAAACAACACCAGGAAGAAGATGGCAATCCAGCGACGCATGGCGCGGAGTATAGCCGGTGAGCGGCGATTCAGGCTTAAGGCGGGATTATTGGCTGACTGGAATTGCCCTTGCGGGCGGCTGCTTCCCTGGCGATGCGCGGTGATCTGTTGGGGGGAAGGAGTCAAGCTTTTGCTATGCTCTCGCTCCGAACGGACCGGAAACGATACGCGGGCCGATACTTACCTTTCACGGAGCGGCGCAGATGGCCTCTTTGCAAGAACAGTTTTTAAAAGCCGGTTTGGTCAATAAGAAGAAGGTGCAACAGGCCAACCATGAGAAAAGCAATCAGAAGAAGGCCGAGCGCCGGAGCGGTACGCAGACGGTCGACGAAATCCGTCTGGCGGCGCTGGAGACCCAGCGCAAGAACGCCGAGCGGGCGCGCGAACTGAATGCCCAGCGCGATGCGCTGGCCACCCAGAAGGCGATCATGGCGCAGATCGTCCAGATGGTTGAGCAGAATCGCCAGAGCAAGGGGCGGGGCGATATCGCCTACAACTTCACCCACGACAACAAGATCAAGCGCATCCATGTCTCGCCGGAAGTGCAGGGGCATCTGATTGCAGGCCGGCTGGTCATCGTTTGCCAGGGCGAGTCGATCGAACTGGTGCCGAAGGTGATTGCCGACAAGATCGCCGAGCGCGATGCGTCGCTGGTGGTTCGCGTGAAGAAAAGCAGCACGGAAGTCGATGCCGACGATCCCTATGCCGCCTATCAGATTCCTGATGATCTGATGTGGTAATCCCGATTCGTTCCCCAATTTTGATTTCAAGGAAGATGATGCAAAAGCGTTTCAACTGGATGGTGCTTGCCGTTTCGGCTGCTTTGTCGGGCGGTACGGCCTTGGCACAGGATCATGGGCATCACCATCATGGTTTTCCGGCCGATATCGATGCTTTCCATTCGGCACTGGCGCCGATCTGGCATGCGCCAGCCGGCAAGGAGCGTTCCGACAAGGCCTGTGCCAATGCCGCCGAGTTCGCCAGACTGGCTGGCGCCATCAAGTCGGCCGATGCCAAGGCGCTGCAGGGCAGCATCGGCGCCTTGCAATCCACCTGCCGGGAACGGCCGGCCGAGGTGGATGCCGGTTTCAGCAAGGTGCATGACGCCTTTCATCAGCTGATCGACGTCAAGCCTGCCGGCGCCAAGCGCTAAGGGCTCGGCTGGCCGGCAATGCCGGTCAGCGCTGCCGGTCGTCTGGTGAGTCGGCCGGCTCGTCTGCGCCGGGTTTGGCCGGCGCCGCGGCAAGGATTTTCTCGAACAGCGCAATGCCCGCCTGCAATTCCGCGGCATCGAGCCGGGAGAGCATTTCCTCGCGGGTGGCGACGACTTCGCCTTCGATTTCGGCGGCCAGCGCCAGGCCGCGCTCGGTGATGTCGATATATTTCTGCCGGCGGTCGTGCGGGTCCGGTACGCGGCAGAGCAGGCCGAGCTTTTCCATGCGGTCGAGGATGCGGACCAGGGTCGGGGTTTCGATGCCGAGGCGCGCCGCCAGGACGCTCTGGTTGAAACGTTCCTCGTGCTGGCGCAATACCCAGAGCGTGCGCCAGGTGGCTTGCGTCATGCCCCAGGGGCGCAGCCGTTCGTCGATCCGGGCCCGCCAGAAGGCGCTGCAGCGATGCAGCAGGGTGGAAAATTGGTGGTGATATTCGTGCATTGTTAGCGTGCTAATTATTTTATTGCTAATATGTTCGCTCGCAATCCCCAAGCTGTCCATATGTTTCGCCTGCCCACACCGCAAAGTTTCGATGTCCTGACCAGCCGCCACGGCGAGCGCTACAAGTGGCTGGTGCTGCTTGTCGTCGGGCTGGGCACGGTGGCCGCCGTGCTGTCCACCACCAGTTTCGGGGTGGCGGTGCCGGCACTGACCCGCTATTTCCATCTCGGGCAGGAGCAGGTGCAGTGGGCGATGACCGGCTTCATGGCGGCGATGACCATCGCCATGTTGCCGACGCCCTGGCTGCTTGAGCGCTTCGGCTTTCGCAAGCTGTTCATCGCGGCGATTGCCGCGCTGGCGCTGACCAGCATTGCCGGCAGTCTGGCTGGCAGCTTCCCGCTGGTGGTGCTGGCCCGCGTCCTGCAAGGGGCGGCGGCCGGCGTGCTGCAGCCGATGGGCGCGCTGGCGGTAATGCGCCTGTTTCCCGGGCCGGGGCAGGGCAAGGCATCGGGCATCCTGGGTTTCGGCATCGTGCTGGCGCCGGCCGTGGCGCCCAGCCTGGGCGGTTTGCTGCTCGACCATTTCGGCTGGCAGGCGATCTTCCTGATCAATTTGCCGGCCTGCTTCCTGGCACTGGGCGCCGGGTTGTATTTGCTGCCCCTGCCGCGCGAATCCAGCCGGCATGCTTTCGACTGGCTGGGGGTCGCCTTGCTGGCGGTCGGTACCATGAGTCTGGTGGAGTGCGTGGCCAGCCTGCAGCACAGCGGGCCGACCGCACCCTGGACGCTGTTCCAGCTAAGCCTGGCGGTCCTGGCCTTCGGGGGCTTTGTGCGTCACGCCCGGCGGGCGCGGCATCCGATCATCAGCCTCGGCCTGTTTCGTCACCGGGCGTTCACGATGGGGACGCTGGTTTCGCTGGCCTACGGCTTCGGCCTGTATGCCTCGACCTACCTGATCCCGGTCTTTCTGCAGAATGCGCTGGAATACTCGGCGACGGCTGCCGGCATGGCGCTGTTTCCGTCTGGCATCGTCCTTGCAGTGACCATTCCGCTGGCCGGGCGGATGGCCGACCGCTATTCGCCGCAATGGCTGACCATCGCCGGCCTGGCGCTGTTCGGGTTGTCGTTTGCCTTGTTCGCGGCACTGGCCGGGCACATCACCTATCCGGAAATCATTGCGGCGACGGTCATTGGCCGCCTCGGCCTGGGCATGGTCCTGCCCGCCCTCAGCCTGGCGACGCTGAAGCACCTGGAACCGCACCAATTGGGCCAGTCATCGGTGGTGGTCAGCTACGTCCGCCAGTTGGGCGGGGTACTCGGCATCGCCATCGGCGCCGTTTTCGTCGAATGGCGGGAGAGCGTTCTTGCGGCGGAACCCGGCGGCATGTTCACCGCTTACGGGCAATCCTTCATGCTGCTGAGCCTGGTTTTCGTGCTGGCCTTGCTGGCGGCGTGCTTCATGCGTCCGCGCCCGGTTTTGAATTGATTAATTAAATTTAAAACAATGTATTACGGAATATTTTTAATAAACTAAATTAACTAATTCCTGGTGCTGTCGACGCATGCTAGCCGCGGCCAAAGCCGGGAATGCTAAGCAGGCTTGCCGAATAAGCTTCTCAGGAATAAGTATTTAGGCCAGCCTGACGAAGTGGTCAGAATTTGCCTCATCAACCAATGAGGACATTCAGCCATGAGCATTCAATCCGTCAATGCCCGTAATCAGTTCAAGGGCACCATCCGCGAAATCATTCTCGGGCCGGTCGTCTCCGAGGTCGATGTCGAAACCCCGTTTGGCCTGGTGACCTCGGTGATCACCACCCGCTCGGTCAAGGAGCTGGATCTCAAGGTCGGTTCCGAGGTGCTGGCCCTGGTCAAGGCCACCGAAGTCTCCATCGCCAAGCTGTGAGGCCGGCCATGACAATCGATCTCCAACGTCGCAAACTGCTTGCCCTGGCCGCGGCCAGCGGTGCCGCCGCCTTCCTGCCGCGGCTGGCCGGCGCGGCCGAAAACCTGACGGTACGTATCGGCTACCAGAAGTCCTCGACACTGATTACCGTCTTGAAAGCCAACGGTACGCTGGAAAAGCGCCTCGAACCGCTCGGCGCCAAGATCAGCTGGCACGAATTCACCAGCGGCCTGCCGCTGCTCGAAGCCCTGAATGTCGGCAGTGTCGATTTTTCCGCCGATGTGGCCGATACCGTGCCGGTCTTCGCCCTCGCTGCCGGCGCCAAGCTGGCCTACGTCGCCCAGGAGGCGCCTTCGCCGTCGGCCCAGGCACTGGTGGTCAAGGCCGATTCGGCCATTCGCTCGGTGGCCGATCT
>DAIMCQ010000326.1:0-4849 GCA_036726285.1 Azonexus sp.
GGCAGTCGGACGAGTATTGCCGCGAGCAACTGGGGTTGCCCGGCGCATTCGGCAGCATTCCCGAGGATCGCCTCAACGTCGATGGTGGCGCCGTCTCGATCGGCCATCCGGTCGGTGCTTCCGGTGCCCGCATCGTGCTGCACCTGCTGCACGTCCTGCGCCGCAAGCAGGCGCAGCGCGGTATCGCGACGATCTGCATCGGTGGCGGCCTGGGCGGCGCCATGCTGGTCGAGGCCTTGCACTGAAATGCGGATCGGCATCGTGGTCGACTCCGCCTGCGACCTTCCGCGCGATTTCCTCGACCGGAACGGCGTTCTCGTCATGCCGATCACCCTGCGTCTCGGCGAGCAGTTGATCGAGGATCGGCGCGATCCGGCTGAAACGCAGGCTTTCTATGCGCGCCAGCTGGACCGCAAGGGTGAGGACTTCGCTGAATCGATCCCCTATTCGGTCAGCCAGATCGAGCAACTGTTTCTCGAACGCCTGGTGCTGGATTACGACTACGTCTTCTGCCTGACTATCACCAGCACGCGCAGCCCGATCTTCGATCATGCCATGCAGGCCTCACGCGCCATCCTCACCCAGTACAAGGCGATTCGTCGCCAGGCCGGCGTTCCGGAGCGCTTCGGGCTGGCGGTGTTGTCGACGCGCAATCTATTTACCGGCCAGGCCATCCCGGTGGCCGAAGCGGTGCGGCTGATCCGCCTGGGCGGTTCACCGAGCGAGATCGGGGCGCGGCTGCGCCAGTTGATCGAGCAGACGCATACCTACCTGGTCCCGGCCGATCTCTTTCATATCTACAAACGCGCTTCCAAGAAGGGCGACACCAGCCTCGGTTGGGGGGCCTACACGCTGGGCTCGTGGCTCGATGTCAAGCCGATCCTGCATTGCCATCGCGATGTGACCAGCACGGTCGGCAAGGTGCGCGGCTTCAATGCCGGTGTCGAACACCTGTGCGAGCGGGCCAGCCAGCGCATTCAGGCCGGTATCGAGGCGCCCAGCATCTGCCTCAGCTATGGCGGCGACCTGTCCCGGGTGGCCGATCTGCCCGGGCATGCCCGACTGGCCAAGGTGGCCGAGGATAACGGCGTGCAATTGCTGCTGGCGCCGATGAGCAAGACGGCGGCGGTGAACGTCGGACCGGGCGCTTTCTCGATCGCTTTCGCAGCGGCTGAACACAGCCCGCATTAAGGAAAAACGATGAATCTGAATTTGCAACACTGGCGCGTGACTCAGGATGCCGAAGGCGTCGCCACCGCCATCCTCGACAAGGCGGGCGAGTCCGCCAACTCCCTGTCGGCCGCCGTGCTGGCCGAACTCGGCCTGATCCTCGATGCCTTCGAGCGGCAAGCGCCGAAAGGGCTGATCTTTCAGTCCGGCAAGGAGGCCGGCTTTATCGCCGGGGCGGATATCCAGGAATTCACCCAACTCGATTCGGCCGAGAAAGGCCGGGCGCTGGTCGAGCGGGGCTGGGGCCTGTTCAACCGGCTGGCGGCGGTCCGCTATCCGACCCTGGCCGTGGTGCGTGGCCATTGTCTCGGCGGCGGTCTGGAACTGGCGCTGGCCTGCCGCTATCTGTTGGCCGTCGACGAGCCGGGCACCAAGATGGGGCTGCCGGAAGTGATGCTCGGCATTTTCCCGGGCTGGGGCGGCATGTTGCGCCTGCCGCAACGGGTCGGCCCGGCGGCGGCCCTGGACATGATGCTCACCGGCAAGACCATTGATGCCCGGCGCGCCAAACGTATGGGCCTGGCCGACGAATGCGTGCCGCCGCGGGTCATGGCACCGGCGGCGCGGCAATTGCTGCTTTCCGGCCAGCCCCGGCGCCCCCTGCCAGTGTTGCAGCGCTTGCTCAACGGACCGCTCAAGGTGGTCGTGGCCAGCGGCGCCCGCAAGCAGGTGGCCAAAAAGGCGCGGCCGCAGCATTACCCGGCGCCGTACGCCATCATCGACTTGTGGCAAAAGCACAATGGCAATGCGCTGGCCGCGCCGGAGGTCATCGACCGCATCATCAGTTCGCCGACGGCGCGCAATCTGGTCCGGGTGTTTTATTTGCAGGAGCGCCTGAAGTCTTTCGGCAAGGCATCGAGTTTCAAGGCGCAGCGCGTGCATGTGATCGGCGCCGGGGTGATGGGGGGCGATATTGCCGCCTGGTGCGCCCTGCGCGGCATGACGGTGACCTTGCAGGACCAGAGCCTGGAGCGCATGGCGCCGGCGCTGCAACGGGCTCAGAAGCTGTTTGCCAAGCGCCTGCGCGATCCCTTGCTGGCCAGGGCGGCAGCGGATCGCCTGATTCCCGACGTGAACGGTGATGGCGTGCCGCATGCCGACGTGATCATCGAGGCCATCTTCGAGGATGTGGCGGCCAAGCATGCCTTGTTCAAGGCCCTGGAGCCGCGCCTGAAGACCGGTGCGGTGCTGGCAACCAACACCTCCAGCCTGAAGCTGGAAGACCTGCGTACCGTGCTGCAGCGGCCGGAACGCCTGGTCGGCATCCATTTCTTCAACCCGGTGGCGATGATGCCGCTGGTCGAAGTCATCCAGGCCGAGGGCGCCGATCAGGGCGCGGTCGAAGCGGCTTGCGCCTTTGTCCGTCAGATCGACAAGCTGCCGCTGCCGGTTCGCAGCACGCCGGGCTTCCTGGTCAACGCCGTGCTCGCGCCGTACATGCTGGCAGCGATGCGGGCGGTGGACGAGGGGGTTTCCGCCGAGACGGTCGATGAGGCGATGCTGGCGTTCGGCATGCCGATGGGGCCGATCGAACTGGTCGATACCGTCGGCCTCGACATCGCGATGGCCGCCGGCAAGCAACTGGCCGGCGGGGCCGATGCGCCGCGCTGCCTGATCAGCCGGGTCGAGCACAACCAGTTGGGCAAGAAATCCGGCCAGGGCTTCTATGCCTGGCGCGACGGCAAACCGACCAAGGCGGCGGCCGCCAGCGTGCCGGCCGGCCTGGCCGAGAGGCTGGTCAAGCCCTTGATCGATCGGGTCGAGCAATTGCTGGCGGAACAGGTGGTAGCCGATGCCGATCTGGCCGATGCCGGGGTGATCTTCGGAACGGGGTTCGCACCGTTCACCGGTGGACCGCTTAATTTTCGTCGGCGGCAGGCATGAAGGTGTTGTGAAATACCAACACCGATGTAAATTTTTGTCATTCAAACGTAATTTCAAACGCTTGTTTGAGATTTAATCGCAGCAGAAGTACCGGGAATCATTCCCAACATAATCAAAACCTGGAGACAAACCAATGCAAGAGAAAATTACGCTTCGCCTGATTCCGGCGCTGATCGCGGTTGCATTTTCCGGCACCGCTTCGGCCGCCGGTTTCCAACTGCTGGAGCAGAATGGCAGCGGTCTGGGCAATGCCTACGCCGGCTCGGCCGCCGTTGCCGAAAACGCCAGCACGGTGTACTTCAATCCGGCCGGCATGACCCAGTTGCAAGACCGCGAGGTTTCGCTGGGCGGTGCGGTGATCAAGACCAGTTACCAGTTCCATAATTCCGGTTCGTCCACCGGCGTGCTGTCCGGCGACAACAATGGCGGCGTACTTGGTTTCATCCCCAATGCCTCCATGTCCTGGGCGCTGACCAAGGATCTCTACCTCGGTTTCGGTATCGGCGCGCCTTTCGGCCTGAAGAGCGAGTACGACAATCCCTGGACGGGGGCGGCGCAGTCGGTGATGTTCGAAATCAAGACGATCAACCTGAATCCTTCCATCGCCTGGCGGGCGACGGAGTGGGTGTCGCTCGGTTTCGGTGTCAACTACCAGCGTATCGAAGCAGAGTATGTCCGCGCCGTTGCTGTCTCCAGCAGTGCGCTGGCCAACTCGACGGCCACCCTGAATCTGACCGATAGCGGCTCCTGGGGCTGGAATGCCGGTGCCTTGTTCACCCTCACGCCGGCCACCAAGCTCGGTGTTTCCTACCGTTCGGCGATCAAGCACGAACTGGACGGCGACGTCGGCATCAGCGGACCGGCCGCGACCGCCCTCAACGCCGGTGGCGCTTCCAGCTCGACCAAGACCAGCGTCAAATTGCCGGACACCTTCATTCTCAGTGTGACCCACAAGCTGAACAACGACTGGGAATTGCTGGGCGATGCCTCCTGGACCGGCTGGAGTTCGATTCCCAAGATCGACATCATCCGTACCTCCGGACTGGGTAACGGGACGACGGCCCAGACCCTGCATACCGATTTCCGCGACACCTGGCGTTTTGCCGTCGGTGCCAACTATCGCCTGAACGAGCAGTGGAAGCTCAAGATGGGTATTGCCTACGACGAGTCGCCGGTCAAGGACCCGAGCACCCGCCTGGTTTCCCTGCCGGATAACAACCGCACCTGGTTCAGCTTGGGCACCCAGTGGAAGCCGAGCAAGACGATGACGGTCGATATCGGCGGTGCCTACCTGTACGTCAAGGACTCCGAAATCAACAACAACCAGAGCGTGGCGGTGACCAGTGCCGCTGCGGCAGCCCAGAATCGCGGTACGGTCAAGGGGACCTACGAGGACAGCGCCTGGATTCTCGGCGCCCAGTTGTCGCTGGCTTTCTGATCGAATCCAATATCCCTGCGTCACTTCAACCCCGGCTTGTCCGGGGTTTTTTTATGACCGCGATTTGAGGGTGAAGGTGGCCTGCAGCCCGCTGCCCTTGACCGGCGAGGCGAGCGTCAACCGGCCGCCGTGCAGGTCGGCGATGCGGCTGACGATGGCCAGTCCGAGGCCGCTGCCCGGTTGGTCGGTCTGGTTCAGGCGGTGAAAGCGGCGCAGGACCTGTTCCCGTTCTGCGGGCGGGATGCCGGGGCCGCTGTCGCAGACGCTGAGTTGGCAAAAGCCGTTTTTTTCGCTGAC
>DAIMCQ010000327.1:0-4828 GCA_036726285.1 Azonexus sp.
ACAACACCGGTTGTCGTGCTACGTTTCGAAGCCGACAACACTGCGGCACTGGAACGCATCCAGGCTGGCTTCCGCCAGGCGATCACGGCCGTCTGGCCGGGCATTCAACTGCCGTTTTAAGGAACATTCGTGAGCGAAAATGCCGCCGACCAGCTATTTCTAGGGCGACAGCCCATCCTGGATCGCAATCAGCAGCTTTTTGCCTACGAACTACTCTTTCGCAACGGCAGCAACAACGTTGCCAATATCGCCGATGGCGTCGCGGCGACCTCGACGGTCGTCGCCAATGCATTCAGCGAATTGGGGTTTGTCGACGCGCTGGGCTCGTATCGAGGCTTCATCAACGTCGACCTGGAATTCCTGTTCAACGACGTCATCGAGCTGTTGCCGCCTCAATCGGTCGTCCTCGAAATCCTCGAAACCGTCCCCCCGACAGTAGGCGTCATTGATCGTTGCCTGGCCTTGAAGCAGGCCGGCTTTACCTTGGCGCTCGACGACGTCATCCAGGTCGCACCCGAATACGCCGCTTTGCTTGAGTTGGTTGACATCGTCAAGGTGGACATTCAGCCACTGAGCAGGGTCGAGCTCATGCAACTGGTCATGAAGCTCAAACCCTTGGGCAAACAGTTGCTCGCCGAAAAAGTCGATTCACGCGAGCAGATGGAGCAATGCCTGAAACTTGGGTTCTCGCTATTTCAGGGTTATTACTTTGCCAAGCCGGTGATCCTGACGGGAAAAAAACTCGATCATTCCCGATTGTCATTGGTCAAATTACTGGGTCTGATCATTTCGGACTCCGATACCGCCGAATTGGAAAAGGCGCTGAAGCCGGAACCCGGCCTCACGGTCAACTTGCTGCGCATGACCAATTCGGTTGGTGCCGGCTCGACCGAAAAAATCACTTCGCTTGGTCACGCCATCACCGTACTCGGCCGCCGCCAACTGCAGCGCTGGCTGCAGCTAACGGTTTTTTCCACCGGCGACCCGACCAATCAAGCCAACCCGCTACTTCTTCTGGCCGCCACCCGCGGCCGACTGATGGAATTGCTTGCCGAAGAGCTATCCCCTGGCGACAAGGTGCTCGCCGACCAAGCCTTCATGGTCGGTATCATGTCGCTGATGCCGGCACTGGTCGGCCAGTCGATCGAAGAAATCGTCGCACCACTCGGGGTTTCCAGACTAGTTCATGATGCGCTGTGCAGCGGCGGCGGCATCCTGGGCACTTTGCTTCGGCTGACAGAAAGCAGTGAAACCAGCGACTTGGCAAGACTGTCCGATTGCCTGAACATCCTCAACACACTCAACCTGAAAGCGGTAAACCGCGCCCAAACCCAGGCATTACAATGGGCCAACAGCATTGGCCAAACCCGTGCGGAGTGAGAAAGACGTTCGTCTTGTTACATTAGCAATACGCAAATTGAACAGAACGACGCCTGATTAAAGGCAGTATGAGCAGCCGCAATGCGCGGACCACCATCCTCAAGCAGGAATAGCTATGCCCCCAAACGAAAGTGCCAATTCCAGTTCACAAACGCCGCTCCCCCCGCACGCCCAACAGCACTGGCTCAGCCGCTTGCTCGCCTTTCTGCTCAGTGCCGGGCTACTGGTACTCGGCTTCATGTTCTCGCTGGTCGCTCTTGCCGTCGTCGCTCTCGCAGGCGTAATTCTTGGCGGATGGCTCTGGTGGAAGAGCCGTCAACTGCGCAAGCAAATGCATCAGCAAGCCAAGAACAGCGATGGAACGATCATCGAAGGCGAAGCGATTTATCGCTCCAACGATCTGACTACCAGTTACCGACGCCTGGAGTAAGTCTCAGGCGGACAAAAAAAGGGCGCTGAAAGCGCCCTTTTCTGATCTCGTCCAAGCTCAGAAGCGATAACCGACACCAATCCCGGCGGTAACCGGATTCAGGTCGAGCGTGCCAAGGCGACCGCCACTGACCTTCACTTCGGTATCCATCTTGATGTACTTGACATCCAGATTGAGCGACCAGTTCTTGGTCAAGGCGTAGTCGAAGCCGACTTGCGCTGCAGGCCCGATGCTGGATCCGTCAACCTCACCGGCGCCATTGAGAATATTTTTCCGCTTGCTGAAGAAGGTGTAATTCACCCCCAAACCGACATAGGGCTTGAAGGCGCCAAGCTGGGTAAAGTGGTACTGCAACATCAGAGAGGGAGGCAGCGCCTTGATCGTACCTTCCTTGGCACCATTGACCTTGATATCCACTTCCTGCGGATAAGTGAGTACCAGTTCCGCTGCGATATTGGGCGTGAAGAAGTAGCTCAGGTCGACTTCGGGAATCCAGCGACTGTCGGCTTCGACTCGTGCCGCCATGCCATTCTGGCCATTGGCAAAATCGACATATACAGCCCGAGCCCGGACCATGAACGGACCTTCATCGGCAAAAGCGGCACCAGAGAGCAAACCAACCGAAGCCAAAGCAGCAGCAAGAATTTTACTAGCCATGAAGCACTCCCTCTTTTTTATTGAAAAAAGGAATGCTACTGCCGTGAATTTTTACATTGTTGACACAGATCAAAATAACCTTATGGATGGAAAGGTTTTTAGATGAAAAAAACCGCTTGCCAGCCCCCTGGAAAGCGGTTTTCAAGGACATGCAAACTGCCTAGGCGAGACGCCTGGCAGCGTGCGTGACCGAACGTTACAACTTGCCTTCCACCCAACCGTTCACCGAAGCCAGTGCAACCGAAAGATTTTCCGGTTGCGTACCGCCAGCTTGAGCCATATCCGGGCGGCCGCCGCCTTTCCCGCCGACTTGTTGGGCGACCAGATTGACCAGTTCTCCTGCCTTGACCTTGCCGGTCAGGTCGGCCGTCACGCCGGCGATCAAGGTCACCTTGCCATCGACGACCGAAGCCAGCACGATGGCCGCCGACTTCAGCTTGTCCTTGAGCTTGTCGATGGTTTCGCGCAAGCCGTTGATGTCCGCGCCTTCCAATTGGGCAGCCAGCACCTTGGCCCCCTTGATCTCGACCGCCTGGGCCAGCAGATCGTCGCCCTGGCTGGAGGCCAGCTTCGACTTCAGGCGGGCCAGCTCTTTTTCCAGCGCACGAACATTGTCCATGATGCTGACAACACGTTCGGCGACCTCGTCCGGATGCGTCTTGAGCAGGGCAGAAATACCGACGACGCGGGTTTCCTGCTCCTGGACATAGGCCAGCGCATTGATCCCGGTGATGGCCTCGACCCGACGCACACCGGCGGCAACACCGGCTTCGGAAACGATCTTGAACAGGCCGATGTCACCGGTACGCGTGACGTGGGTTCCGCCGCACAGTTCCTTGGAGGAACCGATGGCAACGACGCGCACTTCATCGCCGTATTTTTCGCCGAACAGCATCATCGCCCCCGACTTCTGGGCATCGTCGATCGCCATCACGCGGCTGTCGGTCGCGGCATTGGCCAGCACCTCGGCGTTGACGATTTCCTCGACCTCGCGAATTTCCTCGGCGCTCATCGGCGCAGTATGGGCAAAGTCAAAGCGGGTCTTGTCCGGATCGACCAGCGACCCCTTCTGCTGAACGTGCTGGCCGAGCACCTGGCGCAAGGCCTTGTGCATCAGGTGCGTCACCGAGTGGTTGCGGGCGGTGGCAGTGCGCGACATGACATCGACCTTGGCGGCGACTTCCTGCCCCAGCACCAGCTTGCCGGTTTTCAGCACGCCATGGTGGCCGAAGACCGCAGCCTGGATCTTCAGGGTGTCTTCAACGGCGAAAATACCGCCAGCGCCCTTCAGTTCGCCACGATCGCCCACCTGGCCGCCGGACTCGGCATAGAACGGGGTGTTGTCGAGCACGACCACACCCAGATCGCCTTCGTTCAGCTCGCTGACGGCGGCACCGTCCTTATACAGCGCCAACACCTTGCCCTTGGCCTCCAGCGCTTCGTAGCCATGGAAAGTGGTTTCCTGGCCGGCGTATTCCAGATTGGTCGCCATCTTGAACTTGCCGGCGGCACGTGCCTGTTCCTTCTGACGGGCCATGGCCGCATCGAAAGCAACGCCATCGACGGTGACGCTGCGTTCGCGGCAAATATCGGCCGTCAGGTCGAGCGGGAAGCCATAGGTATCGTGCAGTTTGAAGGCCGTTTCGCCGTTGAACACGGTGACGCCCTTGGCCGCCATCGCGGCGAGTTCGCCTTCAAGAATTTCCATGCCGTTCTCGATGGTCGCGAAGAAGCGGTCTTCTTCCTGCTTCAAGGTGGCCACGATCTTGGCCTGGCTTTCCTTGAGTTCCGGATAGGCATCGCCCATTTCAGCGACCAGGTCGGGCACCATTTTGTAGAAGAAGGCAGCGCGGGCACCGAGTTTGTAGCCGTGGCGGATGGCGCGTCGGATGATGCGACGCAGCACGTAACCACGCCCTTCGTTGCCCGGAATGACGCCATCGGCAAGCAGGAAGGAACAGGCGCGGATGTGGTCGGCCAGCACTTTGAGCGACGGCGATTCCATGTCGGCGTCGCTGGTTTCACGCGCTGCGGCCTTGATCAGGCTCTGGAACAGGTCGATCTCGTAATTGGCATGCACGCCCTGCAGCACGGCGGAGATGCGCTCGAGCCCCATGCCGGTATCGACCGACGGCTTGGGCAGCGGATGCATGACCCCGGCTTCGTCGCGGTTGAACTGCATGAAGACGTTGTTCCAGATTTCGATGAAACGGTCGCCGTCTTCCTCCGGCGATCCCGGGGGGCCGCCCCAGTGCTTTTCGCCGTGGTCGTAGAAGATTTCCGTGCAGGGACCGCAAGGGCCCGTATCGCCCATCATCCAGAAATTGTCGGAGGCGTAGCGCGCGCCCTTGTTGTCGCCGA
>DAIMCQ010000328.1:0-4815 GCA_036726285.1 Azonexus sp.
CAGACGCCCTTGCCACAACCCCGGCCGTTGCGGCCGATTGAGCAACAGATAGCGATAGCGCCGTCCGCGCGCACTGAACCGGGCATGAAATTCATCGCCAACCGGCAAGGCCCAGCGTACAGCCACACCGGCGGGCAGATGCGAATTGACGCCACGCACCCAGGCAGTCAGCGGTCGCTCGACTTGCGTATCGAAATGCACCACCTGTTGACTGGCGTGCACGCCGGCATCGGTCCGTCCGGCACACAGCACCGAAGTCCGCTCACCGGCAATCTGGGTCAAGGCAAACTCCAGCACATCCTGCACCGTGTTGCCTTGCGGCTGGCTCTGCCAACCGTGGAAATCAGTACCGCAATATTCCAGCCCCAGCGCCACTCTCACAGAACGATCACTCCACACGATGCGGCAACGATGGCCATCACGAACAAGGTATCGGCAACCCGCCATTGCGGCAGCGCCAGAGTTAAGTGGTCCGGCCCCTCAATATAACGCGCATCGCCTGCCAGCATTTTTTTCCAGGCTCCTTTTTCATGTTCCATCTGCAAGTTATCGAGAACCAGCGAAAGGCGCACCACCACGCGCTCGATATCGAACCCCAGCGAATTGAGGGGCCGCATCAGGCCCCACAACCCGGCAACCAGACCATCCCGCCCCTGACGGGCAAACAACCAGGCCAGCATGCCCAACATGACCATCAGGCGAGCCGCCTGAATGGAGGCCTCCGCCACCCCCTCGTAAGTTGGTGCCCAGGAAAGCTCCTGAAACGCCTCACCGGGCGTGTTGTAAGCCAGAATCAACCACAGGGTCAGCAACAACCAGCGTGCCCGACGCAGGTAACTCAACCATGGACGCAACATGCCCGGCGTGCTTGCCAAAACGACGCCCAGCATCACGCCCAGACCGGAATAGCCAAGAAACTGGCTCGCGACAATCGCCACCAGCCAGGCAAGCAAAGCACACGAAGGATGCAATTCAGGCTCCCAAAATGCACACAGCCCCTTGCGGGGCCATGTGCCGATCACAAGCCTGAATTTTACTCGCCTATACGGCCGAGAATCGAACGCGCCTGCTCAACCAGATCGGACGGCCCTTCGCCAACGACTTCCTGGAGCAATTCGCGCGCCCCTTCCAGATCGCCCATTTCCTCGTAGGCCTTGGCCAGATCGAGTTTGGTATTGGCCTCTTCCCACAGCGCATCACGCGGCGCGTCGCTACCGAGCGGCGAATCAGACTCAGACACGACTGGCGACGGTTTCAATTCAGGCTTGTTCTCAGACTCGGCAGCCAGATCGAGATTGATTGATCCGATATCAAAATCGGGCTGCATCATCGGCTGACCAAGGAAAACCGAATCCGTCAGCTTGACATCGAACTCCAGGGAATCGTCATCGATAACCCCAGCATTAACCGAGGTCGCCGCCAATTCGGGATTATCAACTTCGAAATCGCTCTCCTGCATAGCTTGTGGATTAACAACTGTCGCAGTGGACAACGCATCCTCTTCCAAGCCCTGATCGGCCAAGCGGCTGTCGGCTGGCGAATCAATTTCAAGATCGAAGTCTATGTCCGGCGTCGCGACAACAGGAGGCGGCTCCGCGACTGACGTCCTCGCCGTCTCGGCACTTGACGGTTCTGCGGCATCGGCCCCGACAAATGTCGAAACGGCAGCCCCCATTTCTTCGTCAAAGTTATCCGCCGCATCGGCACCCATCGAAACAACCAAGGTCCCCTCCGGAGAGAAATCGGGCTCCTCAGCATGCTCAATACCAGAAACCTCAACGAGCCCCGATTCCGCCTCACCAACTTCAGCAGAAGATAGCGACGGAGAAATATCGAAGCTCAAATCCGACTTCGTCATCGAGAAATCATCATCGACCCGTAACTCGCCGATTTCCGGAACTTCTGCAACAGCACCCGCCAATTCGTCGGGACTATCCAAGTCAAAATCAAGCGCCCCCGCCTCGGGGGCTTCCACCAACAATTCGTCCGGAACAGACGCGCTCTTGACTTCTGGTTCGCCGAGATCGAAATCGAGACTCATCACATCGGACGCCAAATCGACTTCCGACTCCACCGATGCCTCTGGCTCGACTTTTTGCTGCTCAGGAAGGACCTGGGTATCTACTGCTTTACCGAACGACGCAAGCTCTTGGGCCTCAGCTACCGGCAAGGGCACTTCGTCCACCACCTGCGCACGCACACTGGGAGTCGCTAACGTCGCCTTGAGCAACGCCTCCGGTGAGGCCACCATCGTTGCATCGGCATCAAATTGCGGAGCCGACGAACGCGCTGAGGAATAAAGAGGATTGTCGGAATCCAGGGCGATGCCCAAAGCAGCAGCCTTTTCCCAGTCCACACCCGCCCCTCCTGTTTGGGCATAGAGTTCGCTGGCCAATGTCTCGAACTGCTTCAGGCTTTTACGATTCGCATAAATTTCCAAAAGCTTGGCATGAATGGCAGTACGCTGTGGATCCTTAAGCAGTGCCTCGAGAAGAATCTCCTCGGCCTGCGTATCACGCCCGTAAGCCATGTACACATCGGCCTCGGCAACCGGGTCAACCTCGTCGGTATCGATGGTTCCAGGTCCCGTCTGACTAAAGTCCCCAGTCTGCGGCGGCGTATTACCCGTATCGACACTTTGCCCGCCCGTCATGCGAAATACCGAATTAGGCCCAAGACTGGATGGACCAGGAGCCGTTGTCGTTTCCTGCGACGGGTTTTGATTACGGCGGCGCTTGACCAAGAAATAACCGGCCAGTAGCGCCAGGATGCCGCCGCCACCAACCAGTGGCAGGGGATCTTCCAGTAGGGAATCAACAAATCCCGGCTCTTCAACGACTGGGGCGGGTGGGGATACCGGCTTGTTTTCCGCCACCGGTGGAGCAGCCTTGGGAGGCTCAGGGGCAACAACAGGCGGTTTCGGATCTTCCGGCTTGACATCCTCGGCTGGCTTTACCGGTGCCTCGGGAGGCGCTTCCACCGGCTTCACCGATTCAACTGGCTTGGCCGGTTCGACAACCTTGGCCGGCTCAACGGGCTTGGCCACTTCCACCGGCTTCGGCTCTTCCTTTTTAAGCGCAGCTTGCTGCTGAAGCTCAGTCAGCTTTTGTGTTTTCATCTCGACGAGCTTCTGCAACTCGCCAACATTTTTCTCCAACTGAACCAAGCGCTCCTGGGCTTCTTTCAAAGCCCTGTCCTTGGCGATGGCATCAGCCTCGCTCAAGCCACCCGATTTACCAGACGCCGCAGCTTTACCTGGCACCTCGGTCTTGGAAACCTTGACTTGATCCTTGCTCTGCTCGACAGGCAATTTTTTGTCGTCAACCTTGGCCGCAATTTTGCCGGCAGATGCTTGGCCACTCGCATCATCCTTAACTGGCGCCTTGGCCGCCGCAGAAGCCAATTTCTGCCGATAAGCATTCCAATCCGACGACTGGGCAACATAAATCTTCTTCGCCTCAGCTTCGCTAATCGCTTCTACTGCGCTTTTGTCAGGAACACCAAGAATGGCTCCGGACTTGAGGCGATTGATGTTTTTCCCGATAAAGGCATCGGGGTTGCTTTGAAACAAGCCAACCAGCATCTGCTCAAGCGAAACCCCTTCGTACTTGGTCTCAGCAGCGATTTTGCGCAGCGTGTCACCCGATTGAACAACCCGCTCCCCTTCACTTTCAGCTTTTTTTAAAGCAGCGGGGGCTTGCGCCGCAGAGGCAGCGCGTGGCGCACGCCCAGAAGGCGCTACCGCTCCATTACCGCCGGGCAAAGAACTGACCACCCTGGCCTCAGCCACAGCCCCTTGGGAAGCGACACCTTTGGGCGCCATATCGGGCGGGTCGAGCAAAAATGTATATTCACGTACCAATCGACCAGACGGCCAAGTCAATTCGACTAGCAAATCCAGAAATGGCTCGTTAACCGGCTTGACCGAAGTGACTTTGACAACGGATTGGCCATTTGCTCGCTTTTCAACCGAAAAGCGTAGCTCTCGCAACACCGAAGCGTAGTCCACACCCGCCTGCTTAAAGGCATCCACCGGCGCCAGACGGGCTGTCATTCCGCCCAATTCTTCACGGTTCGCACCGATTTCGAGCTCCGCTCGTAATGGCTGCCCCAGGCCAGAATAGACAGTTAACTTGCCTAACCCCGCGGCTTCAGCAAGCAAAGGAGAGAGCGACAAGCAAGAGGCGACGGCAAGTACTGCCGCACGTTTTTTGAACCGGGAAGAATTAGTTTCGGTCACGGCGAAACCCTGAGCATCAAATTGGGACTTTCAAATTAACATCATGCACTTAGCAATGCAAGCTGAATTAATTTCTCAGGCATAGTCGTTAGCGAAAAAACAACAATACTTATTGCCACGAGAGCAACAATTCCGCCGAGCTTGTTTATGTACTTTTTCCACACATTCCGATGCTTATCGCCCCGCTCCATGGTCGCCTTAGCCTTGCAAAAATGCTGCTCAGTGCTTGAATCAGCGCTTCGACAATTTTAGACATGCGAGCCCATCAGGCGGCCAAGTCCATATGTAGCGATCACTCATCTGCCAAGTAGAACAGTCAAGGGATTTCGCCAGTCCCCAGCCGCCTGAAATGCATTTCGCATCAACCACGGCAGCGAGCAGTCGCGTGCAATTTTTCCAGTGACTGTCAGTCATTATTTATTTCTATGACATATTTTCGAAGGCTTCAGATCACCGAGCAATTGGGAGGAACTGAGTTGCTACTTCGGAAACTGATTATGGGCAGAGGCACTCGCCCGCGCCATCTCTTCCCGGTTCTTACACTCAAGTTCCTTTAGGGCAGAAGCGGGATGAAT
>DAIMCQ010000329.1:0-4768 GCA_036726285.1 Azonexus sp.
CGCTCGACCTGTCGAACCGCGGCGAGATCGAGATCGATGCCCGGGGGCAGACTTCGCTGCCCGGCGTCTTCGCCGCCGGCGACTGTACGACGGTGCCGTTCAAGCAGATCATCATCGCCATGGGGGCCGGGGCGACCGCTTCGCTTGCTGCTTTCGATCACTTGATCCGGAGTTCGGCTGAGGGCTGAGCCTCCGCCCTACCCAAAAACCGCCCGAAGCCGCCCCGCTTCGGGCGTTTTCATTGGCCGAGCCGCATGTCGGCTGGCTATACTGGCCGGGCCTTCAACAAGAAAGACACCCGCAAATGGATCTCCCCAAACATCAACTGGCGATGACGGTGCTGATGACGCCGGACATGGCCAATTTTTCTGGCAACGTACACGGCGGCACCATTCTCAAACTGCTCGACCAGGTGGCCTACGCCTGCGCCGCCCGCTACGCCAGCCAGTACGTCGTCACCCTTTCCGTGGACCAGGTGATGTTCCGCCAGCCGATCCACGTCGGCGAGCTGGTCACCTTCCTGGCCTCGATCAACTACACCGGCAACACCTCGATGGAAGTCGGCGTCAAGGTGGTCACCGAAAACATCCGCGAACAGGTGATCCGCCATGCCAACAGCTGCTTCCTGACCATGGTGGCGGTCGACGAGCAGGGCCAGCCGACGCCGGTCCCGCCGCTGACGCCGACGACGCCGGACGAGATCCGCCGCTATCAGTCGGCGCAGATCCGGCGCGACCTGCGCAAGGAATTCGAAGCCCGCCAACGTCAATTGAAGGTCGGCGGGCTGGCCGAATAAACCAGCTCAGCCGGTTCAGGCGGCTTTCTTTTCCACCTCGCCCGCCCCCTGGGCGGCCCAGTGCTGGGCGAGCACGCCGCCCACCGCCAGCTGCAGCGGGTGATAGATCATGATCGGCAGCAGGATCAGGCCGAGCGCCGGGTTGGCGCCGAAGATCAGGTGCGCCATCGGCACCCCGGAGGCCAGCGTCTTTTTCGAGCCGCAGAAGACCGCGGCGATGCGGTCCTCGGCCGGCAGCTTCAAGGCTTGCGCCAGGACGCGGGTGAGCGCCAGCACGAAGAAGAAGAGCAGCGCGCTGCCGACCACCGTTTCGACCAGCACCAGCGGCCCGTAGTTGGACCAGACACCTTCCTTCACGGTATCGGCGAACGAGGTATAGACCAGCATCAGGATGGTCATGCGGTCGACGATCTGGATTTTCGCCTTGTTGCGGCCCGCCCAGGCGCCCAGCGCCGGCCGCGCCAGCTGGCCGGCGACCAGCGGCAGCACGACCCAGATCAGCAGGTCGACGATCACCGGCCCGACAGCAAAACCACCGCCGCTCTGGCCGAGAATCCAGGCCATCCACAGCGGCGTCAGGATCACCCCGATCAGGCTGGACAGCGTCGCGTTGAACACCGCCACCGCGACATTGCCGCGCGCCGCGATGGTCAGCGCCACCGATGAAGACACCGTGGAAGGCAAGGCGCAGAGGTAGAAGAAGCCGGTCTGCAGGTCGGGCGACATCCAGCCGCCGCTGGCCTTGAGGATGCCCCAGCCGAGAATCGGGAAAACCAGGAAGGTGCAGCTCTGGATCAGCAGATGCACCCGCCAGCGCAGCGCGCCATCCTTCAAGGCATTGAGCGACAAAGCCAGGCCATTGAGGAAGAAGACCAGCGCGATCCCCACCTTGTTGAGCAGCTCGGGCTGCAGGAAACCGCCCTTGGCGCCGGGCGCCGGCCAGAGAAAGGCCAGCCCGACAGCGATCAGCATGCCCTTGAGGAACCAGTCGAATTTGAATTTCATCTTGAATGACCTGTTGTTGATGCTCGAAGAAGCCCGCCAGCCGGGCGTTACCAGCCGGCCACGCAGCCGTCGCTGCGCGGGTCTTCACCACCTTCGATCCAGCCTTCCGGATGCAGCACCAGCGCCCCGGCATGGCCCATGCGCTCGTCGAAGTCATTGACCACCTCGACCGGATGCCCCATCTCGCGCAGGGCCGAGATGATAGCCGATGGATAACGCGATTCAAGCTTCAGCGTCGTGCTCTGCTCCGCCCAGGTGCGGCCGAGCAGCCAGCGCGGCGCGGCGACCGCCGAACGGACGTTGTGGCCGCCCCAGACATAGCGCGAGAACACCGCCGCCTGCGTCTGCGGCTGGCCTTCGCCGCCCATCGTGCCGTACACCAGCAGGCGGCCGTCGTCGAGGCGGGCCATCGCCGGATTCAGCGTATGGAAAGGCTTGCGCCCCGGCTTCAGGCTGCGCAACTGATTCGGCCGCAGATCGAAGGAACAGCCACGGTTCTGCCACCAGATGCCGGTCTGCGGCAAGACAACGCCGCTGCCGAATTCGAAGTAGATGCTCTGGATCATGCTGACGGCACGACCTTCGGCATCGACGACGCCCATCCAGGTGGTGTCGCCATCCGAGTTCGGCGCCGGCCACAGGCTGGCCTTGCCGACCGGCACGGCGGCCGCCAGCGCGGCGAGCGTCGCATCGCCAAGCAGGGCGGACGGTTCGATCGACATCGCCGCCGGATCGGTGACGTATTTGTCGCGAACGATGAAAGCCTGCTTGGTCGCCTCGACCAGGGCATGGATGCCTTCGACGTTGTCCGGGTTCCAGCCGGCCTGACGAATGCGGTCGTAGATGCCGAGGATGAGCAGCGAAGCCAGGCCCTGGGTCGGCGGCACCATGTTGTAGACCTTGCCGCAGGACAGCTGCACTTCGAGCGGCGCCTTGATTTCGGCCTGGTGGCGGGCCAGGTCGGCCACGGTAATCGGGCTGCCCACCGCCGCCAGGTCGGCGCCGATCTGCGCCGCCAGTTCGCCGCGATAGAAGTCGTCGGCGCCGGCCCGCGCCAGTTGCTCCAGCGTCGCCGCCAAGGCCGGGAAGCGATGCCGCTGGCCGTAGGCCGGCACCTCGCCGGCCGCCAGGAAGGCGGCGGCAAAGCCCGGCTGGTCGCGCAATTCGGCCAGCTTGTTGCGGGTGTTTTCCTCCTGGCTGCGGGTTACCGGAAAACCCTCGCGGGCATAGTGGATGGCGCTTTCCAGCAGCCGGGCGAAAGGCAGGCGGCCGCCCCATTCGCGGCGGCTGTATTCGTAGGCGGCGCCCCAGCCGGACAGCGTGCCGGCCACCGTATTGGCGGCCAGCGGGCCGCGCCAGGGAATGCTGCTCAGCGTGCCGTACAGTTCCGGCACGACCTGGGCACCGGCGGCGCCGCAGGCATCGATCGAGCGCATCGGCTGGCCCGGCGCATGCATCAGCCAGAAGCCGTCGCCGCCGATGCCGGTCATGTGCGGATAGACCACGGCCAGCGTGGCGGCGACGGCGATGGTCGCCTCGATGGCGTTGCCGCCGTCGCGCAGGATGTCGAGGCCGGCCTGTGAGGCCAATGAATGCGAGGCGACGACGGCACCGCGGGTGGCGAGAATGGGTTTCATGACAGTCTCCGTTTAGGGCTGGTGATCGGTTTGGCCGCCCCAGGCCGGCGCGACGCGGTTTGTCGCGCTGCGGGCCGAAAGCAGGTGGGAGCGCATCTCCCGGTAAGTGGTGATGACGTCGTGGGCGAGGATCGCCTCGACAATCACCGAATGCTCCTCGAAGGATTCGCCCATCCGCTCGACATTGCGGAACTGCGTCCGGCGAAAGCTCGAGACGCGGTGGCGCAGGCTGGTCGCCAGGTCGATCAGCACCGGGTTGTAGCAGCCGCGGATGATGGTGGCGTGCAGTTCGAGATTGGCCGCGTCGTAGCGGTCGATGTCGCCGACCTGCATCGCCGCCCTGCCCTCGGCATGCAGTTCGAGCATGCGCGCCCGGTCGGCCTCGGTCATGCGCAGCGCGGCATGGCGGGCGCAGGCGGCTTCGAGTTCGCCGATCGCTTCGAACATCTGGTCGAGCTGGTCGACGCTCAGCGCCGCCACCACCGAACCGCGATTCGGCCGGGTCTCGACCAGGCCCATGATGGCCAGCTGCTTCAAGGCTTCGCGCACCGGTGTCCGCGACACATTGAAGCGCGCCGCCAGGCTGACTTCATCCAGCCGACTACCCGGCGCCAGGTGGCCGAGGACGATTTCATCGGCGATGCGGCGGCACACATCGTCGGCCAGGCCGCCCCGCCCCCGGCCGCTTTCGACAGGTTCGAGTCGCATCAGGCCGCCTCCGCCAGCGGCAGGATCGGGTGCCAGCAGGCCAGCGCCTGCTGGCCGAGCGTTTGCAGTGGCGGCACCTCCCGCCGGCAGCGCTCGCTGGCGTAGGCGCAGCGCGGCGCAAAACTGCAGCCGGGCGGCAGGGCCGCCAGATCGGGCGGCGAGCCGGGCACCGCGAGCAGCGGCTGGCCGCGGTTCTCGGTGCCCACCGTCGCGGCGAGCAGGCCGGCGGTGTAGGGATGGCGCGGCGTGCGGACAATCTCGCCAACCGGCCCCTGCTCGACCACCCGGCCGGCGTACATCACCGCGATGCGGTCGGCGACTTCGACCGCGGCACCGATGTCGTGGGTGACGAAGATCACCGACATGCCGGTTTCGCGCTGCAGTTCGCGCAACAGCAACAAAATCTGGATCTGCACCGTGGCATCGAGCGCCGTGGTCGGTTCGTCGGCGAGCAGCAGCTTGGGCTGGCAAGCCAGCGCCAGGGCGATCATCGCCCGCTGCCGCATGCCGCCCGACAGTTCGTGCGGATAGGCGTCGAAGCGCCGCTTGGCCTGCGGAATCTGCACCCGCTCCAGCATCTGCAGCGCCTTCGGCAGCCTGGCCAGCAGCAGTTTGTGCTGCG
>DAIMCQ010000330.1:0-4722 GCA_036726285.1 Azonexus sp.
TGCGATTGGAATAAGCGGACACACATCTGTAGCTCCCATACGTGGATGTTCGCCTTTGTGTTTGCTCATATCGATCAGCTCACCGGCTTTTTTAATAGCACAGTAGGCAGCTTCAATCACTGATTCAGGAATTGGTACGCCATCATGCGGCTCACCAAATTTCTCAAGAAAACAATCAAAATCCTCATCAAAGCGGTAGTTCGCCATCATTTTTCCCTCGGGTTGGGTTTGCATCCAGCTTTCTTGGCTTCGTGCTTGCCGCTGGCGCGTAGTTCCACATTCATTTTCTCGTTGCCTTCGCCGGCCTGTTTCCGTCAGCATGCCTCGGCATCCATCGAGTTGATCCGGTCGCCACGCCACTGGCTGCCAATATGCTGGTTGGTACCAGCGTGCGCCACAGGCAGCTCAGCCGGGGGCCTTCGGGATGCTGGAGATCGAGGCGTAGGGTGTCGATGATGCTGTGCAGCGGATACAGGGCGCCGTTCCGGAAGAGGGCCAGAACGAAGGCCCGGTGCCCAGGCTGAACGATCTTCAGGGTGGTGTTGCCTTTGGCATCGGCCTGGCTGCTGGGAAAGCGGTTTGAGTTGTTAAAGAACAGAGGGAACTCCGGCTGCGTCTAATCCAAGGTGATGATCTGCGGCGGTTCCATCTGTTGCGCGATGTTGTGGTAGACCTCCAGCTTCACGATATCCAGATTGCTCAGGTCTTCTTTCCCCCCCAAGGCCAGACGATGCTTGTAGCCATACATCTCGTCGCTTTTGAGCTGCCCCAGTTTCTTGAGGGCGCGGGCAAATAGTGGCTTTTCGGATTCGTCGGTCTCGTCAAAATACTCAACATCACAATACCCCCAGAAATACTGCAACTTCATAGCCTCCTGAGCTTCGTCGAGCGGGGTGGAATCGTTCAGTGGGTCGTGATAAATGACGTTCAAATTGGGGTCGATAATAACCACCTTGCCTTTAGCTTTTGCCCATACATAAAATTCACCAAATGCATTGCGCGCAATGACGCTCAGATCGGCTCTGTGTTCAAATGGGGTACCGTCCAGCCACATGTCCAGCAAGTCCTGATATTCGGCGGGGTTGGTCATCCATACCAGGCCATTGTGGAAGCCGCAGGCGCCTACCGTGTTCCAATACACAAAAAGCTGTTCGGGCAATTTGTCCCTATAGGCTTCGATCACCGATTCGGGGATCGGCGTGCTGTCGTGGGGTTCACCGAAATCTTCCAAGAAGCCATCAAAATATTCATCAAAGCGGTAATTCGTCATCGTCATTTCCTCGGGTTCGATTTGCATCCAGCTTTCTTGACTTCGTGTTTGCCGCAAGCACGCAGTTCCACATTCATTTTCTCGTTGCCTTCGCCGGCCTGTTTCCGCCGACAAGCCTCGGCATCCATCGAGTTGATCCGGTCGCCACGCCACTGGCTGCCAATATGCTGGTTGGTATCGCTGAAGCCGAAATCTGCATCACCCAGTTTGCCATTGGAACCAATCGCATCCTTGCCGCCTGCGACCATATCTTGATTGTGCAAGGCATCCTGTTGCCCAAGCTCACGCCGAGCTTTGGCGCCGCCCATACGCTTGGCATCGCTACGCCCAAGTCCTTGTTTGCCAAACTGCTCGGCGTACCGCTGTGTCTGCTCCTTTTGTCGCTTATTCTTTGCCTTCTTCGTCACCTTGCGATCACGCCCCGGCGCCTGAGGCACGCTTTCCCCCGTACAAGGATTCTGGCCGCTAAAGCCACCGCGCTGCGCGAGATACTCGTCAACACTCATGGCGTTGATGCCGTCCTGCTGATGCTTGAGCTGGCGATCATATTCGTCCCGGCCACCCTTCGCGCGGTCCTGCGGGCAGAAGCATTTAACCTTTTGCTTGGGACGCTTTTTGACCTGCGTATCCTTCCCGCCCCCACCTGATTCAGTTTTCTTCTCGGCCTTCGCAGCATCTTCCGCCTTCTTGGCATCCTTCGCCGCCTCGGCCGTCTTCTCGCCCTTCTTCAATACGCCAACCGTCTCACCGCCTTTCTTGAGGATCTTCCCGGCCTTGCCGACCGGGACCAGCTCCCACCACGCGGTGGGCATGAAAACTTCAGCCACCGCGGTGGCGACGGCACCGGCCACCATGGCGCCCTGGTTGTAGCCAGTACTTTCGACCCAGTCGTCAATGGCGCTCTTGGTCGCGGCTTGCGCGTCTTCGAGGATATTCGCCTCGTCCACGGCCGGGTTGGCTGCAGCGGCCTTGACGGTGCTTTTCGGGGTATCGCCGCTGACCTTACCCCAGGTGTTGCCCGTACTCATGCCCCGTTCATCCAGAATTCGTCATCGTGGCGCATCAGCCATTTGCCATCGGCGCGCACGCTGGGGCTGTGGGTTTTCGGGTAGCAGTTGCCTTCGACCGTGCCGCTCTTGATGCCGTTGGCTCGGCCTGGACTATCGCCGAGGGTTCTGGGAATCTTGCTCTGCTCGAAGACGACGACCGGGTGGCCGTTGGCCCGGACCTTGGGGACTTCCCGGACGGCCTCCTTGAGTTCGGCGGTGACCGGGTAGGGAATGGGCGGGGTGCTGCTGCCCATGGGCGTCTTGCAGACATCCGGCGGAACGGAGATGACCCGCCAGCCGGATTCCTTGCGGGCGGCGACGTTCTGGCTCATGCGGCCGCCCGTTCGGCAAGACGAATCAGCGGGGCCTGAGGATCCAACTCGAAGCGGGCTTCGAGCTTGGCCATGGGCAGTTCAGCCGGTACCAGCGCGCGCCACAGGCAGCTCAGGCGGGGGCCTTCGGGATGCTCGAGATCGAGGCGCAGGGTGTCGATGACGGCGCGCAGCGGGTATAGCGCGCCATTGTTGAAGTGGGCCAGAACGAAGGCCCGGTGGCCGGGCAGAACGATCTTCAGGGTGGTGTTGCCTTTGGCATCGGCCTGGCTGCCCGGGGTATCGTGCGGGACGAGGTTGCTCAGTTCGATGATTTCGTCGCCTTGCGGGTAGTCGATTTGCTGGTCGGCCGGTGCGGCGTTCCAGTAGCCGAAATCGAAGTCTGCCGGCAGGTTCGGCCAGCGCTGGTCGAGCCATGCCTGATCGTAGGTACCGGCCATTTGCCGGCGCGGCGTCCAGGCCCGGCCGAGGCTGCCGAGTCCGGCAGGCGGGAGGGGTTCCGTTCTGCAGTCGCAGGCAGTCTGCCAGAACAGCCGGGCGGTGACCGGTGCCGACGGCGTTTCGATCCGCGGGGCCGGTAGGTGTTTGAAGCGACTGGCCGTGAGGAACCATTGCTGGGCAAAGCCAAGACCGAGCGGGTTGCTCTCGCAGGTGGCGTGGGCGATGGCCTGAAGGGCTTCAGGGGCTCCCGCGTCCGGGTGGCCGGCCATTTGTTCGGGTGACAGGCGATGTTTTCTGGCGACGCGTTTGGCGAGTGCGGGATTGTCGGCCAATCGACGGGCTTGTTTTGCGTTCTCCGGAGCAAGGTGTCGATTGTTGCGGGCGTTGATGCGGCATTGTCCGCCCCAGGCAGCTTCATAGCGCAGGGGCAGGAGGGCGAAACGCCGTGGCCGGGTGAGACGCCAGGGATTGGGCTGAAGCAGCCCGAGACTGCCCCAGCGAACCAGGTTCAGAACCAGCCGGGTGAGCAGGAGTTTTTTCTGGAACTGGCGGGGACCGGTGACGACCAGGGTTTTATCAATCAGGACACGGCCGGGCAGCCGGCTGCGCCGGGCGATTTGCAACTCGGCTTGCCAGGCGGCTTTCTGTTTATGGTCGACGGACATGAACGGGTTGAGCGGCTGCGGCGGCGCTGGCAAGGGGGCCGGTGTATCCGGGCGGCGCAGGCGCAGGCCGACGGTAAAGCGGCGAACGGGTATGCCGCCCGGGGCGTGTGCAGTGGCATTGACGACGACATCGCAACGCGGTTTGAACGGCGCGAGATCGCTTTCGTAACGTGTGCTGCTGGTGTTGAGCTCACCAAAGGCCTCGTCGGCCATGCAGAGCGGCGGGCTGTCTTCATCGATGATTTCCGGTTGCCAGAGCCCGGCTTGCCGCTGGTCGGGCTGCAGGCGGTAGGCGACGCAGATGGCGACGACCCGGTATTGGCGGTCCTGAACATCGATGGCGGTATAGGCCTGTGCCGAAAAGGGCGTGAGATTGACGAATTCCATGGCCACCTCAGTTCAGATCGACCGGATCGCCGTTGATCTGAACCGGCCCGCTGGCAGAGAAATCGAACTGAGTGCCATTGATCAAGACCGTGCCATCCGCCTTCATGACCAACGACGATTTCCCGACCGTGATGCTGAGTTCGTCTCCCGCCGTGATCGAGAACGTCTTGCCAACCAGGACCGTCTTCGAGAGTCCGACTTCTTCGGCTTGCATCAGCCCGACCGTCGTGTTCATCGCGCCGCCGACCGTGACTTGGTAGCCCAGTCCGATCGACAGCGCCTTGGCCATGCCGATGCTTTCCGTCTTGGCCCGCGCCACCGACTCGCTCTTGTTGCCGCCGATGCTGACCGAGCGGTTGTCGCCAATGTGTACGCTCTGGTTTTGCCCAATGTGAATCGTCTCGTTCTGCCCGACCGTTTCGCTCCGGTTCTCGCCGATGCTGATCGTTTCATTCAGCCCGACATCCTCGGTGCGGTTGTCGCCAATGGAGATAGTCTCGTTGTGGTCGACGCGCTCCGTGCGGTTGTTGTGCACGGTGATGGTTTCGTTGTTGTCCACCGTCTCGGTGCGGTCGTGC
>DAIMCQ010000331.1:0-4600 GCA_036726285.1 Azonexus sp.
GCGCTGCGCCAGGCGCACGATGACCTGAAACGGACGCAAGGGCAGTTGCTGCATGCCGAGAAAATGGTCTCGCTGGGCCGTCTGGTGGCTGGCGTGGCGCACGAATTGAACAATCCGATCAGCTTCGTGCTGGGCAACGTGTTGTCGCTGCAACGCTATGCCAGCCGGCTGGAAAGTTACCTCGGTGCCCTGCACGACGGTCCGGCCGCCGATACCGCACCCTTGCCGCAGATGCGCCAGGATTTGCGCATCGACCGCATCCTGGCCGACATGCCGCATCTGATTGACGGCATGATCGAAGGTGCCGAGCGGACCCGGGATATTGTCGATGCCCTGAAGCGCTTTTCGGCGGTGGACAAGATGACGCCGGAACAGGTCAGCCTGAACGAGGTGGTCGAGCGCTCGATGCGCTGGGTGGTGCAGAGCGCCTCATCCAACTTCAGCGTCGAGGTCGAATTGCCGCCCGGCCTGGTCTGTTCGGGTTCCTCCGGGCAGTTGCAGCAGGTGGTGATGAACCTGATCCAGAACGCCTGCGACGCCACCGCCAGCCTGCCTGGTGCGGCCTTGAGGATCAGTGGTCGGCAGCAAGACGGCATGGTGGTGCTGCGCTTTGTCGATAACGGGCCGGGCATTGCCGAAGCGCATCTGGGTCGTCTGTTCGAGCCATTTTTTACCACCAAGCCGGTCGGGCAGGGGACCGGCCTGGGTCTGTCGATCAGTTACGGCATCGTCGAACGGCACGGCGGCAAGCTGACGGCAGGCAACGCGCCGGGCGGTGGGGCGGAATTCGTGCTCTCACTTCCGTTGGAAAGCCGCTAACCACTTTGGGCCGGATAGTCCGCTGCAGTAACGGCCGGGGTCAATACGAACAATGACTTATTGCCTTGGCACGCAACTTGTATGAAGATCCTGAAAACATTCATACGCGTGCCATGGAAATCCTGCCTACCGACTGGTTGTCCCTGCTGCTCCTGACCTTCGTGCTTGGCATGAAGCATGGCTTCGATGCCGATCACCTTGCGACCATCGACGGCCTGACCCGCTTCAACGCCCGGCAGCGGCCCGGTCTGGCCCGTTACTGCGGCACCCTGTTTTCACTGGGCCATGGCGCGGTGGTGATGGCGATTGCGCTGGGTGTTTCCGCCGTGGCCGGGCGTTGGGTCGTACCCGAATGGTTCGGCGTACTCGGTTCGGTGATTTCCATCGCTTTTCTGGTTGCCCTGGGCAGCCTCAATCTGGCTGCCGTTTTGCGCGCCGGGCCGGATGAAGTGGTCCAGCCGGTCGGTCTCAAGGGGCGTCTGCTCGGCAGCCTGCGTCACGTTTCGCATCCGGCGCTGGTGGCACTGGTCGGCGCCTTGTTCGCGCTCTCTTTCGATACCTTGTCGCAAGCCGCCTTTTTCGCGCTGACCGCGACCCGTTTCGGCGGCTGGCAACATGCCTTGCTGCTGGCCAGCCTGTTCATGTTCGGCATGTTGCTGACCGATGGCATCAACGGCCTGTGGATTGCCCGGCTGATTGCCCGGGCCGACCAGGTGGCGTTGATCGCTTCGCGCGTCATGGGCCTGGTGGTGTCGGGCGTCAGCCTGCTGGTTGCCGCGTTTGGCGCTGCCAAGATGCTGTCGCCGGCGGTCGAGGCGTGGAGCGAGGGCAAGGAACTGGCCTTCGGCTTTTCGCTGGTGGCGATCATCGCCCTCAGCTTCATCACCGCGGTTCGTTTGATCCGGCGGCCGTTGGCGGCTTGATTCGAGCTTGGTAATTTAATCTTGGGAGGGGGCCGGGGCATCGGCTTTTTTAATCGATGAAAATAAGAAAAAAATTAATTTACTCTTATTGTCTGCTTGCCTTGAGTGGCGTCCAGGCCCACGAGTCAGCTGAGTTATCCACGGTCGAGGTGCGCGCTCAGGCCGAAAATCTCGAAGGCATTGCCGCCGCGGGCAGTGAGGGAGTGGTCTCGAGCCAGCGTTTGGCGGCGGTGCCGATCCTGCGTCCGGGCGAAGCGCTGGAGATGGTGCCCGGTTTGATCGTCACCCAGCACGCCGGCGACGGCAAGGCCAACCAGTATTTCCTGCGCGGTTTCAATCTTGATCACGGTACCGATTTCGCCACCTACGTCGGGGGCGTGCCGGTCAACATGCCGAGCCACGCGCATGGCCAGGGCTATACCGACCTCAATTTCCTGATTCCGGAACTGGTCGATCGTATTGCCTATCGCAAGGGGCCGTATTACGCCGAGGAGGGTGATTTTGCCTCGGCGGGCGCCGCCCGTATCGACTATTTCCGGGCCATGGCGAGTAGCTTGGCCGAAGTGACGCTCGGCCAGCGCGGCTATGCCCGCAGTCTGCTCGCCGGTTCGCCGGCTTTGGGCGATGGGCATGTGCTGTACGGCTTGGAACTGTTCCATAACGACGGGCCGTGGCAGGTGCACGAGAACTACCGCAAGCTTAATGGCGTGCTGCGCTATAGCCAGGGTACGCGCTTCGATGGCTGGTCGGTGACCGGCATGGCCTACGAGGGGAAATGGACTTCAACCGACCAGATTGCCCAGCGTGCCATCGACAGCGGTTTGGTTGACCGTTTCGGCAGTCTCGACCCGAGTACCGGCGGCAAGACCTTTCGCTACAGTCTGGCCGCCGACTGGGCACGGCGCGGCGAGAACAGCCAGACCAAGGCGAATATCTGGGGGCTGCGTTCCGGCCTCGACCTGTGGTCGAACTTCCAGTACTGCCTCAATGATTATGCTGTGACCGGCACGTGCGATGCCGGCGACCAGTTCAAGCAGTCCGAACGGCGCACGGCGGGCGGCTTCGCGCTGTCGCACGCCATCGACAGTCGCTGGGGCACTTTCGATGTGAGCAACAGCTTCGGTTTGCAAGGGCGCCAGGACCGCCTCAATCCGGTTGGCTTGTACAGCAGCAGCCAGCGTGCGACGACCGGAGCCGTGCGTGAGGATCGCGTCACGCAACGCAGTCTGTCGTTATGGGGACAGAACGAGATCCGCTGGATGGACTGGCTGCGCTCGGTAAGCGGCCTGCGTGGCGAACTTTACGACTTCCAGGTCGATTCCGACCTGTCCGCCAATTCCGGCTCGGCCAGAGACCAGATGCTAAGCCCCAAGTTCTCGCTGGTTTTCGGGCCGTGGCACAAGAGCGAGCTCTACCTCAACTACGGCCATGGCTTCCATTCCAACGATGCGCGTGGGACGACCATTACGGTTGATCCGGGTGACCCGTCTTCGCCGGTAAACCGAGTCAAACCGCTGGTCCGAACGCGCGGCTACGAGGTGGGGTTGCGTTCGGAAGTGCTGACCGGTTGGCAGTCGACGCTGTCCGTCTGGCAGTTGGATGCAGCCTCTGAGCTGCTTTTTGTCGGCGATGCCGGCACCACCGAGGCGTCGCGGCCATCGCGGCGCTACGGTGTCGAATGGACCAACTTTTACGTTCCGACCGATTGGCTGGCTTTTGATGCCGACCTGGCCTGGTCGCACGCCCGCTTCCGCGACACGGCGTCGGAAGGAAAGCATATTCCCGGGGCGGTGAGTGCCACGGCTAATTTGGGGATGACCGTCGATCATCTGGGTGCCTGGTTTGGGGCGCTCCGGCTGCGCTATTTCGGACCGCGACCGTTGATTGAAGACAATTCGGTGCGTGCGCAAGCTTCGGCGCTGACCAATCTGCGTCTGGGTTACAAGATCGATGCCCGGGCCCGCTTGGCGCTCGATGTCTACAATCTATTCGATCGCAAGGTGAACGACATTGAATACTGGTACGGCTCACAACTGGTCAATGAGACGGCGGCGGTGGATGATCGACATATTCATCCGACCGAGCCGCGTACCTTGCGCCTGACCTTGCAATATCGTTTCTGAGGACGGCGAGCCGATGCCTAGGTAGTATCCACGTGGCACCTGGCCGCGCTTTGGAGTAATCTTCAGGGTTTTCCCTTATAGAAAAACACCCCAAGGAGATTCCGTGGAAAAGGATTTGCGCGAAGCCGCACTTGAATATCATCGCTGGCCTACGCCCGGCAAAATTTCCGTCCGCCCGACCAAGGGGCTGACCAACCAGCGTGACCTCGCCCTGGCTTATTCGCCGGGTGTTGCTGCCGCCTGCGATGCGATTGTCGAAGATCCGGCCACTGCGGCCGAATACACCTCGCGCGCCAATCTGGTCGGCGTGGTGACCAACGGTACCGCCGTGCTCGGTCTGGGCAACATCGGCCCGCTGGCCTCGAAGCCGGTGATGGAAGGCAAGGGCTGTCTGTTCAAGAAGTTTGCCGGGATCGATGTTTTCGACATTGAACTGGCCGAGAACGATCCGGACAAGCTGATCGACATGATCGCCGCGCTCGAGCCGACCCTAGGCGGTGTCAATCTCGAAGACATCAAGGCGCCGGAATGCTTCTACATCGAGCAGAAGCTCAAGGAACGGATGAATATTCCGGTCTTCCACGACGACCAGCACGGTACCGCGATTATCTCCGGCGCCGCCATGCTCAATGGCCTGAAGGTCGTCGGCAAGAAGATCGATGAAATCAAGGTGGTGGTTTCCGGCGCTGGTGCCGCCGCCATTTCCTGTCTGAACCTGTGGTGCGATCTCGGCGT
>DAIMCQ010000332.1:0-4589 GCA_036726285.1 Azonexus sp.
CAATGCGGGAACAGCTCGCCGACCCAGGCGATTTCGTCCGGATTCTCGGCCAGATGCGATTGCACGTGCAGGTCGGGCTGGCTGCGGTAGAGCGCGCCGGCCAGGGCCAGCAGGTCGGGCGTCGAGGTCGGCGCAAAGCGCGGCGTGATGCTGTAGCGCAGGCGGCCCTTGCCGTGCCAGCGCTCGATCAGCGCCAGGCAGTCGCGTTCGGCCTCGGCGACGGTATCCATCAGGTTGGCCGGGGCATTGCGGTCCATCATCACCTTGCCGGTCAGCATGCGCAGATTGTGCCGCGCGGACGAGGCCATGAAGGCATCGACCGATTCCGGATGCACCGTCGAGAACACCGAAGCGGTCGTCGTGCCGTGCGCCAGCATGCGTTCGACGAAGTAATCGGCGGTGGCACTGCCGACTGCCGGGTCGCAGAAGGCGGCTTCGGCCGGGAAGGTGTAATCGTTCAGCCAGTCGAGCAATTGCCGACCGAAGGAGGCAATGATGCCGGATTGCGGGTAATGGCAATGGGTGTCCACCAGGCCGGGCAGGATCAGCTTGCCGGAGTAGTCGAAGACCTCGGCCTCGCCCAGGATGGCCGGCGGGATGCGGGCCAGGATGTCCGCCCAGGGTCCGACGTCGGCGATATGGCCGTCCTCGATCCACAGCGCGCCGTCGGCAAAGTACTGGTAACTGTCGGCGGCATCGTGTTCGCCGGGGTCGGCAAGAAAGTGCAGGACCTGGCCGTGGACGAGCTGATAGCGTGGTTTGAGCGAATCGTTCATGAAATCTCAGTACGTGCCGTTGGCCAGTTGGCGGGCCAGGCGATTGTGGTGGGCGACCAGGGGTTGCAGTTCGAGCGGCAGCAGTTGGCCGTCGGCGACGACCTGCTTGCCGTTGATGATGGAATGTCGAACCGACTGCGGCGTACAGAAGACCAGGGCGGCGACCGGGTCATGCACGGCGGCGCCGGCCAGGTCGAGACCGCCGGTTGGGAAGGCAACCAGGTCGGCGCTCATGCCCGGCGCCAGGGCGCCGATGTCGTCGCGGCCAAGCACCTTGGCGCCGCCCAGCGTGGCGAGTTCGAGCGCCTGGCGGGCATTCATCGCCGCCGGGCCATGGCCGACGCGGGCCAGCAGCATGGCCTGGCGGGCTTCGCCGAGCAGGTGGGCGGCATCGTTCGAGGCGCAACCGTCGACGCCGAGGCCGACAGGCACACCGGCTTCGCGCATCGCCGGGATCGGTGCAATGCCGGAGGCCAGCCGCATGTTGGAGCAGGGGCAATGCGCGACGCCGGTACCGGTGCGGGCAAACAGGCCGATGCCCGGCGTGTCGAGCTTGACGCAGTGGGCGTGCCAGACGTCGTGGCCGACCCAGCCCAGCGATTCGGCGTATTCGGCCGGCGTCATACCGAACTTCTCGCGGCTGTAGGCGACATCGTTGTCGTTTTCGGCCAGGTGGGTGTGCAGGGAAACCCCGTAGCTGCGCGCCAGCACCGCCGCCTCGCGCATCAGGTCGCGGCTGACCGAGAACGGCGAGCAGGGGGCGACGACGATGCGTTGCATGGCGTGGCGTTGCGGGTTATGCCAGGTTTCGATCAGGCGCTGGGTGTCCTTGAGAATGCTCGCTTCGTCCTCGACCAGGCGGTCGGGCGGCAGGCCGCCCTGGCTTTCGCCGACGCTCATGCTGCCGCGTGCGGCGTGAAAGCGCATGCCGATGGTGGCGGCGGCCTCGATCGAGTCGTCGAGACGGCTGCCGTTCGGGTAGAGGTAGAGATGATCGCTCGAGGTGGTGCAGCCGGAAAGGATCAGCTCGGCCATCGCGGTCAGCGTCGAGACGCGCACCATCTCCGGCGTCAGCCTGGCCCAGATCGGGTAAAGCCGGCGCAGCCAGCCGAACAGCTCGGCATCCTGGGCGCCGGGAATGGCGCGGGTCAGGCTCTGGTACATGTGGTGGTGCGTGTTGACCAGGCCGGGCAGGGCGACCGTGCCGGCCAGCGAGATCACCTGGTCGGCCGTGGCCGGCAGTTGCTCGCTGGTGCCGACCGCTTCGATCACGCCGTCGCGGATGAAGACGCCGCCGCCGGCGATTTCGCGGCGGGTGGCGTCCATGGTGACGAGGACGTCGGCGTCTTTCAGTAAAAGTGTAGGCATGGCTTAGGGCAGGAAAGGCTTGCCGAGCGAGGCAGGCAGGTTGAGCTGGAGCAGCCGGCGGTCGCGCGAGATGACGACCAGCACGACGATGGTGGCGGCGTAGGGCAGTGCGGCCAGGAATTGCACCGGCACGTCGATGCCCAGCCCCTGGGCGTGGAATTGCAGGATGGTGACGGCGCCGAACAGGTAGGCGCCGAGCAGCAGACGCAGCGGTTTCCAGGTGGCGAAGACGACCAGTGCGACGGCGATCCAGCCGCGTCCGGCGCTCATGTTCTGGACCCAGAGCGGCGTATAGACGGTGGACAGGTAGGCGCCGGCGATACCGGCCATGGCGCCGCCGAAGGCCACCGCGCCGTAGCGGATGCCGAGCACCGGGTAGCCGATGGCGTGGGCCGATTCGGGCGATTCGCCGACTGCCTTGAGGAGCAGGCCGAGGCGGGTCTTGGCCAGGGTCCAGGCGACGAAGGCGAAGGTGATGAAGGAGAGGTAGACCACCGCATCCTGCTTGAACAGGATCGGCCCGAGCACCGGAATGTTGGAAAGCAGCGGGATGACCAGCGGTTGCAGGCCGGGCAGGCTGTAGCTGACATAGTGCTGGCCGATGAAGGCGGAGAGGCCGATGCCGAAGATGGTCAGGGCCAGGCCGCAGGCTGCCTGGTTGGCGGCCAGCGACAAGGCGAAGAAGGCAAAGATCAGCGCCGTGGCGGCACCGGCCAGGGCACCGGCCGGCAGGCCGGCGGCGGCACCGTAGCCGGTTTCGGCGGCGAGCGCGAAGCCGGCGATGGCGCCGGTCAGCATCATGCCCTCGACGCCGAGGTTGATGACGCCGGTGCGTTCGGCGACCAGTTCGCCGAGGCCGGCAAAGATCAGCGGGGTGGCGGCGGCAATCGCGCCGGCCAGGACGGGAATCAGGCTTTCAATCATGATCGTTTCCTTGGGCGGCGGTCAGAGGGGTTTGCGCAGGCGGTTGTCGATGAAGGCATCGGCACCGAGCAGGAAGAAAAGCAGCATGCCCTGGAAGATGCCGGTGATCGCGGCCGGCATCTGCAGGCTGACCTGGGCCGCTTCGCCGCCGAGGTAGATCAGCGCCATCAAGGCCCCGGCGAGCACGATGCCGAGCGCGTGCAGGCGGCCGAGGTAGGCGACGATGATGGCGGCGAAACCGTAGCCCGGCGAGATGTTGAGATTCAACTGGCCGACCGGCCCGGCGACTTCGCCGACCCCGGCCAGACCGGCGGTCAGGCCGGAGATGACCAGGCTGAACCACACCGTCTGCTTGGCCGAGAAGCCGGCGTAGCGCGAGGCGGCCGGTGCCTGGCCGCCGACTTCGAGCTGGTAGGAGAGAAAGCTGCGGGCATTGAACAGCCAGAAGGCGAGCACCGCGAACAGCGTGATGAAGATCGAGGTATTGACCCGCGAGCCTTCGAGCAGGATGCCGAACAGCGCGTTGTCGCCGAACATGATCGATTGCGGGAAGTTCATCCCGTCCGGGTCGCGCCATGGGCCGTTGACCATGTAGGAGAGGATGAAGGTGGCGACGTAGGTCAGCATCAGCGTGGTCAGCGTCTCCTCGGCGTTGAAGCGCGTCTTGAGCAGCGCCGGCAGCGCACCCCACAGGGCGCCGCCGAGGGCGCCGGCGACCACCATGGCCGGGATCACCCAGGCCGAATCGCTGCCGTCGAAATAAATCGCGACGCCGCCGCCGAACAGGGCGCCGATGATCAGCTGGCCTTCGGCGCCGATGTTGTAGATGCGGGCCTTGAAGCCGATGGCCAGGCCCTGGGCGATCAGGATCAGCGGGCAGGCCTTGATCAGCAGTTCGCTCCAGCCGTAGCTGGAGGTCAGCGGCTGGATGAAGAAGACCTCGAAGGAGGCCAGCGGCGACTTGTCGAGCGCCCAGAACAGGAAGGAGCCGGCCAGCAGCGTGGCGACGATGGCGATCAGGGGCGCCGTCCAGCGCATCAACTGCGACGGCTGGGCGCGGGGTTCAAGCAAATGCATGGCCGGACTCCGTGGGCTGGGCGGTTTCGTTGAACAGGCCGGACATCTGCAGACCGACCGATTCGGCATTGGTCGCCGCTTTGGCCTGGGCGGCGGAGAGCTTGCCGGCGGCAAGCACGGCGATGCGGTCGCTGATCTCGAACAGTTCTTCGAGTTCTTCCGAAATGACCAGGATGGCGACGCCGGTGCGCGACAGGTCGAGCAGCGTCTGGCGCAGGAAGGCGGCGGCGCCGACATCGACCCCCCAGGTTGGTTGGGCGACGATCATCAGCTTGGGGGCAAGCATGATCTCGCGGCCGACGATGAATTTCTGCAGGTTGCCGCCGGACAGCGAGCGCGCCGCCGCCCCCGGTCCGCCGCAACGGACATCGAAGCGAGCGATGCATTGCTCGGCGAATTCCCGAGCTTTCTGGTAGCTGACCAGCCCCCAGTGCTTCATGCCCT
>DAIMCQ010000333.1:0-4545 GCA_036726285.1 Azonexus sp.
GATTCTGCTCACCAGCATGGATCGCGATGGCAACAAGAAAGGTTTTGACCTGGCTTTGACGAGAGCTGTGTCCGATGCGATCAAGATTCCGGTCATCGCTTCCGGCGGTGTCGGCAATCTTCAGCATCTGGCGGATGGCGTCAGCGAAGGTCGGGCTGACGCAGTGCTGGCCGCCTCGATCTTCCACTTTGGCGAATACACCGTGCGCCAGGCCAAGGAATACATGGCGGCACGCGGTATAGAAGTCCGTCTGTGAGCGATCTCGACAACGCATTGCCCTGGCTGGAAGCCCTGAAATGGGACGCCGACGGGATGATTCCTGCCATCGCTCAAGATACGCAAGGGCGTGTCGTGATGTTTGCCTTCATGAATCGCGAGTCGCTCCAGGAGACGGTGAAATCCGGCAACGCGGTGTACTGGTCGCGTTCGCGCCAACGTCTCTGGCGCAAGGGCGAGGAATCGGGGCACTTCCAGAAAGTGAAATCGATTCGTACCGACTGCGACGGTGATGTATTGCTGCTGGCCATTGAACAGGTAGGCGGCATTGCCTGTCATACGGGGCGCGAAAGCTGTTTTTTCAATGAATTGCAGGGAGAGCGCTGGGTTCCCGCTGATCCGGTTTTGAGAGACCCTAAGGAAATCTATGGTGGTGTTTCAGGGTGATTCTTGGTGTTTGTTTTCTGCTCTAAGAGCTGCTAACAAAACGATCAAGGTCGCTTGTGCTGCCGCCAGCAGATGAGGCAGCAGGCGATCTTGATAAAGGCCTTATGGATGATGGCCAAGCGTTCGAATCGAACGCGCAGTCGCCGGAAATTGTAGCCAATGGATCGTTCGCTCAACGACCCAGCAGATCTTACCTAGACCGTTCCCGTGCAAGGTACTGCGCCGTGCAATCAGGGTACGGATTCCTTGCGCATGAAGCGGCCGACGATATTTTTCGTGGCCGTATTCACGGTCGGCTTGAACAATTCTGGGTTTGCTTAACGGGCGTCCCGGCAAACCACGGATGGGAGGAATGGCCGCCAGCAACGGCAGCAGTTACGTTGCGTCGTTGCGATTGGCCCCGGTCAGGATGACCGCGAGCGGGATGCCTTGGGCTTCGGTGATGAGATGGTGTTTGGAGCCTGGACGAGCGCGGTCAGTGGGGGTCGGCCCTGTTTTTGACCGGCGCCCACGGCACGAATGGAAGCGGAGTCGACAAGGCTGCGCGACCAGTCAATCCGCTCGGCAAGGCGCAGTTGCACCACCAGCAAGGCGTGCAAGCGTTCCCAGACTCCGGCTTCCTGCCTGGCACGAAGCGGTCGCCAGCAACTCATGCCAGAACCACACCCCAATTCCTTGGGCAACATCCCTCAAGTGGCCCCATTGTTCCCTCGGTAACGACTAACGCTTGTCTTACGTTGGCTCGGATAATCATATTCAAGGGCCACATTGCTGTCGTGGCGGGTAAGGTTAGCCATGGGCTTTTCAGAGAAGGGAACAAGCATGAGCAAGATCACCATTCGTCAGCCCGAATTCGGTTTATCGGCCGGTTTTGCCAAAAACTGGCTGGGTGGGGATGCTTTTCGCAGCCAACTGCTCAATGCGCTGTCCATGATGTTCCCAATTGGCGAACAGTACTTCATCGATAGTCTGCACCGCGTTGCGACCCAAGTGGACGATCCGCAGTTGCGCCAGGATATTCGTCACTTCATCGCGCAGGAATCCATCCACCGGCGCCTGCACGGCGAGTTCAACCAGGTTCTGGCCGGGCACGGCTTGCGTAACGGCGTCGAAAGTTCGATCCGCTGGCGTATCGGACATGCCGGCTGGCAACAGCCGCTTGATCACCTCGCGATGACCGCAGCCTATGAGCATTTCACAGCGATCCTTGGCGAGGCCGTTCTCTGTAATGACCTGTGGTTACGTGGAGCGCCGGCAAATCTGCAAGCACTGTGGATGTGGCATGCCCTTGAGGAGGTTGAGCACAAGTCCGTGGCACTGGCGACTTATTACCGCCTGGGCGGCGGCGAGTTCCGGCGTTGCGTCTGGTTTCTTCATACCAGCCTGATTTTTGCCGTCGAAATCCTCTACCAACTCCTGAACAATCTCCTGCGTGCCGGCGCATTTTGGCACTGGCGTACCTGGCAACAGGGGGCAGGCTTCCTGTTTGGTCGTTATGGCATGGTCTGGATTACCCTGCGCGGCTGGTTCCGTTACCTGCAACCCCATTACAAGCCCCAGCCGGGCTTGCCCGAGCAGCAGGCGGCCTGCTGGTTGGCCGCCAATCCGCAGTGGTTTTGCTCTGGCAAGAATGGCGAACCGGGTCAGGTGTAGCGGTGGTAGATATCCCGCTAAGCGGGCCGGCCGCCGCTTGTCCCAGCGGCTAAGTTGGAACCAGGCTGTAAGTGTTGTCGGCGAGCGGCGGGCTGCTTGCTTCCGGATACCAGCGCGCCAGCCAGCCCTGCGCGCCGGCCGCCTGGGCGTGCCGGATGGCCTGGGTCTGGGCTTCCTTGATACTGCTCTTGCGGCGCAAAGGCAGCGCGGCAAGGGCCTGCGCCTTGAGCCGCCAGAGATCCATCAGGCAATATTGGTGTTCTTGCTGCTCGGCGCAGGCCAGCGCCTGGTCGATCACTTGCAAGGCGATGAAGTTCTGGCCGGACTCGAGCAGGGCGGCAGCGGCCAGCCAGCGGCCGGTATTGAGCCCGCCGGGATGGGCTTGGCGCATCGATTCCTGTGCTGCCAGCAGGTCAAAGATGTTGGGGGTTTCACCTTGGGTGGCGCGGACGATGGTGCGGAGCAGGCCGCCAACCGTTTTCCACAGGATATAGTCCTCACTGTCCGATATATTCCAGGCCTCGTCGGCGTTGATGTCCAGTCCGGCCATGTCTCCTTCGCTCCAGCGCAGGGCGGCCGTGAAGCAGAAGGCAATTGCCATGTCCTGGCGCAAGCGAGAGGCAAGGGCGTATTCCATGGCTTGCCGGATATGGCTTTGGGCTCCGGTGCTGTCGCCCATAAACCAACACATCCAGGCCAGTTGGCCGTTGCCAAGAACCATTGGGTCGGATGGAAAGTAGCGGATGCGCTCATCGAAGGGCAGGGCGCTAGCGGCGTGCAGGGCGCTTTCCAGCAAAGGCCGCGCTTCGATGAAACGGCCCAGCCAGAACAGGCTGTTGGCCTGCGACCAGGTTGCGGTCTGGTGCTGGATCGGCGTTTTGGCCAGGCGGTACATTTCGTCGGCATAGGCCAGGGGGGCGCGTGCTCCTTCGCTGGCCGCGCCAAGATAGGCATAAGCTGTGGCCGTGAAGGCGAGTTCGTCGCCTCGCGATAGTGAGGAGAGCGCCTTGCGGACTTCCTGCGAGATGCTTTGTACGCTGTTCGAGCCGTAGCCATCCTTGATGACCAGGGTGCGGGCGTGACGCATGCGTGACCAGTGGCCGGCTTTGCCTTCGCCATAGCCGAGGCGCGCGACATGATCAAAGAGCGGGCAGGCCGCCAGGGTGTCTTCCTGATCAAGTGCGATCGTTGCGGCGCGGCTGTAGGTTTCCAGGGCCATATCGATTTCGCCGCCTTCTTCGTAGAGCGCGGCAGCCCGTTGCAGTTCGCCACGGCTCGCCAGAATGCGTGCGGCGAGAGGGGCCAGTTCCTGCTTTTCCTGGATGTCGAGCAACTGGCGCAGGTGGCTGTGCAGCAACGGATGAAAAAAGGCCCAGGTGTGTTGTCCGCGTGGCACGATCAGGCGCGAGGCGGCAGCTTGTTCGATGGCCAGTTCGGCAACGTCGGGTGCGACCAGATAGACCAGATCTTCGAGCACGAATTGCATGCCGAACAGGGCGGCAATTTTCATGACCCGCATCGCCTCGCCCAAGCCGTTGGTCATGCTTTGCAGGTGTTCGGCGAAGGAGTTGCCGTGGCCGGCCGTGCCGGCCAGCAGATAAATCGGCAGCCCGCGAGCGGCCGAGACGATACGTCGCTGTTCCTTCCTTTCGAGCAGATCGGTATCGGGCAGGGCGTCGAGAATGGCGCGGGCGGCCGCGTCATCGAGCGGCTCCAGGGTGTGGATGTGGTAGCCATGCGGCAGTACGCCATCCCGGTAATTGGGCCGGCGGGTGAGAAAAAACAGGGTGGCCGACGGCCAGGCGGCAATTTCTTTCAAGACCGTGCTGCTCGCGGCATCTATCCATTGGGCGTCGTCGATGACGACGAGTGTCGCTTCGCCTTTGCCGCAAATGATCAGGCGCAAGGCTTCGGCAAATGTCGAACGGTCGCCGTGGGTGATGCCGTGCGTCGAGAGGAAACCGAGCAGAACGCTGCGCTGGTGGCGGTCGAGCGAATGCTTTTTGTACTCAAGGAAACGATCCAGGCGCGTTGCCCAGTCGGTGCTCGTCGTGACGCTGGCGGAAAGCACGCGGGTCAGCATTTCGTGCAGGGCGGACCAGGGGCTGCCGGCCGTTTCCGAGCGTCCGCCGATCCAGAATGCCGAGCAGCCCTGGGCCTGCTTCTGGCTGGCGAATTCATGCGCGGTACGGGTCTTTCCGATGCCCGCTTCGCCTTCCAGGCAATAGC
>DAIMCQ010000334.1:0-3240 GCA_036726285.1 Azonexus sp.
GGCCATGCCGGGCGATGCGGCATCAGCGAAAGTATTCCAACTGAAATATTCCTGCCATCGAGAGATGGCACTGTGGAGGGTCATTCGACTCTATTCCTAGGAGCTATTTCCAATGTATTTACGTTCTTCGCTGATCGCGCTCGGTAGCGCGGCCCTGCTGGCTGGTTGCTTGGGGGATGGTGGCAGCAACTCTTCGAGCAGTCCCTCGGCTACGCCCAAAAACGTCATCTTTTTCCTCGGTGACGGCATGGGCATCAATACGCTGACGGCAGCCCGCATCTACAAGGTTGGCGAAGATGGTGACCTGACGATCGACACCTTGCCGGAAACCGCCTTCGTCAAGACCTATTCCAACAACGCCCAGGTCACCGATAGCGCCCCGTCGATGGCGGCCTACATGACCGGCGTCAAGATGAACAACGAAGTCATTTCGATGACGCCGGAAACGGCGGCCTTCGATGCGACCGGCAAGAACTACCTGAACGGTACCGACAGCACTTGTCCGGCCAGCGGCAACGGCAAGGCCGTCACCACCCTGCTCGAACTGGCCAAGGCGGCCGGTTGGGGCACCGGTGCGGTGACCACGACGCGCATCACGCATGCGACGCCGGCGGCGACTTACTCGCACATCTGCCATCGCGATGCCGAAAACAATATCGCCGCCCAGGCCGTACCGGGCGGTGTCGGCTACAACACCGCGCTGGGCGACGGCGTCGACGTGCTGCTCGGCGGCGGCAAGCAATTCTTCGTGCCGACCACGGCCGGCGGCAAGCGTACCGACGGTCGCGACCTGACCGTCGAACTCAAGGCCAAGGGCTACACCTACGTCGGCACCAAGAGCGAGCTCGATGCCGTTGCCGTCTCGTCCACCAACAAGTTGGTCGGTCTGTTCACCAGCAGCCACATGAGCTACGACATCGATCGCAACCCGGCGCTCGAGCCCAGCCTGGCCGAGATGACCACCAAGGCGATCGACATCCTGTCGAAGAATCAGAAAGGCTTCTTCCTGATGGTCGAAGGCGGGCGGATCGACCATGCGCTGCATGAAACCACGGCCGCCAAGGCGCTGCAGGATACCGTTGCTTTCGACGACGCGATCAAGGCAGCGATCGACAAGATGAAGCTCAAGGATCCGACCCTGGCCAACACCTTGATCGTCGTTACCGCCGACCATGACCACACCCTGGTCCTCAACGGCTATGCCAAGCGCACCGGCCCGACCACCGCGTCCAATCCCGGCGTGCTCGGTCTGCTCAAGAACTTCGTCAATGGCGTCAATAGCACCGATACCGGCGGCAATCCCTTCACCATCATCGGTTTCGGCAATGGCGAAAATCGCCCGGCGACCCGTACCGCGCTGACCGATGCCCAGGTTTCCGACAAGAACTACCATCAGGAAGCCGCTGTACCGATGGCTGCCGGCAGCGAAACCCACGGCGGGACGGACGTCTTCCTCGGTGCCATTGGCCTGAACGCAGAAAAATTCACCGGTGTCATTACCAACACCGAAGTTTTCAATCTGATCCGCCAGTCGGTCGGTCTGTAAGCAGGCCGAGGAGCAAAATCATGCAAAATAAATTCAAGATCGCTACTTTCGTTGCGGCACTGGCCGGTGCAACTTCCGCTTTCGCCGCCGGCGAAGCGACCAATGTCATTTTCTTCCTGGGCGACGGCATGGGGCCGACCACCGTTACCGCCAGCCGCATCTACAAGTACGGCGAAGCCGGTGCCCTGACCATGGAGTCGCTCAAGCGCACGGCGCGCATCAAGACCTACTCGGCCGATGCCCAGACCACCGACAGCGCCCCGTCGATGGCGGCCTACATGACCGGCGTCAAGATGAACAATGAAGTGCTCTCGATGAGCGCCGAGACCAAGGCCTACAACGGTACGACGCCCTACATCAACGGCGCCGACAGCACTTGCCCGAGCAGCGGCAACGGTTCCGCCGTGCCGACCCTGCTCGAACTCTCCAAGGCGGCCGGCAAGTCGGTCGGTGCCGTGACCACGACGCGGGTCACCCACGCCACCCCGGCGGCGACCTACTCGCACATTTGCCATCGCGATGGTGAAAACGATATCGCCGCCCAAGTCGTGCCGGGCAACGCCAAGTTCAACAGCAAGCTGGGCAGCGGCGTCGATGTCCTGCTCGGCGGCGGTTCGAAGTTCTTCCTGCCGAGCACGACGACGGGCGGCAAGCGCACCGATGGTGTCGATCTGACGGCGCAATTGAAGACGGCCGGCTATACCTACGTCAGCACCGGCTCGGCGTTCAAGAGCATCGATCCGGCCTCGACCAACAAGCTGGTCGGCCTGTTCAATCTGGACCATCTCAACTACGAGCTGGACCGGGTCAAAAAGAGCATTGACGAACCCAGCCTGGCCGACATGACCGAGAAGGCGATCAAGATTCTCAACAAGAACAGCAAGGGTTACTTCCTGATGGTCGAAGGCGGCCGGATCGACCATGCGTTGCACGGCACCAACGCCAAGCGCGCCCTGGAAGACACCATTGCCTTCGACGAGGCGATCAAGCGCGCCCTGTCGCTGGTCGATCTGAAAAATACCCTGATCGTCGTTACCGCCGACCACGACCACACGATGACCATCAACGGCTACTCGCACAAGGGCAATCCGATCCTCGGCAAGGTCTCCGACATCACCCAGACCACGGTCCAGGGCAAGCCGGTGCTGGCCAAGGCGGCCGACAACCAGCCCTATACCGCGCTGGTCTTCGGCAATGGCGGCGGTCCGCGCAAGGCGACCCGCGACGATCTGACCAGCGTCGATACGGCAGCCGACGACTACCTGCAGGAAGTCGGCGTGGTCCTCGGTTCGGCCGGTTCGGAAACCCACGGCGGCGGCGATGTCATGCTCTTCTCGACCGGTGCGGGTAATGCCGCGTTCAAGGGGACGATGGTCAATACCCGCGTCTTCAGCTTGGTGAAAAGCGCGCTCGGGCTCTGATTGCCGGGTCGCTGGTCGTATTTTCGGTGGGCGCAGGCGCCCACCGTTTTTCCATTTCATTGAAACGAATCATGTCTTTTCCTTTAGCGCATTGCCTGGTCGGTCTCGCATCGGCCACCCTGATTTCCCTCGCCGTCGCGGCACCGGCCGCCGATGTCGATCTGCTGATCGATCACAGCCTGACCGAAACGACGCCGGATGGCGTGACCCGCAAACTGCACTTCCAGGAACGCATGTACCGCCGGGCCAACATGGTCTGGATCGAGCGCGTCC
>DAIMCQ010000334.1:3250-4537 GCA_036726285.1 Azonexus sp.
CCTGCCGGCCGGCGCCCACGACTCCGCCGAGCATGCCAAGGGCGGCCACGAGCACAAGCACCTCGACCTGGCCGCGGCCGCCCGCCAGGTCACCCAGGCCGCCGACAAGACGATCAGCGTGCGCCTGGTCAATGTGCACGACAAGGTGGTGATCAACGTGCCGCCGCCCGAGTACGGCAACATCGGTTTCGACGGTAGCTGGGCCAATGCCTGGCACCTGCTCGATCCGAAGCAGCTGAAAACGATGCAGGCGGTCTCCGGCAAGGCCGAGCACTACCGGCTCAAGAAGGGCAATCTCGACCTGCAGGTCGAGTGGGATGGCAAGGGCGAATTTCCGCGCCGCGTCGAAAGCCGCAATAGCGAGGGCACCCGCCACAAGCTGATGGTGGTCAGCGCCGCGCCGGCGCCCAAGGTCCTGCCCTGGGCCAACTTGCAGGGTTACGCCCAGAAGGAATATTCCGACTATCTCGATTGAGACGAGGCCTGGGCGGTGCCGGGTTCGGCACCCGCTCGGCTTACTTGAAGCCCCGCCGCTGCCGGGCTTTTTGTTGCCGGGAAATTGTTGCCGGGAATGACCCGGCATGCCTCGTTTAGCTGACGTTGACCTCGACGCTGCCGGCATTGACGGTGATGGTCCTGGTTGAAGCGGTGGCCGGCAAGGCTGGTGCCGTCGGCGCTCCGTTCAGGGTTTTCAGCTTGCGCAGCGAGCAGACCAGTTGGCCGGCCGTCAGGGTGACCACGGCATAGCCCTGGGCGTCGGTATCGAGATACTTGATCCAGTTGCCGTTGAAGGCGCTCAGCGTCGAGTTGAAGGTATTGACCACCTGCCCGTTGCCGTTCGTGGTGTAGATCAAGGATTTGGCGGCGGCAAAGGCCGGTACCGTATCCACCACCTGCTTGTAGTAGCTGAACAGCGAATTGCTCGACAGGCCGGCGGTGACCAGGTCGACCATGACCGGCGTCGGGCTGGCGGCATCGAAGTCGTCCATCACGACGCCGGCAAAGAAGGCATGCAGGTCGCCGGTGAGGGCCACGACATTGCCGATGGCGTTGTTCTTCAGGTAGGCGAGCAGCGCCTTGCGCTCGGCGTTGTAGCCATCCCACTGGTCGGCATCGATGATGATCAGGTCGAGCAGGGCCGACGGCGGCATGGCGGCGTCGAGGGCCGGCTTGATGCCGGCAGCGAAGGCGGCGGCGCTGATCCCGGCCTGGCTGGCGAGCAGCGCGGCGAGGTTGCTGAAACTGGCGGTGGCCAGGGTCGCCGTCTTGTTGGCCGCCTTCATGTCG
>DAIMCQ010000335.1:0-4513 GCA_036726285.1 Azonexus sp.
GGCCGAAGTGCGCGCCGTCATCTTCAGCGGCATGCCGCCCTACAACCTGTGGATGCGTCCGCCGGCGGAGGGGGTCATCCCGCCGTATCGCACCGATGCCGGCTGCTTCCTGCTGGCCGAACAGTTTGGCTGCAAGGCGATGATCTACGTGAAGGATGAAAACGGGCTGTATACCGACAACCCGAAGACCGCGAAGAACCCTACCTTCATTCCGCAGATCTCGGTCGATGAAATGAAGGCCAAGGGCCTGCACGATTCCATCCTCGAATTCCCGGTGCTCGATCTGCTCAAGTCGGCCCGGCATGTTCGCCAGGTCCAGGTCATCAACGGTCTGGTCCCGGGCAACCTGACCCGCGCCCTTGCCGGCGAGCACGTCGGTACCCTCATCACCGCTAGCTGAGAACGATTGCCATGGCTGAATCCACCAATACCATCAAACACGTCGCCTCGCCGCTGGCCCGTCAAACCCTGCAGGACAGCAATCTCACCCGCCCGGTCGCCGGCGTCCAGCCGATCCGCCTGCTGCCCTGGCTGCAGGTCGTCAAGATCGGCGGCCGTTCGATCATGGACCGCGGCGCCGAAGCGATCCTCCCCATCGTCGACGAACTGCGTCGCCTGCTGCCCGAGCATCGCCTGCTGATCCTCACCGGTGCCGGCATCCGCGCCCGTCACCTTTACGGCGTCGGCCTCGACCTCGGCCTGCCGGTCGGCTCGCTGGCCCCGCTGGCAGCCAGCGAAGCCGGTCAGAACGGGCATATCCTGGCCTCGCTGCTGGCGCCGGAAGGTGTTTCCTACGTCGAGCATCCGACCATCGCCAGCCAGCTCGCCATCCACCTTGCCGCGGCGCGCGCCGTGGTCGGCAGCGCCTTCCCGCCGTACCACCACCACGAGTTCCCGAACTCGCGCATCCCGACCCATCGCGCCGATACCGGTGCCTTCCTGCTCGCCGATGCCCTCGGCGCCGCCGGGCTGACCATTGTCGAGGACGTCGATGGCGTCTACACCGCAGATCCCAAGGGCCCGAACGGCGCGCAGGCCGAGCTGCTACGCGAAACCAGCGCCGCCGAACTGGCCAGGCAGGCTGGCTCGCTGCCTTTCGACCGGGCCTTGCTCGACGTCATGGCCACCGCCCGCCACCTCGAACGTGTGCAGGTGGTCAATGGCCTGGTGCCGGGCCGTCTGACCGCCGCCCTGCGCGGCGAGCATGTCGGGACCATCGTCCGGACCGGCGCCCATGCCGGCTAAGACCCAACCTGGCCCTGGTCGCTGATCAGGGCTGATGCGGTGAGCAAAGCGCCCGTTTCGACGGGCGCTTTTTCGTTCAGAACTAGGTGCTTTGTGCACGGTTAGCAGGCAGGCGCCGAGTATTGGAGCAATCGATTTACCGACGTTGATGCCGCCGGCGAGGCGTTTCAGAACAAACGCCAATGGCCGCCTTGGGCTTGCCAGATCAAGAGCAGTGTTCCGAATCCCAGAATCTGGATGGGTGCAGTCACGATATCGAAGGCAACAGCAAGAGGCAGGGCGACGTATTTTTCGAGATTGGGTGGCGCTTTCTGATCTTCGGGGGGGTAGAAGGCGATTGATCTCGAATGGCTCAGATGTTGGGCCAAACTATCGGGGACTTTGATCGGAGCGATTGTGATGCCCTCTAAATCAATGCTTTTCGTATAAACCTTGCGATCCCTTTGTGATGAGGCGGTTTCCCTTTCTTCAAACCCCATGTTATCCAGTTCGAGCTGTTGTTCGGGCGAGTAGTCTTGATCCCGGCTGATGCGCAGTGCCACCTTGCCCCAGAATTTTCGTTTGTCCAGGTAGAGGTGGCTGTTGGAGTCGTGATAGCGCTCAAGTATTTCCACGTCCGGACCAAACGACGCCTTGGCGATGGCTTCCAGCTCGCCACCGCCCTTGGTGATCAGATAGGACTGTTTTTGCCCGATAAGAACCAGACCGCCCGGGATATCGAGTTCCTTTTCTGCATTTTTATCCAGTTTGCCGATGGCGACCAACTGGTCACTGGCTAATGGCTGCGAATGAAAATTTGGGTCGCGACCTTCCATCCTGGAGGCCAGAAAAGTCGTACAGCCGGCCAGGCCGATGCAGGAGGAAACAAGCGCCATGACAATCAGGCGCCATTTGCTGCAATTTGATTGGATTGGATTCATTGATGCGAGTCGTATTGACCGTGTGATTGACGATAAGTATGTAATTGTATGTCAAATGAGTATTTGTTGGCGCTTGCTCGGCAACGATCAGCATTGACTAGTGGCGGGGTATGTTCAGGCCAAGCCAAAGGCAATGACGCCCAGCGCCAGCACAATCAGCATGCCGCCTGAAATGCGTTCCAGCCACGGCAGCGCCCGCTCGAAACGGCGCAGGACGTAGGGATTGCCGATCATGAAGGCGATCAGGATGTCCCAGAGCAGCACGACGCCGAACATCCAGATGCCATAGAGCGTCTTCCAGCCGGTCGTGGCGTAGGGGCCGCCCAGCATCGAGGCCAGGCTGGCATAGAACAGTGCGTTTTTCGGGTTGAGCAGGCCGGATAGCAGCCCCCGGCTTGCGGCACGATGCCATGTTCCGAATCCCAGGCCGGCTTGTGCCGACGTCACCGTGCCTAGTCCGCTGTGGCCAGCGTAGCGGATGAAGAGCGCGCCGAGATAAAGCAGATAGAGGCATCCCGCCAGTTGCAGCAGCGTGAACGCTGCGCTGCCCGGTGTCAGCGCGGCGGTGCCGGCGAAGGCGGCAACGATGAATAGGCCGTTGGCAAGAGCAATGCCCAGGCAGGCACCACTGGCGGTACGCCAGCCTTCGGCCAGCGAGGTCCGGGCGACCAGAAAGAAGTCGGGGCCGGGGGAAAGCAGCGCCAGAAAATGGGCGGCGGCGATGATCAGAAAGAGTTGCATGCGGCGACACACGGGTTGTTTTTTGCCCAGTGTGCCGAGCGGTGCGGGGCGCGTATTGAAGGAAATTGCGGCGGTGCAGCGTCAGCGCCGGAAAAGCCCTGGTGAAACGCCGGTGTGCGCCTTGAATATGCGCTGGAAATGGGCCTGGTCGGCGAAGCCGAGAGCGAGGGCCAGCTCGGCCAACTGGTCGCCCAGGCCAAGCCGTTCCCGGGCAAGGTTGATGCGCTGATTGAGTTGCCAGGCATGTGGCGTCAGGCCGGTAACCGTTCGAAAAGCCCGGATCAACTGATAGCGGCTCAGCCTGGCCAGTTCGGCCAATGCCGCCAATGGAATGGGTTCGGTCGGTGCGCTGCGGATGTAATCGAGGGCCGGCCGAATCCGTGCGGCCAGGTCGCTTGGTACGGGCGGCTTGGGAATGGGGTGCCCTGGCGCGCCGTCGTGGTCGCCGATGAATTCGATCAGGGCGGCTTCCTTGTCGGCGGCGTCGGCCTCGCCGAACAGCAGCGCGTTCAGGCGGCAAAACCGGGCATAGCTTTCCGGTTCCTTGACGATGCGCACCGCTTCGTCTTCGCTCGGCCAATCGGCGGCGTACTCGCGCCGTACGGCAGCAAACCAGGCGGCATCCAGGTGCAGCATCTGGTAGCTCCAGGTGGCGTCGGGGGCTGGGTTGCAGGCATGCACGCGGTCGGCCGGAATGATGACCAGGGTACCCGCGGATAGCTCGACCTCGCCGTTCCCCGCGCCAGTGAACAGGCTGCGGCCGGCATCGACGACGCCAATCGAAACCGTCGGGTGATGGTGCGGGATGTAGCAGGCCCGGCTGTCGATGGCACGCCGGCTCTCGACGTAGGGCAGGGCCGGGTCGCGCCAGAATGACTGGCGATCGGCTGGCGGCTGCGGGCGGCGAGGAAGACGACTGGACATGGGCGGGAAATGATTTGGGTAAGGGGCGGGCAGTGGGTCAGTCGCCAAGCTTGATCGGCTTCGGCAAGGTGGCATCGTACCAATTCTTCGGTTTCGGGCTGAGGAGGCAGGGGCGATGTCGGCTCATTGCTTTATCCGCCGGATGGCGCATCAAGATGCGTCGGGTCGGGGGCATAGGCCGGTCCAAGAATTTCTTCCGAGCAAGTCACAAAAGCCCGGCCGGCATGGGAAAGATAGCCGCCCTTGTTCCAGATCAGCGCCAGATGCCAGGGGATCACCGGCTGGGTCAGCGGTAGCCAGCAGAATCGCTCGCTGCTCAGTTGTTCGCAAAGGATGCGGGGGAGCAGGGCGATGCCGAGGCCGGCACCGACCATGGCGGCAATGAAATCCCACTGGTTGGAGCGGCTGGCAATGTTCGGGCTGAAGCCGGCCTGTTGCCCGGCCTCGAGGATGCGGCCGGAAAGCACGAAGTCGTCGTTGTAGAGAATGAAGGATTCATCGGCCAGGTCGGCCATGCCGACTGTCGCCCGGCTCGCCCAGGCGGTGTTGCGCGGGGCCAGCAGGCAGAGTTCGGAATAGGCGAAGGGACGGGTTTCGAACAGCGCCGGATCGGTCGGTAGCACGGTGACGCCGACATCCAGGCGGCCGTGCGCAATCTCGGTTTCGATGGCCAGCGCGCCATC
>DAIMCQ010000336.1:0-4473 GCA_036726285.1 Azonexus sp.
TCGGCGACATGCCGCTGCCCCTTCAGGCCAAGATCCTGCGCATTCTCGAAGAAGAAGCGATGAAGGAAAATACGGGTGCCGTGCACGTCCAGGTACCAGTCGATGTTGCCACCTTCCTGCTCAACGAGAAGCGTCCGGAAGTCCAGGCCATCGAATTGCGCCACAAAGTCACCATCCTGCTGATCCCGAATATCCATATGGAAACGCCGGCGCATACGATCACCCGCCTGCGCCATGACGACCTGAACAATGACGACCTGCGCGAGCCCTCTTACAAGATGGTTGATGCACCGCTCGAAGAGGCTGTCAAGCAGGGCAATGGCAAGGACGAATCCGCCAAGCCCCGCCAGGAAGCCGTGATCAAGGGGATTTCGCCGGAGCAGCCGGCACCGATCATGCCGGAAAAAGCAGAAGCCGCCCCGGTGGCAGCGCCGCAGGCCAGCAGCAGCGGCCTGTTCTCGCGACTGTTCTCGTGGTTGCGTAGCGAACCGAAGGCGGAAGAACCGACGCCTGCTCCCGCTCCCGCTCCGAAGAAAAACCGTGAAGGCCGCGATGGCCGTCGCGAACGCAGCGAAGGTCGTAACGGTCGCAACGGTCGCAATGGCAATCGCCGCGAGGAAGGTGGCGAGCGTCAGGAACGGGGCAATCGCAACGAGCGCAATGCCGAAAAGAGTCCGCGCGAAGACATCGCAAACAGCGCGACGGAGCAACGCCCGGAAAAGGAACGCCAGGAACGTCGCCCGCGCGGCGAACGCAAGGAACGCCGCGATCGCCAACCGCAGCAAGGCAGTGAGGTGGTTGATAGCAAGCTGCTGCAAGAGATCGCGCCAATTGCCCCTTCCGCCAGCGAAGCGCCCGAAACAACGACCAACACGGATGAGCAAACGGCTCGTCGGCGTGGACGGCGTGGCGGACGTGGCCGCGGCGAACGGCGCAACGAAGGCGAAACAAATGCAACAAGCTCGGTCGAGGCCAACAATGAAACGAGTGAATTTGAAGCCAGCACACCTGTAGCCAGCCAGGAACCGGTTGTTGTCGTCATTCCGGCGATTGAACCGTCGGCGGTGGAAGTTATGCCTCAACCAGAAACGCCTGTTTACGTCGTAGCCGAAGCTTCCCCTGTTGCAGTTGAAAATCAACCTGTTGCAGATGAACAAGCTTCCAGCCAGACAGAACAGAACGTTCCTGTCGCGCCGGAAACATCATTCGCCACGGCGAACATCGAAGCTGCGCCGGTCGCAACCGTCGCAAGCGAATTGCCCGCAGAGGCTCCGGTGCAGACTCAAGTGATCGAGGATGCTCCTGTCGATCTGCAGCAAGTGCTCAACGAGAGTGGCTTGGTAATGGTCCAGACCACCAGTGCTCCGGTCATTGCTGCAACCCCGACAACACCGCCGAAGCAAGGACGTCCGAGGAAGGCCAGGCAAGTCGAACCGGCAGACCAGGCCCCGCTCGTTATGGTCGAAACCAAGAACTGATTCTCTTGTCCCACAAAGCCACTCGGTTCAACCAGAACCGCAATGGCCACAAAGAATCCCAAGAGCGGGCGGTATAAATAGCCAGCTTGAGGATTAGCAGAACTAAAACAATGCCTGTTATCGAGAGATGACAGGCATTGTTGTTTTCGGTTACCCCCTGCCTGCGCAGACATTTCTTCCTGCACAATCTCCCAATGAAACGAAAGGATTTTACACAGCCTTAAGACTGTGGGCTTTTCAACTTCCATCAGAGATTGACGCGCTATCGCCGACCAACCCTTTCGTCCGATCCGGGTCAGGTGCCGTATGAAAATGCAGGGCTAGAAAAGCCATGCTACTTGCTCCTGACCTACAGGCGATAAGAACTGACGATAGTCTTCAATTCGGAAGAAACCTGGTCCAGGTACAGCGCAGACTCGGCACTGCTTCTCGCGGCGGCACTGCTCTCCTCCGCCATTTGAGCGATGTTCTCGACACTGCCGGCAATCAGATTGCTGGCCTGGCTTTGCTCCCGAAGCGCTGCAGTAATTTCTTCCACCATCAACACCGCATGCTGGCTGGCCTCGCTAATTCGCCGAACAGCCCCCGTTGCGTTCCCCGCCTGGGTCAGCCCCATATTCACCAGTTCTACCGCTTGCGCCATGCTTGCAACGGCATCTTTCGAGACACCTCTGATCGACTCCGTCGTTGCAGCAATTTGAGCCGTCGAATTGGCTGTCCGCTCCGCCAGCTTTCGCACCTCATCGGCAACAACGGCGAAGCCTCGACCTTGCTCTCCGGCCCGAGCCGCTTCGATAGCCGCATTCAGTGCGAGCAAATTGGTCTGCTCAGCGACATCCTTGATCACCGCGACAATATTGGATATCTGCTCGCTGGCACTTTCCAGTTCCTGGATACGCCCGGAAGCCTGCGTGACGGATTCGGCGATGCGGTTGATATCGGCAACCGTCTTCGAAATCACCGCTTCACCTTGAATCGCATGATTCCCGGACTCGGTCGAAAGTGCATGCGCCTCGCTTGAACGGTCACTGACATGGGAAATACTAACCGTCATTTGCTCGACGCTGGCAGCCATATTCGATGCGGAATCACTTTGGTGAGCCGAGGCGGCAGCAACCTGGTTTGAGGCAGTCGCCAATTGAGAAGACGCCTCCGAAACCCGGTTTGCTTCCTCGGTAATATGCAGCAGGCTAGTCCTGAGCTTGGCAATCAGACGATTCAATGCCGAAGCCACTTCCGCAATCTCGTCATGCCCTATCACCTCGGCCTGCCGCGTAAAATCCAGCTGTCCCTCGATCCGCCCAATCGCCTCTTGCATCGAAGTTAGCGAACGGCTGACGCCTCGAATAACCACAAAGGCAATCGAACCCACCAAAAGGGAAGCGAAGACGGCCAATACAAGCATCACAATTTTGCCTTGCTTGGCTTGCGCCTCGGCCGATTCGGCATGTTCCTCCGCCAGACGGTTGTTCAGTGCGACATGTTCATCGATCAACTTGACCAGCGCGGCACGGCTCGCGGCCATGGCGGCCGTTTTCTCCAGCGCACCGGCTTTGTCATGCTCCTTCGACCGTTCAATCACACCAGGAAGCAATTGAAGATAACTGGCGACGGCGGCTTTTTCCGCATCGAGCAACTCGCGTCCCTTTGCCGAACGAACAAATTGCTCATAGCCGGCCAAGGCATCATTCATGCTCTCTTCGGCACGCTTGATAATGCCTTCATATTCCGCCATCTGATCCTTGTTCGTACTGCTGATATGACGGTACAGATTCAGAGCAACAACCTGCTGGCTGGATTTCAATTGAAATATGGTCTTGATTGCAGGAAGCACTTTCTGGTTTGAATTCTGGAGCGCGCTTTCGATCTCCGATGCGACATAAAGTCCAATTCCACCGACCAGGACAAGCGAAATAATCGCACTTATCGCCATCAGTTTTAATTTATTTGAAATACTCATATAGCCCCCGGTATTCAATGTCAGCAAGACATGCCGACAGAATCATTCAATTTAAAACGGCGATTGATTTTATTATGCCAAACCAATTCGGCTCTTTCCTCTGATTTGCTCGAATGCTCTTTTGGCACCGATGCAGCAACGCAACAATTAAGTAAAACAATTACGAAATATTTCGACGAATCAATCCGTCTCCAACTCAAACAAACACACCGTGCAGATCGGACCAGGCAAAAAAAGGCAACTCGACACTGCTTCCAAATTCAAACGTTATTCACACATTTCCCATTTAAGGCATGATCGAATAGTTAATTCACATCACCCGATATCAATCCAGATTGATGTTCAAATAAATATTAACCTATTATTATTTTCCAATCTGTTAAATAAAATGCACAATGCAATCAGACTGCAAAACCAAATATCATATTATTCAATTCCACTCATAAAGCGCCGGCCGATACAATGCTCGAGTCGCCACAAAAAAAATCCCCCTTCAACAGGGGGATTTTTTGTGACCAAGCGACCAAACGGTCGCTGGTCTTTCCGGTCAGGCTGATTACTTGGGAATTGCGCCCTCGACGCCCTCGACATAGAAGTTCATCTTCTTCAGATCGCCATCGGCATAGGTCTTTCCGGCAGCGAGGAGTTCCTTGCCGGACTGGTCCTTGAGCGGGCCACTGAAGGGGTGCAGCTTGGCCGCCTTGATGTCGTCGCGACGCTGTTCGGCCAGCTTCTTGACATCAGCCGGCACGGCGCTGCCGAAGCTCTCGATGTTGACCGCGCCTTCCTTGACGCCCCACCACAAGTCGCCGCTCTTCCAGGTGCCGGCTTCGACTTCTTCCAGCGTCTTCTTGTAGATGACGCCCCAGTTCAGCACGGAGGCCGCCAGGTGGGCCTTGCCGCCGAACTTGCTCATGTCGGCATCCCAACCGAAGGCGAGCACGCCTTTTTCCTGGGCGGCCTGGACAACAGCCGGCGAGTCGGTGTTCTGCATCAGCACGTCACAACCTTGCGAGATCAGGGCCAGCGCGGCTT
>DAIMCQ010000337.1:0-4401 GCA_036726285.1 Azonexus sp.
TGAGGCGGGTGATCGAGTCGAGCAGAATGACCACGTCCTTCTTGTGCTCGACCAGACGCTTGGCTTTCTCGATAACCATTTCGGCAACCGCAACATGGCGGGTGGCCGGTTCGTCGAAGGTCGAGGCAACCACTTCACCCTTGACCGTACGGGTCATTTCGGTGACTTCTTCCGGGCGCTCATCGATCAGCAGCACGATCAGCACGACTTCCGGATGGTTGGCGGTGATGGCGTGGGCGATGTTCTGCAGCATCACCGTCTTGCCGGTCTTCGGCGGGGCAACGAGCAGGCCGCGCTGGCCGCAACCGATCGGCGCGATCATGTCGATGACGCGGCTGGTAATGTTTTCTTCCGACTTGATCTCGCGTTCGAGCTTGAGGTGACGCGTCGGGTGCAGCGGCGTCAGGTTCTCGAACATGATCTTGTTCTTGTTGGCTTCCGGCGAGAAGCCGTTGATGCGATCAAGCTTGGTCAGTGCGACGTAGCGTTCGCCATCTTTCGGTGTGCGGATCTCACCTTCGACCGTATCGCCGGTGCGCAGGTTGAAGCGGCGGATTTGCGACGGCGAGACGTAGATGTCGTCCGGGTTGGCCAGATACGAGGTATCGGACGAGCGCAGGAAGCCGAAGCCATCCGGCAGGACTTCCAGCGTGCCATCGCCGTAGATGGTCTCACCGTTTTTGGCTTTGGCCTTGAGAATCGCGTAAATCAGTTCCTGCTTGCGCATCCGGTTGGCATTTTCAATAACCAGTTCGGTTGCCATGTCGAGCAGTTTGCTGACATGTAAAGTCTTGAGTTCAGAAAGTTGCATGAATTTGGGAGTGTGTGGCGCCGAAGGGGTGCGGGCGACTGCCCGGGGGTCGGGGCGTGGATGCTAGGAGCGGAAGGAGGGGAGTGACGCGGGGCTGGGTGCCAATTGCGTCAGCCTGAGGTCGCAGAACGCAACCTCAGGCCGGGAGACTACGGAGATTACAGGTTGCTGTCAATAAAGGCGGCGAGTTGGCCCTTGGAGAGGGCGCCGACCTTGGTGGCTTCGACGTTGCCGTTCTTGAAAATCATCAGGGTCGGAATGCCGCGAATGCCAAACTTGGCGGGCGTAGCCTGATTGTCGTCGATGTTGACCTTGGCAACTTTCAGTTTGCCGGCGTATTCGCTGGCGATTTCGTCGAGGATCGGAGCGATCATCTTGCAGGGGCCGCACCATTCTGCCCAATAATCGACGAGAACCGGTTGCTGCGATTGCAGCACTTCGGCTTCGAAGGTGTCGTCGGTGACGTAATGGATGTGCTCGCTCATGAAATGCCTCGTGGATGGAGTGAACCGGAGTGACTGGGAAATGATCGCCGAGAGGCGACGAGAATTGCGCAAGATGCTAACGAAAAAAGGGGGCTTAGGGAAGGGTCAGCGGCCCCGTTTTAACAGGTTGGCCAGCTCGACTGCCGTTTTGACCTGCATTTTGTCGAAGAGGTTCGCACGATGGACTTCGACGGTGCGCATGCTGATGTTGAGCTCGTCGGCGATGACCTTGTTGAATTTGCCGGCGAGGACCAGTTCCATGATCTGTTTCTCGCGGGTGGTGAGGCTGGAGATCCTTGCGTTGAGGGAATCCGCCGTCGCATTGTCGGCCCGCTGGCGGGCATTGAGTTCCATGGCTTCCTGGATGCGGGTGGCCAGCTCGTTGTCATTGAGCGGCTTTTCGAAAAAGTCGAAGGCGCCTTTTTTCAGTGTCGATACGGCGAGCGGCACGTCGCCGTGGCCGGTCAGGAATATCACCGGCAGGGTCGACTTCTGTTCGCGCAGGCGGTCGAAGCAGTCCAGGCCGCTCATGCCTGACATTCGCATGTCGAGCACGACGCAGCCGGCCAGGGTGGGCGTCCAGGCGTCAAGGAAGGCCTCGGCATTGTCGTAGGTGGTACACGGTATGCCGCGCGACTGGAGAAGCCAGGAAAGTGCATCGCGAATGGCTTCGTCGTCATCGACCAGATGTGCTTGCGGCTTGTTCATGCAGATTCCAGGGGCAGCGTGAAGGCGAATATCGTACCGTTTCCGGTGGCCGAGTTGGGGTTGTCTTCGGCCCATAGTCGGCCGCGGTGAAATTCAATGATCGAGCGGCAGATCGAGAGTCCGACCCCCATGCCTTCCGGCTTGGTGGTGAAAAATGCGGTGAAGAGTTTATCGCGGATTTCCGGCGCGATGCCGCAGCCCTGGTCGGTGACGCTGACCTTGAGTTCGGCATCTTCGAAATTGATGCGAATCTGCAGTTTGCGATGGCCTTCGGGGGTGGTGCTCATGGCTTCCATGGCATTGCGGATCAGGTTCAACAGGACTTGTTCCAGCATCAGCCGGTCGGCCGGGATGGGCGGCATTTCCGGTATTTCGCATTCGATGCGGACGTGGCGTTTGCGGGCGTCCGATTCGACAAAACCGAGGCAGTCGTCCACGACTTCGGCCAGCTGGCAGGGGGCGCGCTTGGGTTCGCTCTTGCGTACGAAGTCGTGGACCCGGCGGATGATTTTCCCGGCCCGCTGGGCTTGGATGCCGACTTTCTCCAATGCGGGGCGGATGTCTTGGGGCTTGCAGTCGCTACGCTCCAGGAGATTCAGGCAACCCGTGTTGTAGCTGGCGATGGCGGCGAGCGGCTGATTCAATTCATGAGCCAGCGTCGAGGCCATTTCGCCCATGGTGACCAGGCGGGAGGTGAATTGCAGTTGTTCCTGTTGTTGACGCGCCAGTTCTTCGGCGCGTTTTCGTTCGGTTACGTCCAGTACCGAGGCCATCCAGCCGGTATGCAGGCCTTTGCCGTCAATCAGCTTGGCTTCATAAACCAGCGCATTGAAGCGTTCCCCGTTCTTGCGCATGAAGGTCATTTCGAAGCCATCTACCGGTGCCTGGCCGGCTAGCACTGCCTGGTGCATGGCATAGGACTCGTCGATTTGTTCAGGTGCCCAGTACGGCATGGGCGGCGTACTGCCAACCAGTTCTTCACTGCTGAAGCCGGTGATCTTGCAGAAGGCCGGATTGACATAGATGACCCGGCCCTTGAGGTCGCGGGCGCGCATGCCGACCGTCAGCGAATCTTCCATGGCGGTCCGGAAGGCATGTTCCGAACGCAGGGCTTCTTCGGCACGGGAGCGTTTTTGCATCAGGTCGCGTACAACCCACAGACTCCAGAACACGCCTGCTGCCAAACCGATGATGGCGATGGTCAATAGCTTCTGCAGCGGGTTGTCGTTGCTTTTGTAGCTGCCGATACGCAGTTTCAAACCATAACCGGGCGGGTCGAAGGGGATTTCGTAGGTTTGGCTGCTTTGGCCTTCGACATGGGTTTTGGTGGCGTATTGAATGTCGTTGTCGTCAATGATCTCGACTTTGTATTTTTCGGCAAACCACCAGGGGACCAGATTGGCGAGCATTGTATCGAGCGGGTAGACCGCAACCAGCATGCCGCTGAAGTTTCCTTCATGAAATATGGGGGTGGCGGTTTCGATGAAGGCGCGGTTTTTTTCCAGGAAAAATGGTTCGCTATAGACCAGTTTTCCCAAGCGTCGGGCGGTATCGAACGCTTTCTCGGTAACCGGCGGGCCAAAGGCCTCGATCTCGGCATCGGGTGGCGTCATGCCGGGGAGTGCGTCGATCACCTTGCGCTGCGTATCGAGCCACATCAATTGGTCGATTTCGGCGGTGTTCTTGACCAGGTGGTTGGCGCGCAGGCGAAATATTTTTTTTTGCGTCGCCAGATTGCCCATGTCGGTTGCCAGTTGCTGCAGTTGCTCTTCGTCCCCATCGAGGTGGAAACGCAGGTTTTGCTCCAGCCAGAGTACATCCTTGATCAGGGCGGCGCGCTCTTCTTCGATTTCGTTGAGGTGCAGCAACCACAGCAATGCCAGCAGTGCGGCCAATAGCAAGAGAATGCCTAGCTTGGGGAGGGCGAGCAACCAGCGCGGGTTGATGGCGGAAAGCGCCTTGCCTGGGCGGATTTTTTGCGGGGGCATCATGGTGCTGGATGGTACCTTAGCTCCACGGCTGACAGGCCAATTGTGGCTATCCACTATTCGGTTATCCACAATAGTGCAGGCTGGCTTAGATGACCATAATTCATCGGATTTTTAAAAAATCAGTCCAAAAAACTACCAAAGGAGCTTGTCTGTCATGGCCAAGAGAGGGATTTTCAGTAGCTTGTACCTGCAGGTGCTGGTTGCCATCGCCATCGGGGTGGCGCTCGGTCACTTCTATCCGGAGTCTGGCGCGGCGATGAAGCCGTTGGGCGACGGCTTCATCAAGTTGATCAAGATGATCATCGCGCCGATCATCTTCTGCACCATCGTGGTGGGTATTGCCGGCATGGAAGACATGAAGAAGGTCGGCAAGACGGGCGGGCTGGCGGTGCTGTATTTCGAGGTT
>DAIMCQ010000338.1:0-4353 GCA_036726285.1 Azonexus sp.
GCGATTCACCGCGAGGTTGAAGAAATCCGCAACCACTCGGTCGACATCTCCGGCCGCATGAAGCAATGCCTGGACTCGGCGAAAACCCTGCGCGGCTCGACCGAAGACCTGCAATGCACGCTGGCCGACTTCCGCACCGGCAACAGCATGTTCGACACCCTGCATGATCAATGCACGGTTTTCCGCAATCAGGTTGCCGCCGTATTGCAGAAGCTGGCCGATCGCGGCGTCAACATCTTCGACCAAGCCTACAAAGATATCCCCGGCTCCGACCCCAAGCGCTACACCACGGTCTATGACAGCCAGTGCGACAGCGAACTGACGCGGATGTACGACGACATGCTGCGCCAGGTGCAAGGCCTCACCTATGCGCTGGCAGTGGATAGCAACGGCTACGCCCCGGCACACAACGGCATCTTTTCCAACCCGCCCAGCGGCGACCCGGCCACCGACCTGCTCAAATGCCGCCACAAGCGCATTTTCAACGACCCGGTCGGCATCAAGCTGGCCAAGAACCAGAAGACCTCGTTGTTCCAGACCTACGTCCGCGATACCGGCGAGATCCTCAACGACCTGTCGATGCCGATCATCATCAACGGCCGCCACTGGGGGGCTGTGCGCATCGGTTTCAAGACCGACCTGGTGCTTTGAAATAAATTATCCGAGCATATTTCGTTGAGGTAAATTAGGGGGCCGCCCATCCCTTGGGCATAAATGGAGTTGCGCCCATGCCCTGCCTCAACGCATTCCCGCCCCCCCACCGACCATGAAGCTCCAGACCAGAATCTGGTGCTGGATGGGCGGCATGGCCATACTGGCGCTGACCGTCAGCCTCCTGTTCAGCTACCGCTCGCTCGAAAACTACGTTCAGGAAACCGCACTGGAGGAAGCCCATAACCTGCGCGCCACCTTGATGGCGGTGCGCCGGGTCTATCACCGGCAATTTACCGACAGCGGCATCGAACTCAACGAAAAGACCCTCGGCTTCCTGCCGGCCCATGCGATGTCGCAGATTTCCGCCGAATTCCCGAACTGGGTCAAAAGCAGCATCCGCTTCAACAACGTCTCGGACACCCCGCGCAACCCGGACAACCAGGCCGATCCGGATGAAATGCGCGCCATTGAATGGTTCCGCCAGCACCCCAAGGACGACGACTTCACGCAGGAAATCGACGGCCCCGGCGGAGAACGCTACTTTCATCTGACCACGCCGATCTGGGTTGAGGCCTACTGCCTGCAATGCCATGGCGAGCGGGAGAACGCGCCGGAAACGATCCGGCAGCGCTACGACACGGCTTACGGCTATCAGGTCGGCGACCTGCGCGGCGTCATGAGCATCCGGATTCCATTGCGCGAAGTGCGCCAGCGCACGCTGCAACTCTGGTTCGGCAACCTGTTCAACCAGTTGGCCGGCTTCGGCCTGATCTTCGTCGCCCTCGGCTGGCTGACATCCCGTTTCATCGTCCGTCGCCTGGCCCGGCTCGAAACGGCGACCACGGCCTTCGCCTCGGGCAATCTGAGCGCCCGCGCGCCCAATGACGGCAAGGATGAAATCGGCGCCCTGGCGGCCAGCTTCAACCAGATGGCGAGCAGCATCGAAGAGCGCGACCGGCGTCTCGGCCAACTGGTCGAGGCCCTTCAGCGCAAGGCGGCCGAACTGGTCGCCGAGCGTTCGCTGCTTGAGCGCCGCGTTGCCGAGCGCACTTCGGAACTGATGTCGGCCAAGGAGGAGGCCGAACAGGCGAGCCGGGCCAAGAGCGCCTTCGTCGCCAACATGAGCCACGAAATCCGCACACCGATGAATGCCATCATCGGCTACACCCACCTGCTGCGCAAAAACAACCCGGATGCCGAAAGCCGTCACCGTCTCGAGCAGATCGCGCTCTCGGCCGACCATTTGCTCGACATCATCAACAACATCCTCGATATCTCGAAAATCGAAGCCGGCAAGCTGCAGATCGAACAACGCGAATTCAATGCCCGGCAATTGCTCGAAGATGCTGCCGAGGCGCTGGCCGACAAGGCCCGCGCCAAGCACCTCAGCCTGCACTGCGACATTGCCCCGACCCTGGACGCGCATTTTCTCGGCGCCCCACTGCAACTGAAGCAGGTCGTCCTCAATTTCCTGAGCAATGCCATCAAGTTCACTTCGCTCGGCAGCATTCTGTTGAAGGCCGAGATCAGCGAAGAAAGCCCAAGCCTGATCTGGCTGCGCGTCGAAGTCAGCGACACCGGGATCGGCATTCCGGACGATATCCAGCAGCGCCTGTTCCAGCCCTTCGAGCAGGCCGACATGTCGACCACCCGCCAGTTTGGCGGCACCGGCCTCGGCCTGGCCATCTCGCGCAAGCTGAGCGAGCTGATGGGCGGACAGATAGGCCTGAGCAGCACCGAAGGCGAGGGTAGCCGCTTCTGGTGTTCGATCCCCTTGCTCCGCCTCGGACAAAGTCTGGACGACGCCGCGCAGCAGCGGACCGGTGCCAGCGCCGAAGAGGCATTGCGCCGCCGTTTCAGCAGCGCCCGCCTGCTGATCGCCGAAGACAATCCGATCAACATGGAGGTGGCGCTGGAGACGCTGCGCGACATCGGCTGGCCGGTCGACACCGCCTGCAACGGTCAGGAAGCGGTCGCCAAGGCGGCACAGACGGCTTACGACCTGATCCTGATGGACATGCAGATGCCGGAAATGGATGGCATCGAGGCCACCCGGCAGATTCGCCTGCTGGCCGGGCACCGCAACACGCCGATCATCGCAATGACGGCGAATGCCTTCGAAGAGGATCGCCAACTCTGCCTGAAGGCCGGCATGAGCGACCATATCGGCAAGCCGGTCGACCCGACGCAGCTCTATGAACTGCTGCTGCGCTGGCTGGAAGCCCGACCGCGCTCAGGCAAAGAGACGGCTTAGGCCGGCCCGATAGGCCTCGACTTCGGGCGCACCTTCCGGCGGCGCCCAAGCCGGTTTCTCGTGATCGCCCAAGGGCACATAGGGACCGGCCTTGGCCTCGAAAAACACCGTGCCGCTGCACAGCGCCACGACGCTGTGGAAAACGCCGGCCGGAATATCCACCCCCAGCACCTCGCCACCGGCTTCCAGCGTGATGCAGCGCTCGACTTCGCCGGCCGGCGAGAAGAACACGACGCCGAGCCGTCCGCGCAGGCAGAGCAGGCTCTCCGCCTTGCTGGCATCGCTGTGGCAGTGCGGCACGACGTAGGAATCCGGCTCCATGGCGATGACCAGACGGTGCGCCGGCGCCGCGTTGTCCGGATGGTAATTGCGGTTGGTACGCCGACGCGGCAACTGGCGCGCCTGCTCACTCAAGGCGGCGAACAAGCCCTGGTCGATCAACTGGATCATTGGTAAACGATCTCGACGTTTTCCGGCGCCAGCCAGTCGGCCAGCGCTTCAAGCAACATGTCATCGAGGCGGACGCGACAATCGTCGCCGAGGATCATCTCGCACTCCGCCTTGGTATTGCGATAGCGGATGCGCACTGCCGCCGGCCCTGGCGCGAAGGGACTCAGCAGGGTTTTCAGCTTGCGGGCATCGGAAGCGCCATTCATCTTGAGCAGCAGGAAGCGGGCAAAACGCGCCCGCGCCTCGCCCACCGTCATCAGCTTGTCGGCCGCCACGGCATTGCCGCCGGAAAACTCGTCGTAGCGGACCTTGCCTTCGATGACCAGCACTTCGTCGGTAACGATCTTGCTGCGCTCCGCCTCGTACAGTTCGTTGAACACCGAGACTTCGATCATGCCGGTGCCGTCGTCGAGCTGGACGAAGAGCATCTTGCCGCGCCGGGTCATCTGGGTGCGCACGCCGACCACCACGCCGGCCAGCGTGGTCAGCTCCTTGGACGGCTGCAACTGGTTGAGCGGCCGGCGTACGAAGCGCGACAGCTCTTTCTTGCAGGTGTTGTAGGGGTGACCGGAGAAGAAGAAGCCGAGCGCGGTCTTCTCCTGCATCAGTTTTTCCTTTTCATCCCAGGGCTTGACCGAGACGTACTGCGGCGCGTGCTCCTCGGCGACGCTGGCGATGTCGAACAGGCTGGTCTGCATCGCATCGCGCTCGGCCTGCTCGGCGAAGTCCATGGCCACGCCGACGGTGGCCAGCAGCTTGTGGCGATCCGCCTGGGCCGGCGTATTCGGTTGATCGGAACCAATCGTCGGCGCAATGCAATCGAACGCCCCGGCGCGGATCAGGGCCTCGATGGTGCGCCGGTTGACCATGCGCTTGTCGCAGCGCTTGCAGAAATCGAACAGGTCCTTGAACGGACCATCGGCGTCACGCGCCCGCAGGATTTCATTGACCGCCTGCTCGCCGAAATCAAACCGCCGCCAAGCGCCAACATCCTC
>DAIMCQ010000339.1:0-4331 GCA_036726285.1 Azonexus sp.
GGTCGTCGAAATCGGCGCCGCCTCGCGGGTGGTCCTGCTTGCGCTGCCAATGGAACTGGAGCTTGATGCGGCCATGCTCGTCGGTGAAGATTTCCTCGCCCGGCGGGCCGACGACGAGAGCGGTGGTGGTGCCGACGGCGGTGGGCTTTTGATGCCGGGTCAGGTGGTAGTCGGGGACGATGGTGGTGTCGTGGCGGACTGCCTTGAAGGTATTGCGGTAAGGCGGCCGGTTCTGGCCCTTGCCGGTATCGGTGTCGCCGATAAGCCCGCCGAGTGCGCTTTGCGCCTCCGGGGTCAGGTTGTTTTGCGCTTCGAAAGACAGGTCGGTGACGACGAAGAGCCGGTCTTCGGGATTGCTCTGGTCGTGCACCGGATGGTCTTCCAGACCGAACTTGCCGCCCGGAAAGAGATGGCGCGGCGTGCCGCTGCCGCAGTGCTGTTTGCCCGAAAAGTCCTTGGCGAGTTGGCGGAGTTCGGCATAGCGGTCGACTTCTTCATTCTGGCTGCCGTAATAGGCGGTTTGCGGGTCGTAGTCTTCGAGCGTCACCATCAGGTCCTGGCGGGCCTGGCCGCTGGAATCGGTTGCCAGTTCGTCGCCCGGCAGTTGCGCGCTGCCTTTGTAATCCCAGGTGGTGAGGCTGGTCTGGCCGGATTGCAGAGCTCGTTCTCCGGTCCATGAGTCAATGGCGTCGGCCGCTTCGACGCCGTCGGTACGGTGGAAGCGGACCGGGCTTTCGCCGGCGTCCGGGTGCGGCGTATCGGCGTCCTGCAGGATCAGGGTGTGGAGAATCGGCGTGTTGCGGGCTTCGGCCAGCGCCGGGCGGAGGGGCTGGTCTTCGTCCGGACCATGGCTGAAGCGGTAGGTGATGCCTTCTTCGGCCAGCAGGCGCTCGATGAAGGCGAGGTCGGTTTCGCGGTACTGGTTGCAGTAGGAGCGCGTCGGGTAGGTCCGCCGCAACTTGTCGCGATAGCGGAAGCTGGCGGCGAAAATCGGGTTGCCGGCAATGTGTTCGTCGAGCAGGGCCTTGACGATGTCGGGAACGCTCATGTCCTGGTAGTTGCGGCTGTTGCGGCGGTGGGCGAGCGCCGCCAGCGCCGATTCGACGGTCAGGACATAGACGCAGAAGCCGCCATCGGCATTGCCGCGCTGCGCCGCGGTGACGATGCCGCTGAAAATCCGCTGGCCGCCTTCCGGCAGCAGCAAACCGATCTCGACCGGCTGGCCGATCAGGTTCTTGAGTTCGAGATGGGCTTGGGCCGACAGACAAGTCAGCGTGTGGCGCGGGTTTTTCGACAGTCCTTCCTCGCCGGCCAGATGGTGCGGCAGGAGGGTGTCGTCGCCGAGGCCGCTGCTTTCGCTGAAGCGCAGGCTGAGGATCCGGTTGTCTTGTGAAAAGATCGAAGCGCCGCTGGCGCGCAGGTCAGCAAGAAGGTCAGTGCCCATGGCATGAAACCCGATATGCAATTTGAATCGCGCATTCTAGCGATTGTCATGCAAATTGCTATCCGACTAAGGGCATAGCCCGGGGTGCCGGCTGTGCGGGGCGCCGACTGATCCGCGGTTGGCCGGGCCTGGCAGCCCGGCCATGAGATGGCTTTTTAGATGACGAAGAAGCCGTGCGTGCCGTCGCGGCCGAGTTGTTCGACCAGACCGAACTCCCAGTCGAGATAGCCCTGCATGGCTTCGCGTGGGTTGTCGGTGCCCTCGTAGGGCCGGCGATAGCGGTCGATCGGTGAAGACGCCAGTCGTGTCGCCCCGCTTTCCAGCGGCAAGCCGGCCTTTTTCCAGGCTTGCGTACCGTGGCTGAGGACGCGCACTTCGCCGTCGACCAGGCTGGACAACTCGGCCACCGCAAACGGTGCGAGCAGGCTGGTGGCGCAGGTCAGGACGTACAGCCCGGCCGCCGAAATGGCCGTCAGGGCCTCGGCCAGCGCATCGCGCCGGGCATACCAGGCACCGGGAATGTGGCCGCGCAGGTAATTGGCGCTGGTGGTGATGTCGATTACCGCGACATTGCCGGCTTCCAGGCGGGCCGCCAGTTCGGGCACGGAGATTTCGTTCACTGCAGGCAGGGCCGGCAGCGGCGGTTGCCAGCCGCCGGTTTGCGCAAAGTCGGCGGCCTGCAGACCGTCCACCACGTAAACTTCCCACCCCATCTGGGCCATCCAGGAGGCCGACATGTTGGCGCGAGCGCCGTCGTCATCGACCAGCACCAGGCGGGCTCCGCGCACCGGTGCGACCATTTCGGTTTCCTGGACCAGCTGGCCGCCGGGGACCGGACGAAAGCCCGGCAGGTGGCCAGCCTCGTATTCTTCCGGCGTGCGCACGTCGAAGAAATAGCTGGTGCGCCCATTCTGCGCCTGCCAATCGGCCAGGATGCCGGGCGCGATGCGTCCGACGCCGGCGCGGTCTGCCACCTGCCGGGCGGCCGTGGCCGCCTGCTGGCGCGCCGCTGCGCTGACCTCGGGAAAGTGCTGGCTCTGGCCGCGATCCAGCGTCTGGCCGGCCAGGGTCCAGCCGATCGTGCCGTTGCGCAAGGCGGCCACCGGGTTGGGCAGGCCGGCATTGACCAGCGACTGGGTGCCGATGATGCTGCGCGTGCGGCCGGCGCAATTGACGATGACCTGGGTCTTCGGGTTCGGGGCGAGAGCCGGTACGCGCAGCACCAGCTCGGCGCCGGGCACGCTGGTCGCGGTCGGGATGCTCATCGTCTGGTACTCGTCGAAACGCCGGGCATCGACGATGACGACATCGGCGTTGGCGTCGATCAGCGCCTTGACCTCCTCGGCCGAGAACGAGGGCGTGTGGCGGCGGGCTTCGACCAGTTCGCCAAAGGCCTTGCTCGGCACATTGACGTCGCGGAACAGTTCGCCGCCGGCGGCCTGCCAGCCGCTGACACCGCCTTCGAGCACGGCGACATCGCTGTAGCCGAGGGCGATCAGCCGGCGGGCGGCACGTTCGGCATCGCCTTCGCCGTCATCGAGGACGACGATGGGCACGTCGCGCCGGGGCAGCTTGGCATAAGCCGTGATCTCGATGCGCGACAGCGGGAAATTGGCCGCGAACAGCGGATGCGCCTGGGCATGCGGGTCTTCCTCACGGACATCGAGCAGGGCGATTTCCTGCTTGGCCAGCAAGGCGGCGCGAACGTCGGCAAAACGCCGGACGGGAAGGGCTTCAGACAAGGTTCAACTCCACAAATTGGGTACGACATTGCTGGCGTAACCGGAAACGAAGGATTTCTCGGCGCCGCTGAGCGGATCGAAGACATGGCGCTGAACCCGGCCGATATTACGTCCATAGACGTGGATGCTGATCGAAGGCTGATCGTCGAGATCGTTGGCGACTTCGTGCACATCGCCAATACTCGGCGAGACGGCGGTGGTCTGGCCGGGCAACAGCAGGGCTGTACCGGTGGCGCGGTAGCTGCCATCCGGCTGCTTCTCGTAGCTGGTTTCCCGCTCGCGGCCGCGCAGACCGCCGACCAGGCCCCAGGTCAGGTGGTCATGTACCGGCGTTTTCTGGCCCGGCCCCCAGACGAAGCTGACGATCGACAGGCGGTCGAGCGGATCGGCGTAGAGCAGGTATTGCTGATAGAACTGCGGATGCGGCTGGGCGAATTGCTCAGGCAGCCAGTCGTCGCTGGCGACCAGCTGGGCCAGCAGTTTCTGGCCCTGGATCAGGATGGTGTCCTCGTTGGGCTGGGTGTCCAGCAGACGGGTGATGCCCTGGACAAAGTCGAGCAGTTTTTGTGAGCTCATGCAGTTTTCCTCGTGGATTGTTCGTGAGTGATGGGAATGGCTGTGCCGGTCGGGTCGTCAATTCGTTCTGAGATGGCCGAGGCGCAAGCATAAAGGGTATCGAGGTGTGGTGTCGCGACGTCCTGCAGGCGGGCGAGTTCGACAACGGCACCGATGATCGGGCCGACTTCCAGCCGGCGGCCGGCCAGGTGATCCTGCAGCATCGAGGTGCGTACCGAACCGCGTGCCGCCACCTGGTCGGCCCGCGGCAGTCGTGGGTCTTCACCCCGCCGCCGCGCGGATACGTGCCGCCGGCGCTCGCGCGCACCTCCATCTACGTGCACGTGCCGTTCTGCCGCAACGACTGCCCCTATTGCCCCTACATCAAGGTGCCCTACAGCCCTGAGCTCGTGCCGCCGTTCGAGCGAGCCGCGCTTGCCGAGATCGACTGGTGGGCGGCCCGGGGCGTCAGCACGATCGTGTCGTGAATGCGCACACGCCACGGGCTGCTGGACGCCGCCCTCGCCGGGTTCGCGGTGCGCTGGCATCCGCTCGTGACGCCGGAGCAGGGCGCCCGGGAGATCCGCGCG
>DAIMCQ010000340.1:0-4320 GCA_036726285.1 Azonexus sp.
ACCTTCAGCAACATGTTCGTCGATGACTTGATGTCCGACCTGCTGAAGCTGTTCCTGTACATGACGGTCGTCGTCGTGATGTTCTATTCACGGGGTTACATCATTGATCGTCCGGTGATGAACAAGGGCGAATACTACGTGCTGGCGTTGTTTGCGACGCTGGGCATGATGGTGATGATTTCGGCCAATCACTTCCTGACGGTTTATCTAGGTCTGGAACTGCTCTCGCTGTCGCTCTACGCGATGGTTGCGATGAACCGTGAATCGGCCGTATCGACCGAAGCCGCGATGAAGTATTTCGTCCTTGGCGCGCTGGCTTCCGGTCTGCTGCTCTACGGCATGTCGATGATCTATGGCGCAACCGGTACGCTTGAAATCACCGGCGTTGCCGAACGTCTGTACGGTGGTGGCGTCAACAAGACCGTGCTGGTCTTCGGTCTGGTCTTCCTGGTTGCTGGTCTGGCTTTCAAGCTTGGTGTCGTGCCTTTCCATATGTGGATTCCCGACGTCTATCACGGTGCCCCGACTTCGGTGACCCTGCTGATTGGTTCGGCTCCCAAATTGGCCGCTTTCGCAATCGTGATGCGCTTGCTGGTAAACGGCCTGATTACCCAGGCGCAGGATTGGCAGGGCATGTTGATCATCCTGTCCGTGCTTTCGATGGCCATCGGTAATCTGGCTGCGATCGCTCAGACTAATCTCAAGCGCATGCTGGCCTATTCGGCGATCTCGCACATGGGTTTCATGCTGCTGGGCATTACCACCGGCGTGGTAAGTGGCGATGCCCGCTATGCACTCAATGCCTATAGTTCGTCGATGTTCTACGTGATCGCCTACGTCCTGATGTCTACGGCTTCCTTCGGCGTGATCCTGTTGATGTCCCGGGCCGGTTTCGAAGCGGAGAACCTGGACGACTTCAAGGGCCTGAACAAGCGCAGCCCGTGGTTTGCCGGCATCATGCTGATGGTCATGTTCTCGATGGCGGGTGTGCCGTTCTTCATCGGCTTCTTTGCCAAATTCTCGGTGTTGCAGGCGGTGGTTGCCGCCGGTTACTACTGGCTGGCGATCGTTGCGGTGCTGTTCTCGTTGATCGGTGCGTTCTACTACCTGCGTGTCGTCAAACTGATGTACTTCGATGCGCCGGTTGATGAAGCACCGATTTCTGCCGGAATGGACATGCGTATCCTGATCTCGGTCAATGGTCTTGCCGTCGCGGCACTTGGCATTTTCCCGCAAATCATCATGTCACTGTGCGCCTACGCCTTGTTGCGCTCGCTCTGATACCAGTCTGATGTTTGCTTGAACAACGCCCCGAACTTCGGGGCGTTTTCCATTATGGAGTAGGAAACCATGTCTCACGATGCTCATCTGGTCGAGTCCGAGATCGCCAGCGAAACAGTGTTCAAGGGCGTATTGCTTGAGGTGCGCAAGGATCGCGTTCTCCTTCCGAATGGCAAGGAATCGGCGCGCGAATATATCGTTCACCCCGGTGCCGTGGTGGTGCTGGCCTTCCTCGATAACGGCAAGCTGCTCTTCGAGCGCCAGTTTCGTTACCCGCTACGCCGGGTATTTCTGGAATTGCCGGCTGGCAAAATTGATCCGGGGGAGCCTATCCTCGATACCGCCCGTCGCGAATTACTCGAAGAAACGGGTTATGTCGCAGCCTCGTGGGAGCGCCTGGGGGTGATGCATCCCTGTATCGGCTACTCCGATGAGCGTATTGAGATATTTGCCGCCCGCGAGTTGCATCTGGCTGGTGAGAAACAACTGGATCACAACGAATTTCTCGACGTGATCGAAATATCGCCGGAAGAGGCCAAAGCCGCGGTATTCCGCGGCGAGATCAGCGACGCCAAGACGATCACAGCCTTGTATTGGCTGGAACGCCCTTGATCGCTCTCGGCTAGGTCATTGCAGTCCCCGGTAGATCACGTGCTTCCGGGGACTGTTTCTTTCAGTGTGCGCCGCCGGCGTCGACGGCACCGCCATGAACCGGTTTGGCAAACCAGATGATGACGATCAGCCCGACGAATAGCGCCGCCGAAGCAGCAAAAATATCGTTGGCGCTGAGCATGAACGCTTGTTGATCAACCAGCCGGTTCAAATAGCCCAGACTCTGCTCGTGGCTCAGGCCAAGGCCGGATAGCTGATTGAGGGCTTGGGTCGCCGGAATGCTGGCGTTGTTGATCGATTCGACCAGTTGCGCATGATGCTCGGCTGCCCGGTTTTCCCAAAGCGTCGTGGCAATCGATGTGCCGAAAGCACCGGCGGTAATCCGCGCGAAATTCGACAGCCCGGAGGCGGCGGGAATCCGTTCCGGACTGAGCCCGGACAGCGTCAGCGTAACCAGCGGAATGAAGAAGAAGGCCATCGCGATCCCCTGGACGATGGTCGGAATCATCAGGGTGGCAACGTCGGCATTGGTATTGAAGCTGGAGCGCATCCACAAAACGATGGCAAAAGTTGAGAAGGCGATGGTGGCATAGAGCCTTGGATCGACCTTTTGCGTCGTTTTCCCGACCAACGGCGAGAGCAGAATTGCCAGCAGACCGACCGGTGCCATGATGATGCCGGCCCAGGTTGCGGTATAGCCCATGTACTGCTGCAACCAGAGTGGCAGCAGGACCACGTTGCCGAAGAAGGTGCCGTAGCCGAGCGAAAGGGCGACGGTACCGACCCAGAAGTTGCGTCGGGTGAACAGATGCAGATCGACCACCGGATGATCCTCGTTCAGTTCCCAGATCAGGAAAAAGACGAAGCCGATCAAGGCCACCAGTCCAAGGATGACGATCTCCGGTGAAGCGAACCAATCGAGTTCCTTGCCCTTGTCGAGCATGATCTGCAGGGCGCCGACCCAGATCACCAGCGAAGCCAGGCCGATGCTGTCGATGGGCAGTTTGCGGGTAGGCGTGTCGCGTTCACGGTAGATGTTCCAGGTGATGACGGCGGCAAACAGTCCAACCGGCACGTTGATATAGAAGATCCATGGCCAGGTCATGTTGTCGGTAATCCAGCCGCCGAGCAGTGGTCCCATGACCGGGGCGACCAGCGTCGTCATCGACCACATGGCGAGCGCCATGCCGGCCTTGCTCTTCGGGTAGCTCTGCAGCAACAGGGCCTGCGAGAGTGGAATCATCGGACCGGCGACCAGCCCCTGAATGACGCGGAACAAGATGAGCATGCCCAGGTTCGGCGCCAGTCCGCAGAGCAGCGAGGCCAGCACGAACAGTGCGATGCTCAGCGTGAACAGGCGAACCATGCCGAAACGCTGGGTCAGCCAACCGGTCAGGGGAACCGAGATGGCGTTCGAGACGGCGAAGCTGGTGATGACCCAGGTGCCCTGATTGGGACTGACGCCAAAGTCGCCGGCAATGGCCGGAATCGACACGTTGGCAATCGAAGAGTCGAGCACGTTCATGAAGGTGGCCAGCGAGAGCACCAGGGTGCCCATCACCAGTTGTCCGCCGCTGAGGGGCGGCGGCGGTGCGTATGCGGCTTTCGGATCAGCCATGGCAGGGCCTCGTAGTGTCGGGCGCGAAAGGCATGGCGATCGCCTTAGCCGGCACGCTTCAGGTTGACCGGGTGGCCCAGATTGGCCGAGACAATGGCATTGACGCGTTCATCGGCCGCCTTGTCGAGATCGTCGAATACCGCCGTGCTGGCCACCGGGGCAGTACGGGCCGCTTCGGCCACGGCCTTGCCCGACTGGTCATGCACGTCGACCGAGACTTCCATCGACAGTCCAATCCGTAGCGGATGGGCGGCCAGTTCCTGCGGGTCGAGCTGGATACGCACCGGTACCCGTTGCACGACCTTGATCCAGTTGCCGGTCGCATTCTGCGCCGGCAGCAGCGAGAAGGCTGCGCCCGTGCCGGCACCGAGGCCGGCGACCGTGCCCTTGAATTCGGTACGGTGACCGTAGATGTCGGCGGTGAGCGTGGCCGGTTGGCCGATGCGCAGCGTTTCCAGTTGCGACTCCTTGAAGTTGGCATCGACCCAGAGCTGATCGAGCGGCACGATCGCCATCAAGGGTACGCCGCTGGCGACACGCTGCCCGACCTGGGCGCTGCGCCGGGCAACGGTGCCGGCGACCGGTGCGGCGATGCCCAGCCGCGTGCTGGTCAGCCAGGCTTCGCGATACTTGCCGGCGGCGGCCAGCACGCGGGGATGGGTTTCCGGCGTCGTCCCTTCGGTCAGGCTTTGGTTCTTGGCCAGTTGCTCGCGGGCTTCGGCCAGTCCGGCCGTCGCGGCAGCCTGGGCCGAACGGGCATTGGCGATGGCCGTTTGATAGGTAGTTGGGTCAATCTGATAGAGAACCTG
>DAIMCQ010000341.1:0-4304 GCA_036726285.1 Azonexus sp.
ACGCCGCCCGACATCCCGGCCCAACTCAGCGATGACGGCTGCCGCTGCGGTGCTGTTGCTGGGCGCCCGGCTTGGCAGCCCCAGCCTTTTGCCCGGGCGAGCGCCCCGGCTGCTGCGGCTTGCGTGCGCCGCGCGGCGGCTGGACCGGGCGCGGTGCGGCATGGGCCGACTGCTCGAAACCTTCAATCACCACCCGCTCCAGGGTGCGCTTGATCAGTTTCTCGATGTCGCGCAGGTTCGGCCGCTCATCGTGGCAAACCAGCGAGATCGCCTCGCCTTCCATGCCGGCCCGGCCGGTGCGGCCGATACGATGCACATAGTCTTCGGCAACATTGGGCAACTCGTAGTTGATGACATAAGGCAAGGCATCGATGTCGATGCCGCGGGCCGCAATATCGGTCGCCACCAGCGCCACCAGCTTGCCGTCCTTGAAATCGGCCAAGGCCCGTGTCCGCGCCCCCTGCGACTTGTCGCCATGGATCGCCGCCGACTTGATGCCGGCTTTGTCGAGTGTCCGGGCCAGCGCGTCGGCGCCGTGCTTGGTCCGGGCAAAAACCAGCACCTGGTGCCAGCCGCGCGTCGCAAACAGGTGGCAGAGCAATTCCTTTTTCTTCTCGCGGTCGGTTTCGATGACCCGCTGGGTCACCGTTTCCGCCGCGGTATTGCGGGCCGCGACATCCACCGATGCCGGGTTATGCAGCAGCCCGGCGGCCAGTTCGCGGATTTCCGGCGAGAAGGTGGCCGAGAACATCAGGTTCTGGCGCTGCTTCGGCAGCAGGGCGATGACCTTGCGGATGTCGCGGATGAAGCCCATGTCGAGCATGCGGTCGGCTTCGTCGAGAACGAAAATCTCGATCTTGGAGAGATCGACGGTACGTTGCTGGACGTGGTCGAGCAGGCGGCCCGGCGTCGCCACCAGGATGTCGACGCCACGGCGCAGGTTGGCGATCTGCGGATTGATCCCGACACCGCCAAAGACGGCCAGCGAGTTGATCGGCAGGTGCTTGCCGTAAGTGCGGACGCTTTCCTCAACCTGGATCGCCAGCTCGCGGGTCGGCACCAGCACCAGCACGCGCGGTGTCTTGGAAACCCGGGTCAGGCGGTCGTTCGAACCGCTGGCCAGGCGATGCAGGATGGGCAGCGTAAAACCGGCGGTCTTGCCGGTACCGGTCTGGGCGGTGGCCATCAGGTCGCGGCCGGTCATCACGGCGGGAATCGCCTGTTGTTGAATCGGCGTCGGCGTGTCGTAACCCTGTTCGGTAACGGCGCGCTGGATTTCGGCGCACAGGCCGAGGTCGATGAATTGCATGGAAAAACTCCAAAAAGGGGGAAGCAGGTACGAACCAAGCCAGGCTTAGTGCGCACCTTCAATGTAGTAGTCGACCCGACCGCGCGGCGCCAGATACTCGACGACCTCGATGGGCAGTTTGGCCGGACTGACAGCGCACTCGATCTTGGCGTCAGCTTCGTGCAGATCGATCAACAGGGCCTCGCTGCGCGGCACGCTGGGATCATGCAACATGATCAACGGGTGCAACAGGTCTGCGCTATTGGTTTCAACGACCAGCCCGATACTGCCGTCGCTGAGCGCAACGAAACAGCCAGGTGGATAAACGCCAACAGCCTTGACGAATAGTTTGAGAAGCTCGGGATCGTAAAATTTATGTTCATCCCTGAACATCGCAGCGACGGCTTCGGCTGGCGTGCGGGCTGTTTTCAGGTCGAACGGGTTACAAAGATTGTCATAGCGATTGGCGATCGCCGCGCAACGGGCCAGCCGGGGAATTCGCTCTCCCGCCAAATGATTGGGGAAGCCACTTCCATCCCAGCGTTCGTGGTGGCAAGCAATGATGTTGCGAACAGGAACCGGCAGGTCGCGAATATTAGCAGCATTCTTGATGCCATAACCGACGTGAGCCTGGTAAAACTGCTCCTCGCTTGCCGTACGATGGGTATTGCGCAAGACACGAGCCGGCACATCGACTTTACCGATGTCATGCAACATCGCGCCGAGACCGAGAAAGCGCATTTCTTCTTCGCTCAGCCCGGCTGCCTTGCCGAGCAACAACGAGAGAACCAAGACATTCATGGCATGGTGCGCCATCCCTGGTTCCTTGATTTTCATATTGACCAGATGGACGGCGACGCTCTCACTATTGAACAGATTGCCGACCATGCGGCCAACCGTCGTTTTGGCCCGGCCATATGATTCGTTGGGGCGTGCCCCCAGATCGCGCAGGAGATCGCTGACACCGGAGGCTTCCTGCTCGAACAAGCGCTCACAACGGGCCAAACCTTCGCGCTGCTGACGCACCCGTTCGCTACGTTCTCGCTTGGCATCGAGCATCGAATCGAGAACAGCGCTGGAAAAATCCTCTTCCGGCAGCATCGCCGGCGCTTCCGGCAGGGGCTGCGCCGTACTGCGCGCCGGATCCCATTCCACACTCTCCAAACCAAGGCTGCGCAGCACCTTGATCTGCTCCGGGCTACTCAGGCGAAAATGACTGAGCAAAAAGGGATGGTCGAACCACTTTAGCCCGGTGATCGATATGAAGACCCCCGGCTGAAGACGGTCGACCGAGACCGTCGGTTTCATCAGCCGATCAGGGACAGGCCGCGCTCGAGATCGGCCTGCAGATCTTCCACGGCCTCGAGGCCAACGGCGATGCGCAGCAGGCCTTCACCAATTCCAGCCGCTGCCCGAGCTTCCGGAGAGATCCGGCCATGCGTCGTCGACGCCGGATGCGTTATCGTCGTTTTGGTATCGCCCAGGTTGGCGGTAATCGACAGAAGCTGGCAGTGATCGACCACGCTCCAGGCTTGTTCGCGCCCCCCCTTTACTTCGAAGGAAACGATGGCACCACCGCTCTTCTGCTGGGTTTTCGCCAATTCGTGCTGCGGGTGCGAGGGCAAACCCGGATAGAAGACTCGCGCCACCTTGGGATGCGCTTCGAGCCAGGTCGCCAGTTGCAAGGCATTGGCCGCCTGCGCTTCGATACGGATTTTCAGGGTTTCCAATCCCTTGAGCAGCACCCAGGCATTGAAGGCAGACAAGGTCGGGCCGGCTGTGCGCAAGTACTTGAAGACTTCCTCGGTGAGCTTTTTGGCGCCGCACACTGCGCCGCCCAGCACCCGCCCCTGACCATCGAGATACTTGGTGGCCGAATGGACCACCAGATCGGCGCCCAGTTCGAGCGGACGCTGCAGGATCGGCGAGCAGAAACAGTTATCGACCGCGACCAGGATGCCGCGCCCGTGCGCAATGGCCGACAGACGACGAATATCGGCGATTTCGGTCAGCGGATTGGACGGCGTTTCCAGGAAAAACAGCTTGGTTTCCGGGCGAATCGCCGCTTCCCAGGCAGCCGGGTCGGTCTGCGGCACGAAGGTGGTGCTGATGCCGGTCCGCGCCAGGATATTCGAGAACAACTGCACGGTCGCGCCGAACAGGCCGTTCGAGGCAACGATGTGATCGCCGTTCTTCAGGTGCGCCAGTACCGTCGCCATGATCGCCGACATGCCGCTGGCCGTGGCTACGCAATCCTCGGCCCCTTCAAGCGCCGCCAGGCGTTCCTCGAACATGGTGACGGTGGGGTTGGAGAAACGGGCGTAAACATTGCCCTCTTCCTCGCCGGAAAAACGCTTGGCCGCCTGCGCCGCACTCTTGAAAACGAAGCTGGAGGTCAGGTACAGCGCCTCGGAATGCTCGCCGAACTGGCTACGCTGCTGGCCGGCGCGAACCGCCAGGGTTTCCGGCCGATAGGTGGGCTGGTCGCTCATCAATCCTGCCCCTCGGCCAGTCCGAGAACCAATTGCTGCGAAGCCTTGCCGTCGCCTTCGTCGTCATTGCCCTTGTTGGCCTTGCCGCCGCCACGCTTGCCTTCGACAGCGTCGAGATAATACTCGTCGATATCGCCGGTGATGTAACAGCCGTCGAAGCAGGAAGCATCGAACACCGTGAGGTCGGCCCGGATCGAAGTGATCGATTGCTTCAATGCATCAAGATCCTGGTAGACCAGCGCATCGGCACCGATTTCGGAAGCGATGCCGGCATCGTCGCGTCCGGTGGCGATCAACTCGGAGCGGGTCGGCATGTCGATGCCATACACATTGGGGAAACGCACCGGGGGAGCCGCCGAAGCGAAATAGACCTTGGTTGCGCCGGCGGCACGCGCCATATCGACAATCTCGCGGCTGGTCGTACCACGCACGATCGAATCGTCGACCAGCAGCACGCGCTTGCCCTTGAACTCCTGGCCAACCGTATTCAGCTTCTGGCGAACCGACTTCTTGCGCATCGCCTG
>DAIMCQ010000342.1:0-4299 GCA_036726285.1 Azonexus sp.
CCGCCAGAAGGCCGCCGAGTCCGGTGTCGTCGACGTGCATTGCGAACTGACCGCCCTGCCCTTTGCCTCGCACAGTACCGACCTGATCGTCCTGCCGCATGTTCTCGAATTCAGCGACGATCCGCACCAGATCCTGCGCGAAGCCGAGCGCGTGCTGATTCCGGAAGGCCAGATCATCCTGATCGGCTTCAATCCGCTATCGCTGTGGGGGGCCAGGAAGGCCATCAAGCGTTCCGGCGACTTCCCCTGGCAAGGCAACTACCTGTCCGCACCGCGCCTCAAGGACTGGTTGAAACTGCTCGGCTTCGAAGTCGACACCGGCACCTTCGGCTGCTTCGCGCCGCCCTGCGATGCTCAGAAATGGCTGCAGCGCTGGCATTTTCTCGAAGCCGCCGGTCACCGCTGGTGGGGCTTCTCCGGCGGCGTCTACGTCCTGCGCGCCATCAAACGCACCCACGCCATGCGCTTGATCACCCCCAACTGGCGAAAGAAACCGGTGCGCGCCAAGGCGCTGCGCACAGTCGCACACAAGGAAAGCGATGGCTGCTGAAGAAATTGTCGAAATTTTTACCGATGGTGCCTGCAAGGGCAATCCCGGCCCCGGCGGCTGGGGGGCGATCCTGCGTGTCGGACCGCACGAGAAGGAAATGTGGGGCGGCGAACGCGAGACCACCAACAACCGCATGGAACTGATGGCGGCCATCCGCGCCCTGGAAGTCTTGAAACGTCCGATCACCGGCAAGATGTACACCGACTCGCAATATGTTCTGAAAGGGATCAGCGAGTGGATCCATGGCTGGAAACGCAATGGCTGGAAAACCGCCGACAAGAAGCCGGTCAAGAACGCCGACCTCTGGCAGCAACTCGACGCCCAGGTCAAACAGCACAAGCTGGAATGGATCTGGGTCAAGGGCCATGCCGGCCACCCGGAAAACGAACGCGCCGATGCGTTGGCCAATCGCGGCATCGACGAATTGAAGAGATAGACATGCGACAAATTGTTCTCGACACCGAAACCACCGGCCTCGACCCACGCTCGGGGCACCGCATCATCGAAGTTGCCTGCATCGAGATGGAAAACCGCCGGCTGACCGGCCGCCATCTGCACAAGTACATGAATCCGGAGCGTGAAATCGACGCCGGCGCCCAGGCGGTGCACGGCATCACGCTCGAATTCCTCGCCGACAAGCCGAAGTTCGCCGATATCGTCGATGAGTTCCTGGAATTCATCAACGGCGCCGAACTGGTCATCCACAATGCACCGTTCGACATCGGCTTCCTCAATGCCGAGCTGCGCCGCCTCGACCGCGTCCCGGTCGAAACCGTCTGCGCCGCCGTGACCGACACCTTGCGCATGGCCAAGGATCTGCATCCGGGCAAGCGCAACAGCCTCGATGCCCTGTGCGAACGCTACGAAATCGACAACTCGAGCCGGACACTGCACGGCGCCCTGCTCGATACGGAACTGCTGGCCGAAGTCTTCCTGGCCATGACGCGTGGCCAGAACAGCCTGATGATCGAGCCCGACGCGGCACCGCGCAAGCAGCTCGATGCCAATGGCGTGGCCCGCATCCGCAAGCCGCTGATCGTTCGTCGCGCCGCCGAGGATGAACTGGGCGAACATGGCCGCGTCCTGGCCGGCATCGACAAGGAATCGAAAGGCGCCTGCATCTGGCTGCCCAAGCCGCCTCCCGAAACCGCTGCCTGAGATCGCCATGGTTCCCGTTTCCCTGTTTCTCTGGCTGTCGATGGAAATCTCGGCCTACCTGGCGATCGGCCGCTTGCTGCTGCATGTCGACTGGGCCTACGCCATCGCCGGTGCAGTCGGCACCCTGCTCGGCGTCCGGGCCAGCATCAATGCCGTGACCTGGATGTTCGGCATGGCCTTCGCGTCGCCCGCCCCGCGCCTTGGCTTTGCCCCCACGGCAGGGTTGATCTGGCGCGAATACCTGGCCTTCCTGTTCACCTTTCTGATCGTTCTTCCTTTCGAACGTCTGTGGATGCCGGCCGACCGCCTGGGCAACGGCCGGCCGGTCGTCCTGTTGGTGCATGGTTACGGCTGCAGCCGTGGCGTCTGGTGGCTGCTCCGCCGCCGCTTCGAGGCGGCCGGCTATACCGTGGCCAGTGTCAGCCTGGTTCCGCCCTACAGCAGCATGGGCAAGATGGTGCCGCTGCTCAACCAGTGCATCGAAGCTGTCTGTGCCGCCACCGGCGCCAAGCAGCTGACCCTGGTGGCGCACAGCATGGGCGGCCTGGTCTGCCGCTCCTACCTGGCCCGTCACGGCATTGCCCGGGTCAGGAAACTGGTTACCCTGGCGACGCCCCACGGCGGTACCGCATTGGCACGGCGCGGTATCGGCCAGAATGCCCGCGAGATGGAACCCGACTCGCTATGGTTGCAGGACATGGCCGGCGAACCGGTCAAGATCCCCGTGATCAGCCTGCGCAATCCCTACGACAATTACGCCATGCCGCAAGACCTGCAGCGCCTGGCCGGCGCCCGCGATGTCGAACTGCCGCCGGTTGGTCACATCGCCATGCTCTATGACCGGGCCGTTGCCCAATTGCTGCTCGAAGCCTGCCGCGACCAAGGAAACCCGCTATGAAACCGATCCCAGCCAATCGCGCCCAGGCGCAGGACCTGCTCGACTTCATCGATGCCAGCCCCAGCCCCTGGCACGCCGTCCACACCTGCGAAGGACGCCTGCAGGCCGCCGGCTACCACCGCCTGGAAGAAACCGAACGCTGGCAGCTGCAGGCCGGCGACCGTTGCTACGTCGTGCGCGGCGGCTCCTCGATCATTGCCTTCATCGTCGGTCACGCGCCGGCTGTCGACGTGGGCCTGCGCCTGATCGGCGCCCATACCGATTCGCCCGGCCTGCGCCTCAAGCCGAAACCGGCCGAGGACGCGGCCGGCATGGTCCGCCTGGGCGTGGAAGTCTATGGCGGGCCAATCCTCGCTACCTTTGCCGACCGCGACCTGTCGCTGGCCGGCCGGGTCAACGTCCGGACCAAGGAAGGCTTCGCGCCTCGCCTCGTCCGCTTCGATGCCCCGCTGTTGCGCCTGCCCAACCTGGCCATCCACATGAACCGCGAGGTCAATGAAGGCGGCCTTAAATTCAACAAGCAGACCGAACTGCCCCTCATCCTCGGCGTATCCGAAGACGGCACCCGGGCCGAAGCCCGTTTCCGCCAACCGATTGCCAATGTCCTCGGCGTCGCCCCGGAAGACCTGCTGACCTGGGAACTCAACGCCTACGACACGCAAAAAGGCAGCCTGTGGGGCGCCGACAGCGAGTTCATCGCCAACAGCCAGCTCGACAACCTGGCCTCCTGCCATGCCGCGCTCAGCGCCCTGCTCGCCACCACGGCCCCAGCCGCCACGGCGCTCTGCGCCTTCTTCGACCACGAGGAAGTCGGTAGCGAAAGTGCGGTTGGCGCTGGCGGCAGTTTCCTGCAGGATGTCATCGGCCGCCTGGCCGGCAGCACCGGCCTGGATGGCGAAGATCAGCGCCGGGTGCTGGCACGCAGCTTCTTCATCAGCGCCGACATGGCGCATGCTTGGCATCCGAACTTCCCGGCTGCCTACGAGCCTTGCCATCGCGTGCTGGTCAATGCCGGTCCGGTGATCAAGAGCAATGCCAATCAGCGCTACAGCACCGATGCGCAAACTGCCGCCCGCTTCATGGCGATTTGCCAGCGGGCCGGCGTGCCCTGCCAGCAATACGCCCACCGCACCGATCTCGGTTGCGGCAGCACGATCGGTCCGATCCTGGCGGCCCGCCTGGGCATGCCGGCCGTGGACGTCGGTTCGCCGATGTGGGCCATGCACAGCATCCGCGAAAGCGCCGGCGTGCTCGACCACGGCTACATGATCGCCGCCCTCACCGCCGCCTTCGGCGATTGAGGCAAGGCGCCGGGTTATTCCGGCGCCGGCTTGCTGCCCATCATTTCGTTGCAGGTTGCCCGTCCGAAAGCCTCGGCCTTCTTCGGGCTGGAAATCTGCGGTTCCTCGTAGATGCGGCGGATGATCCGGTTGGTGATGCGCGCCCCGTCGCTGCCGTCCTCGTCGAACAGCTTCATCGGCCGCCCCTTGTCGCGGTTGTAGAAGGCTTGCAGCGCATGATCGCGCACCCGCTCGCAGAAGCGGATACGCTCGGCATCCGGCATGCTGTCATCGACCTGCCCGGCATGACCATGCGCCCAGACGGTCGGCGCCATCAGGCTGGCAAGCAGAAAAAAACCTGCTGTCTTCATTCCTTCGGCTCCTGGATAGAGGTGGGATAGGCCAGGATATCC
>DAIMCQ010000343.1:0-4292 GCA_036726285.1 Azonexus sp.
GCCTTCTCAGCCGTATTCTGGCGCAACTGATAATGGATATCGGTGAACACTTCGGCAATCGCCTCGGCATTGGCCTTGTCCTCATAAAGCTTGACCAGCGCTTCCGCCAGGTTCTCCGGTGTTGCTTGATCCTGAAGAATCTCGGGCACAACCTCGCGCCCGGCCAGGACGTTGGGCAAGCCGACAAACGGTTGATAGGCCATGCGCTTCATGATCCAGTAGGAAAGCTTGGCAATCTTGTAGGTGATCACCATCGGGCGCTTGATCAGGGCAGCTTCCAGCGTTGCAGTACCACTGGCCACCAGCGAGACATCGGCAGCCCCCAGCGCATCCTGGGCATGGCCAAACAGCAGGCGGAACGGAATATCAGCCGCCTGCTGGGTGTAGATTGCCATCTCGAACTGCAGTCGGGTTTCCCGCGTAGTCAGCGGCACAACAAACAAGGCGTTCGGAAAATGCCGCTCGCGAATAAGTTTGGCGGTCTGGACAAAGGTCTCCGCCATCATCGCCAACTCGCCCTGGCGGCTGCCCGGCAACAGTGCAAAGATCGGTACGTCACGCGGCATGGCCAGCTTTTCGCGCACGGCAAAGCGGTTGGTTTCGAGTGGGATGATGTCGGCCAGCGGATGTCCGACATAAGTCACCGGAATCCGTTCCTTTTCGTAGAGCGGCGGCTCCATCGGGAACAGGGCCAGCACGCGATTGACCGCCCGGCCGATTTTCTTGATACGGCCACCGCGCCAGGCCCAGATCGACGGGCTAACGTAGTGGATGGTCTTGATCCCGGCAGCCTTGAGATCGGACTCCAGCCCCAGATTGAAATCGGGTGCATCGACGCCGATGAATATATCCGGCCGGATGTCGAGCAGACGCTTCTTCAACTGGCGGCGAATGCCGGCGATCTCGCGGTAATGCTTGAGCGCATCGACATAGCCCATGACCGCCAGCTTTTCCATGGGCCACCACGCATCGAAGCCCTTGGCCTCCATGCGTGGCCCACCAATGCCGTAGAAAATGGCGTCGGGCAGCTTGGCTTTGAGTGCCGCGATCAAATGGCTGGCCAAGAGGTCCCCGGAGGCCTCGCCCGCCACCACCGCAATGCGGACTGCGCTACCCATCAGCGGATAATGCCTCGCTTCGATACTTCCAGAAAATCGACGAAACGCTGCACGTCAGGCTGCGTCCTGGCATCTTCAGCCAGTTTCTGCTTGGCTTCCTCAAGCAACAGTCCCGACTTGTACAACGTCCGATAGGCCCGCTTCAAGGAAGTAATCGATTCTGCATTGAACCCGCGCCGTTTCAGGCCTTCAACATTGATGCCGTACGGCGTTGCCGTATTGCCGGCCGCCATCAGATAGGGCGGCACATCCTGCAAGATGACCGTGCTGACAGCAGTCATGACATGAGCGCCGATGCGGCAAAACTGATGAACACCGGTAAAGCCGCCCAGGATAGCCCAATCGTCGACCACCACATGGCCGGCCAGCGACGCGTTGTTGGCGAAAGTCACCTTGTTGCCGACTTGGCAATCATGAGCAATGTGCACGTAGGCCATGATCCAGTTGTCGTCGCCCACGCGGGTGACACCGGCGTCCTGCACCGTACCCAGATTGAAGGTACAGAACTCACGAATGGTATTGCGGTCACCAATCTCCAGACGGGTTGGCTCACCGGCGTACTTCTTGTCCTGCGGCACTTCGCCCAGAGAACAGAACTGGAAAATCTGGTTGTCGCGACCAATCCGGGTATGCCCCTTGATCACGACATGCGCGCCAACCCTCGTGTTATCGCCGATTTCGACGTGCGGACCAATGATCGAGTAAGGACCGACCTCGACATTGGCGCCAATCTTGGCACCCGGATCGACAATGGCTGTGGGGTGAATCATTTCAGACATCCCGCTTGGCGCACATCAGCTTGGCTTCGGCCACGATCTGACCATCAACCCGCGCCTCAGCCTTGTACTTCCAGATACCACGCATCTGGCGTTCGATTTCGATATGCAGGTGCAGTTGGTCGCCCGGCATCACCGGCTTCTTGAAACGGCAGTCATCAATCCCGACAAAATAGAACACCGAGTTCGGGTCTGGTTTTGATTCCATCGTTTTGAACGACAGGATGCCTGCCGCCTGGGCCAGAGCCTCCATGATCAGCACCCCCGGCATCACCGGGTGATGCGGAAAATGGCCAACGAAATACGGCTCGTTCATGGTGATGTTCTTGTAGGCATGAATGGACTTACCCGGCACGACTTCCAGCACCCGATCCACCAACAGAAAGGGATAACGATGCGGCAAGTGTTCGAGAATTTCGTGAATATCCATTTGATTAACCCTCTCCATCAATACTTTTGAATTTTTTTTCCAACTCGGAAACCCGTTCGGCCAACTTGGCCAGATGACGGATCTGAGCCGCGTTATGCAACCAGTGGCTGTGTTCTTCCAGCGGAAAAACGCTGGTGTATTGCCCCGGCTTGGTAATGCTTTTCATCACCAGGGAGCCGCCTGAAATGACCGCACCCGATGCAATCGTCACGTGACCGGCGATCATCGCCGCCCCACCGACCACGACGTTATCCTCCAGGGTGACGCTTCCAGCCACCGCGGCACAGGCCGCAATGACGCAGTGCTTACCGATAACGCAGTTATGGCCGATCTGGATCTGATTATCGAGCTTGGTGCCATCTCCAATCAGTGTGTCATCCAGAGCGCCCCGATCAATTGTCGTGTTAGCACCGACTTCAACGCCATTCCCGATGACGACACGACCAATCTGCGGAATCTTGATCCATTGCCCCTGGTCCGGCGCAAAGCCGAAACCATCGGCACCGATCACGACGCCGGCATGGATGATCGAGTCGGAACCCACTTCGCATCCTTGATAAACACTGACATTGGGGTAAAGAACCGTATTTTCGCCAATGCAAACCCGATCGCCCAGAACACACCCGGGATGAATCACCACACCCCGCCCGAGTACGACGTCTTCACCGATCGAGACATTCGCGCCGACGCACACTCCCTCAGGAACATTTGATGCGCAGTGTGCAGAAGGATGGACGCCCGAAACGTTCGCCACAGAAGGATTGAGCAAACTCGCCAAGCGCGCGTAGTAGGCGTAGGGGTTCCGGCAGACAATCCGCGGCAAAGCAACCGCATCGGCAAACTCGGGAGAAACGATCACCGCAGCCGCCTTGGTTGTCTGCAACTGAGCTTTGTATTTCAAATTGGCCAAGAAGCCAATCTCGCCCTCACCCGCCGATGCCAGCGTCGCAACTTGCCGAATCTGTGTTTCGCCATCTCCAAGAACATCGCCGCCCAAGCGGGCGGCGATGTCTGAAAGCGAGAGAACAATACCCGCGCCGCTAGGCATTACTTACCTTCTGCAAGCGCCTTGATCACGCGGTCGGTTATATCCAACCGAGGGCTAACCCATACAACATCCTGCAAAATCAGATCGTACTTGTCAGACTCAGCGATCTGCTTGATGGCCTTATTGGCCTTCTCGATCACCGCAGCATTTTCTTCATTCTGACGCAGGTTCAAATCCTCACGAAACTCCCGCTGCTTGCGCTGGAATTCGCGGGATAGTTCACCGAACTCTTTTTCCTTGGCACGACGATCACTCTCGGCCATCGTCACTGAGTTCTTCTCCAAATTCTCTTGCAGCCCCTGAAGTTGCTTGGCCATACGCTGCAAATCCTGATCGCGCTTGGCAAACTCACCTTCAAGCTTTTTAGCAGCCTTCTGTGCCGCCGGAGCATCGCGGAAAATACGCTGGGTATTTACATAACCGACCTTCAATTCGGCAGCACTTGCTCCCGTCAAAAACAAAGTGGACATCAAGGATGCAAGAACGACAGACTTAATTTTCAACTTGAGACTCCTGAATCAAAATGTGGTGCCCAACTGGAACTGGAAGGACTCCGTTTTATCATTATCCTGTTTGTTTAGCGGCATACCGTAGCTGAATTTAAGGGGACCAATAGGAGAAATCCACGAAGCGGTCAAACCGGTTGAATACCGCAAGTCACCCAAATCCAGCTTTTCGCCCTTGCCATACACCTGACCAGCATCGAAGAACCATCCCATACGGAAGCTCTTCTCCATCCCCGGCACCCCCCACAGCAACTCGGCATTCCCGATCACGCGCCGATTACCGCCAATACGATAATCCGAGCCGTCAGACGAGAGAGTCACCGGACCTAAACTCGACGCTTTGTAACCTCGCACCGAATTTACGCCGCCCGCATAAAAATTCTTGTAGAACGGAAGACCGTTACCGCCATAACC
>DAIMCQ010000344.1:0-4243 GCA_036726285.1 Azonexus sp.
ACCAGACGACCTGGTTAAAGCGCGACGGACAAGCCATCGAGGTCAGCTTATCGGCTGAAATCATTGCGCTTGGCGGAGAACCCTACGTGCTCGCATTTGTTCTCGACATCACCGAGCGCCGACGAACCGAGGGCAAAGTGCGGCAACTGCAGGAACGACTGGCCATAGCATTTCGTGCTGCACCGGTCGCGGCTTGCATCACCCGCATGCGAGATGGCAAGCTGGTCGATGCCAACGAACGCCTGCTCCACGAATACGACTGGCAACGCGACGAGCTGATCGGCAAGACGACACTCGAGGTCGGCCTGTGGGGTAATGAAGCGGACCGGGTGAAAATGGTCGACATCATTCGCCGGGAAGGGCGGATCATCGATTTCGAAAGCACCGGCGTTACCCGTAGCGGCAAGCATCTGATCATCAGCATCTCGGCCGAAATGGTGATGATGGACGACGAACCGCACCTGGTGGTGTACATCGATGACATCACCGAGCAACGCCAGGCCACCAGCGAACTGGAAAAACATCGCCACCACCTGGAAGAACTGGTCATCGCCCGCACCGCAGAACTGGAGGCGGCGAAGCGAGCCGCCGAAGATGCCAGCCGGGCAAAAAGTACCTTCTTGGCCAACATGAGCCATGAAATACGCACACCGATGAATGCCATCATCGGTTTGACGCATCTGGTCGAACGCAGTACGCGTGACTCATCGCAACTGGATCGCCTGAGCAAAGTCGGGAATGCCGCCCGGCATCTGCTGGCCATCATCAACCAGATTCTCGATATCTCGAAGATCGAAGCCGGCAAGCTGGAACTGGTGCCGGCCAGTTTTTCAATCTCACGCTTGCTCGACAACACCAGCGCCCTGCTCATTGATCGCATGCGCTCCCGCGGTATCGAATTCCACGTCGAAATTGATCCCGATCTCCCCCCCGTTTTACAGGGCGACCCACTGCGCATCGGCCAGGTCCTGCTGAATTTTCTCTCCAACGCCGTCAAATTTACCGAAAATGGCAGCATTTCGATCAGGGTCAGCCGGCAAGATGAAACCGCCGACGGCATGCTGGTCCATTTCGCGGTGACCGATACCGGCATCGGCATCCCTGCCGAGCAACAGGCCAAGATCTTTGATGTGTTCGAACAAGCCGACAGCTCAACCACTCGACGCTTCGGCGGCACCGGGCTGGGCCTGGCCATCGCCCGCCGACTGGCCCAACTGATGGGCGGAGAAAGCGGCATGTCGAGCGTCTTCGGCCAAGGCAGCACATTCTGGTTTACCGCCCGCCTGCAAGCCAGCCAAACCGTCAACGGCGAAGCGACCGAACGCAGCTTGCCCGGCGACGCCGAACACCTGCTGAGCGAACGTTATACGCACAGCCGGATCCTGTTGGTCGAAGACAACCAGATCAACCAGGCGGTAGCCCTTGATCTGCTCAGCGCCGTCGGCTTGCAGGCCGATATTGCGATCAACGGCAAGGAAGCCTTGGAGAAGCTCGAGCACAACAACTACGACCTGATCCTGATGGACATGCAGATGCCAGTCATGGACGGACTGACGGCAACCCGTGCGATTCGCAGCAAGGAGGCCGGCAGCGGCCGCAGCACCCCGATTCTGGCGATGACGGCAAATGCCTTCAGCGAAGATCGACGGCGTTGCCTCGAGGCCGGAATGAACGACCATATCGCCAAGCCGGTGGAACCTCAGAATCTCTATAACAGCTTGATCAAATGGCTAACTGCGGCGCCGCTGCCTTTAGCCGACAAGCCGCCCCCTGCCGATCCTTCACCGGCCGTCGCCCGGCCCTCGCTGATCGCCGTACCACCAGGCCTGGCCGGAATCGATGGTCTGGATACAGAATTCGGTCTTGGTTCGGTACGCGGCCGGGTTGCCAGCTACCTGCGCCTGCTCGGCACATTCGTTCAGAGCCATGCCGAAGACCCGGAGACAATCGAGAAACTGCTTGCCGAACATCAGGCCGTCGAAGCATTGCGTGCCGTGCACACGCTGAAAGGCGCAGCCGGAACCTTGGGCATTACGGCAATCCAGCAGGCGGCGGCAACACTCGAAGCGGCGCTGCGCCGGAACGCTGCCAGCGAAGAGATCGCCGACTTGCTGCAAACGCTGCGCCATGTGTATCTCAGAATGATCCCTGCCCTTGTGGCCAACCTCCCCGTGCCGCCCGGCACTGTTGTGCCATGAATCCTTCCCACTTCCCTACGCTGGCCGAAGCGATGAGTCGCACCGTCGAAACCGCGACGCCCGAACAAACGCTTCACCAGGCCGCCAAACACATGGCCGAGGCCGGTGTTTCATGCCTGATTGTCGAACTGGCCCGCAAGCCGATCGGCATCATCACCGAAACGCATCTGCTCCACGCCATCAACCGGCATGACTCACTCGAAACGCCAGTCGCGCAGTTGATGCAGGCGCCGCTGATCACGTCGGACAGCGCGATGAACTTGTTTGCCGCCCGGCAATTGGTCATCGCCAGTCAAACACGGCATATCGTCATCGTCGATGGCAACGGCGAAACCCAGGGTTTGGTCAGCGACACCGACTTCCGGATCAATATCGGGACCGATATCTTCCATCATCTACAGACGCTGCATTCGTTGATGGAGCATGACATTCCTCGCCTCGGCCCGGAACAGCGACTGGAGCAGGCCATCGCTGAAATGGTCGAGGCGCGGGCTGACTATGTCATCGTCACCGACCACGGCAAGGCCCTTGGCATCCTCACCGAGCGCGATATTCCACGCCTGCTCAGCCGCCTGCAGCAGCCCGCCGAAATCAGGATTGGCGAAGTGATGAGCAGCCCGGTGATCGGAATAGCCGACGACCATTCGGTCTCCGATGCCCTTGAGCGCATGGCACAGCACCGCCTGCGCCACATGGTCGTTTTTGACGCAGGCGGCAATATCGCCGGCGTTGTCAGCCAGCGCCGCCTGTTCGAACATCTCGCCACACACCATATCGAAGAAGCCCTGGACAAACTGAACCAAGAACGCGATCGCCTACGCCTGGAAGCGCACATGCAGTTGGCGCTCGATGTTGCGGGGGCCGGCAACTGGGAATATGAATACGAAACCGACCGCCATGTCTTCAACGACAGCGCCCTGCATTTGCTCGGCTGCACCCGCCAATCAGCACCGCGGACCCGATCCGACTGGGAAGAACGACTACACCACGACGACATTACCGAATTCAAACAAGGCTTGATTCAGGTCGCCGCCCCTAAAACAAAAGCCTTTGTCGTCGAACACCGTTTCCGGCGCCAGGATGGCAGTTGGGTCTGGCTTGAAAACCGGGGCTGTGTCATCGAGCGCAAGCAGGATGGCAGCCCCAAACTGATAGCCGGTATCCTGACCGATATCGGCCAGCGGCGTTTGGCAGCAGCCGCATTGAATCGACAAAACCGTGCCCTGCGCTTGATGAGCGGCATGGATCAGGCCTTAATCAGACAAAACGACGAATTGGCCATGCTTAACGAAATCTGCGGCTTGGCCGTCGATATCGGTGGCTATCGTGGTGCCTGGATCGCCCAGGCCATGAATGACCGCGAAAAACGCGTTATCCCCTTGGCTGAGGCAGGCTTTAGTTCCGAAGAGTTGAGCACTCTGAACATCAGTTGGGCCGATGTCCCAAACGGCCAAGGCCCGACCGGGCGGGCGATACGGACCGGTGTTCCGGTCATCGTGCATGACACCTTGAGCGACCCGAGCTACGCCAGCTGGCGCGATTTCGCCAAGCGCTCGGGAGTCCAGGCCTCGGCGGCCTTGCCGGTCAGGATAGAGGGACGGATCATGGGTTCGCTCAACCTCTACTCGACCGAACCGGACGCCTTCAGCGACGACGAGATTCCCTTGCTCTGCGACATGGCAAGCGAACTGGGCATTGGTCTTTCGATGCACCGAGCCCGCGCGGCACTGGCCGAACGCGAAGCAAACCTGCGTCAAGCCGAGCGCTTGGCCCGCCTAGGACATTTCCAGTTCGACCCTCAACTCGATACCTGGTCCGCCTCGCCCATGCTCGACCAGATATTCGGCATCCCGAACGATTTTGTCCGCTCGCGCAAAAGCTGGATAGCGCTTGTCCATCCGGACGACAAGGCGATGCTCCGTCACTACCATCGCGGACTGATCAACGATCATAAAAACAGCTTCGATATCCGATACCGGATCGTGCGCCATCACGACCAGTCGATTCGCCATGTCCACGGGGTCGGCGAAATCCGCCTGGACGAA